>CAYJPR010000089.1:0-5225 GCA_964372075.1 uncultured Desulfovibrionaceae bacterium | reverse complement strand
AGACGGAAATTTGTTCCTCAGCACAGCGGTCCACCGTATCCATAAAGAGACCTTTTAGGGCAGAAAAATCTCCTGTACTTAAGGAAAGGTAGGAAATTTCATCAAAACCTGTGCCCTTAAGACAGCTTTCCAAAATATTTTTAATATTAGGCAAGGAACGTTCGCGTACTGGTCTGTAAATCATACCGGCATGGCAAAAACGGCAACCACGCGTGCAACCACGAGCAATTTCTAAAGAAAGCCTGTTGTGCACAGCACCAATGGGCACGGCTTGACGTATGGGATAGGCCGCTTTATCCATATCCTGCACAAGACGACGATAGACCTTCGTATAGTCTTGGAATTTTGGACTTAAGCTACCATCACTATTTTCTGTAAAAAGAGAGGGTACATATACACCTTGAATATGGCGTGCTTCTTCTAAGAAACGGCTTCGGGTCCAATTTTCATTTCTGGCGGTGCATAGAAGGTCACAAATTTCCACCAGCACCTCTTCCCCTTCGCCAAGGACCATAAGATCCATAAAAGGAGCAAGAGGTTCTGCACTTAACGTAGCTCCGCCACCAACTATAATAATGGGGTAGGCAAAAATGTCCTCTCCGCGATCTTGTGTGCGTAAGGGAATATGCCCAAGGTCTAACATATAGAGAATATTAGTATAGGCCAGTTCGTGGGTTAAGGAAAAACCCATTAAATGCATTTGTGCCAGAGGCGTATCTGACTCTAAGGTGGCCAGAGGTGTTTTATGCGTGCGCAAAATTTCTGCCGTTTCGCGGCACGGGGCCATGACGCGTTCTGCCCACCATTGTTCGTGTGCATTGAGCACATTGCTTAAGGCTTTTTGTCCAAGATAGGACATACCCACTTCATAGGTATCTGGAAAAGCCAAGGCTATACGTAAGGTACAGGTGCTGGCATCTTTATGTACAGCGCCTTCTTCAATGCCTATATAGCGGCTGGGTCTTGGGAGCAGAGGGAGTAATTCACGCATGGTCTATCCTTAACAAGATATTTTACTTTATAAATACATTGACTAAGTGTTAAATGATTAGGGGCTTAGCTTCAAAGTGTTGGTAAAGTCAGTATGATAAAAAATCAAGAGCAGAGGCAATGCCTTTGCATGGCTAAATTATTTATTTTTGAGGCTTTCCACTGGGTGTTTTGTTAGAAGTCTGAAAAGGGAAAGTACTTATCTAAGTCCTTTCCCTTTATCTTCTCATTTAGAAACAAAAATTAAATGACTATTGCTTAGTATTATTTAATAAGTTTGCTTTCTTCAGGCTTGTTAAATTGCAAGTTACCCATGCCACCGTGGGTGGAAATATTGATGGAAACTTCTAAGTACTTATCTTTGATTTCTTGAGGAATGCTCGTAAAGCGATACAAGAAGTGCTTGCCCTCAATGCTGGTGCCCAAAACATTTTCAAAAGGGATACCATAAGGCAAGAGCATCATTTGCACGCCGCCTTGTTGAAGGGGCACACTTTGAATGGTGGCAACTTCTGTCACCATATCTTTTTCTGCATCGTATTTACCAATGATAATTTCACCGGTGACCAATTTAAACAAACGAATATCTTGAGCCATAGTACTCTCCTTACAAATAATGTTCTTTTAGGTAGACATAGCAGGGCGCCCTGTCAAGGTAAAAAATCCATGAAATAAGTAAAAAGTCCTATAAATTGTCTTTTATGGGCTGGGCGCTTGCTATTTGGGGTAAGAGCGTATACTAGAGTAGGCAGGCTATGCGGAGGTTTTTATGGCTACTTATTTAGAATTGCAAGACAGACTGGGATATTCATTTACCAATCTACAGTATTTAGAAACGGCATTAACCCATAGCTCCTCTGCTAATGAAAGTAAAAATGCTGGTATGCACAATGAAAGACAGGAATTTTTAGGAGATGCTGTTTTAGAACTGTGCGTGTCTTGGGCTCTTTTTACACGCTTTCCTACAGCTCGAGAAGGGGATTTGACTAAGTTGCGTTCTTCCCTTGTTTCTGCCAAAAGCCTTGCTCATCTTTCCCGAGAATTGGGTATAGATACGCATTTACGCTTGGGACGCGGAGAGGAAAGCCAAGGGGGAAGGCAAAGGGATACTGTGTTGAGCGATGCATTTGAAGCAGTGCTTGGTGCGGTATTTGAAGATGGTGGATATGACGCCGCTTACGCGGTTGTTTTACATATTTTCTCCAAGCATTGGCCAGATTCTTCCAACCAAAGTTTACGTAAAGACTATAAAACACAACTACAAGAAGCTGTACAAAGACTGCACAAAGACCGACCCGTCTATGTGCTACTCAGAAGTTCAGGCCCAGAACACGCTAAGCTGTACGAAGTGTGTCTTACCTTACCTCAAGGGCAAATGTTTAAGGCTAGTGGGCAAAGTTTAAAGCGTGCCGAACAAGAAGCCGCGCGTCTTGCGCTTTTAAGCCTATAATTTTCCCCTGTAGGGGAAGAATACAGACATATCTTCCATAAGGCCTGCGAAGCTCTCTTTAATACCTACCTAGATATACCATAATATACCATGTGGTAACTTTTTGAGCTTTGCCTAAAAGGCTTTCCCCAAGCGTGCCGCCCATTGCTGCACGCTCACTGCCTTCATTTGCGTATCACTTAGCAGCTTACTGACTGCCCCTGGCTGTGACTCTTTGCTGACCAAGGTCTTTTCAGACCGGCCCGGGGGTCGTCATCCCCCAGGCCTCCCGTCTTTGGTCTGCCACAGCCTATATATAAGATGGTCTACTAGCCGCCTATGAGCTGCTGTGCCATCTTTGGCAGTGAGTTAGCTTGCGATAACATGGCTACCGCACTCTGGGTGAGGATCTGATTGCGTACGAATGTTGTCATTTCTGTTGCAACGTCCACATCCGAGATTTGTGATTCGGCGGCTTGAAGGTTTTCCGCCTGAATGTTTAAGTTACTAATGGTTGCTTCTAAACGGTTTTGGATGGCTCCAAGGTGCGCACGAATCTTATCCTTAGAGATAATAGCATCGTTAATGGCTACAAGAGAAGCCTGCGCTTGAGATTGGGTAGAAACTGTGTGACCGGCATTTTCCGCACTTTGCATACCAATGCCAAGGGCAGATGCGGTGGAGTCACCAATACGGATGTAGTAATAGTCTTCTGCGCTATCGTTGGCGGTACCAAAGTGTACCTTTAATGCGCCTGTAGACTTAAGTTGACTACCGTCGTGTGTACCGGATAAGGTACCGTCGAGCAATTTGATGCCGTTAAAGTCCGTAGCATTGGCAATACGTGTGATTTCCGATGCGATGGCTTGGTATTCAGATTCAATCATAAGACGTTGAGTAGAATCATACGTACCAGTTGCGGCTTGTTCGGCAAGCTCTTTCATGCGAATGAGCTGTTCGTCGATGGTTTGCAAAGCACCGTCAGCGGTTTGAATCATAGAGATGGCGTCGTTAGCATTGCGAGCACCCTGATTTAAGGTTGCAATGTCTGCACGTTGCAATTCGCGGATTGCAAGGCCAGCTGCATCATCAGCTGCGGAGTTAATGCGAAGACCGGACGAGAGTCTTTCGGTTGATTGAGCAAGGTTACCATAGTGGATGTTTAAATTCCTGGCGGTATTCATCGCCATTAAGTTGTGGTTAACGACCAAAGACATAATGTACCTCCTTGAAAGGTTTAAGCTGTACTTCTCTAGTAGCAAGTGGTGTGCCAAAGTTTATTTATTCTTTAATATTAATTATTTAGAGTTGTAAAAATGCTACTAGGAAAAAAATGTAGGGTAAAAAAGGAGGATTTTAGGGAGTAAAAGGGAAGACTTTTCCCTGTGTGCTGAGAAGAACATGTATTGATGCTATATAATGATGGGGCAGTGGCTTTTTTTTCAAGGCATGTCTTTAACACTTGCAATGGGGGGCAAAAATCCTTAGGGTCTTTTCTTACTTGTGCACCTTTTCTCATTGAGTAGCGCAAAACCCCACCTACAGCACGGTGGCAAAAGTGGCTGAGAAATTTCTATCATAAGGATATTTATGACTGCTGATCAAAATTCTGATACTGAAGCTGCACCTAAGGCAGCGCCCAAAAATCCCCGTCGTAGTACAGCAAAAACACAAAGCCGTAAAAAAACAACTTCTTCTGCAGCATTAACCACAGAAGAAACTCCTTCTCCTTCTACGTCTGAAAAGAAAAAAATCCCTGCACGGCGTCCCCGTAAAAAGCCAGTTACAACGCAAAATACCACTCAAGAAGACGGTCTTATTTCTACAGAGGAAAAAAGTGCCATTGAAAGTGTGAGCTCTTCTCAAGAAGAGGGCGCTGTTTCAAGTGTAGGTACTAAAACTCGCGCTGTTCGTGGTAAAAGTACTTCAACGCGTAGTACAAGAGCTAAACGTACTACAAAAACGGAAAGCCCCGTTGGAGAAACGGAAAATATTGCTGCTCCAATACAAGAGTCAGTGGCTGCGGAAGATGGCGGCAGTGGTGAAGCGAAAAAAGTGCCTAGCACTGTAGCTCCTAAAGCCGCTAAAGTAGGCCGCGGTCGCCCTAAAAAAATACGTCCTGAAGAAGTAGCTTCCGCAAATGATGTTCTTAGTTCAGAAACATTAGTTTCTGATGAACCTCAAAGCGCCGGTGTTGAAAGAGTTGTTACTGAAGTTCCTGAAATTATTCAGCGAGAAGAAAAAAAGACAAGGCGTCCACGTCGTAATGTGAAGGCTAAATCTGCTGTTGTGCAAGAAGAAAGCCCTGTTGTGACCGACGCTTTTGAAAAAATCGAAGATGGCGAAGAGAAAAACGCCACTGAACAAGAAGATATTTCCCTTTCCTCTGCTAAAAGTCGTCGTGGGCGTCGTGGTGGACGCGGTAAGCGCGGTAAAAAACGGCCTTTAGCTCTTTTAGAAGAAGCACAAGATATAATGGATGATGACGAAGAGGAGGGTTTTTCCTCTCGTGCGCAAAAATCCGTATCTTTAACTAAGGGCGGTACTTCTTTAGGGGAAGGAAAGCCAGGGCGTGCACGCACCTTACCTGTGAAAAAGCCTGTGGAAAGTGCTCAGCGCAAGATGTTTATTTCCATGGTCCAAGGTGAACAAGTGGAAGTGGCTCTGGTGGAAAATGGTATCATTCACGAATACTATTTAGAGATGTTGCATCAGGTAAAGACTAAGGGAAATATTTACAAGGGCGTGGTCAATAATATTGATGCCAATTTACAAGCCGCTTTTGTAAGTTATGGCGCTAATAAGA
>CAYJPR010000088.1:0-5242 GCA_964372075.1 uncultured Desulfovibrionaceae bacterium | reverse complement strand
TCGCCGACGAAGTGCTTATGGAAGCACTTTCCCGCATAGAAAAAGTTTTAGAAGGTAATTAGTACTTTTTGTGAAGGTAATATGAGTATCTCGAGTAATTTTGATAAGGCACAAAGTCTGAGCGACGCTTTAGCGCGAATAACTAAGTCTCCTGCCCTAACTTCAGGCAATCTGAAAGAAGCAGGTTCGGTCATTGCCAAAGAAGCCTGCTCAGCTTTGGCGGTGACACGCGTCTCTTTATGGCGCATTCTATTAGAAGAAAATGCATTGCATTCTATTTTGGTGTATACTCGCGAAGATGATAACTTCACTGTGGTGGATGATTTGAGCTTAGTGCCGCATCCACTCTATGTGGCAGGACTTAGGGAGAATCGCGTCTTAAGCATTGATGCCAGCACCGGGGATACCTATATAGACCTTATAGGTAGCTATAATCAGTCCATGAGTGCCACTTTAGATGCTCCTGTACGTATGAATGGTGAGGTGGTGGGTGTTATTTGCGTGGAGCAAATGAACACAGAACGCGTGTGGACGGAAGCAGAAAAAGACTTTACCTCTTCTCTGGCAGATTTTGTGGCCTTGGCCATGACTTCAGCATTACACCATCAAGCCATGGACGATATTCGTATTACCCAAAGTCGTGCAGAAAGGCTTATGAATAATTTGCCGGGTGCCATTTATCAATGCTTTAACGAGCCTCCCATATATAGATTTACTTACATTAGTGATGGGTGTGAGGCTTTGTACGGTTATACGGCAGAAGAACTCACCCGCGAAGGCGGCGTACGCTTTTTTGACCTTGTGCACCCCGATGATGTGCAGGCCCTAGCAGATGTGAATTTAGCTACCCTTGATGTGGGCTTGCCGTTAGATACCACTTTTAGAGTTATCACGAAGGATGGCACTGTTAAATGGGTGTGGGAGCGTAGCCGTGTGGCGGAGTTTACGCCCCAGGGCGAACCCTATCTTTTGGAAGGCTTTTTAAGCGATATCACAGAGCAAAGACGCCTTGAAAGTGCAGAGCTTGCCAACCAAGCCAAAAGTACCTTCCTTGCCAATATGAGCCATGAAATCCGCACGCCCATGAATGCCATTTTGGGCATGTCAGACATTGCATTGCGCCATAATCCTGAGGGGCAGGTCAATGAATGCTTACAAAATATCAAGGGTGCGGCGGGCTCTTTGCTGGCCATTATCAATGATATTTTGGACTTTTCCAAAATTGAAGCCGGCGCCTTAGAAATTATTCCCGATGCGTATTATGTAGAGTCTTTTATCAATGATATTGTGGCTCTTATTAATGTGCGCATAGGGCGTAAAGATATTGAGCTTTTGGTGGAAGATTATCATGCCTTGCCAAGCATACTTGTGGGCGACAGCATACGCATCAAACAAATTTTGGTGAACTTGCTGTCCAATGCTTTGAAGTTTACCTATCAAGGGCATGTGCGCTTATGCATGAAGGCAGAGCCTGCAGCAAAGGGCGAAACCACAGTTTTGAAGGTGCGTGTAGAAGATACGGGCATAGGCATTCGCCGAGAAGATTTGCCCATGCTCTTTAGCAATTTCTCACAGTTAGATACCAAGAAAAATAGAAATATTGAAGGTACTGGCCTTGGTCTTGCCATTACCAAACGCTTGGTAGAAGAAATGGGCGGTTCCATTGCTGTGGAAAGCACCTATGGTAAGGGCTCGGTATTTTCTTTTGAATTGCCCCAAGTGGTAGAAGATGCCACACCTCTTTTAGCCACCAACAATTTTGAAGATATGCGCGTGGCTGTGTGGTTAGAAAATGCTGTAAAGGCCGATTTCTTATGCGAGAAGCTTAATGAAATGGGCGCCACAGCCACAAGAATTGCTTCGTCTGCCAATATTTATGAATATTCGCACGTGTTTATGGAGTATTCCAAGCTTTCTATTTTTGATGTGGGCTCTGTGCCGCATGTACATGTGCTGGCCTTATCGCGCAATTATTTTGAAAGTAAAGATGTGCCCGATAATGTAACCGTAGCCTATGCCCCTTTAACCACCATTGTGGTGGCGCGTTTGCTGGAAGGTTCCATTTACCACGTGAGTGATTCTGCAGCCAATCAAAATTCTTTCTCGCTGAAAACCCAAGGCGTACGTGCTTTGGTGGTGGATGATAATAATATTAACCTTATTATTACCCAAAGCGTACTAGAAGAATATGGCGTGGCGGTAGATACGGTGCTTAGCGGTGAAGAAGCCATTAAGAATGTAAAGAAAGTGCATTATGATGTGATTTTTATGGATCATATGATGCCCAAGATGGACGGCGTGGAAACCACCATGCACATTCGTAATCTGGTGGATGATCGCTTCCGCGTGGTGCCCATTGTGGCTTTAACAGCCAATGCTGTGGGCGATGTGCGTTCGGAGTTTTTGCGCTCTGGCATGAATGATTATTTATCTAAGCCGCTTATTATTAAAGAACTTGAACGCGTATTGCGACAATGGTTACCCACAGATAAATGGGAAAATGTAGAAGTATAGGTACATCTATTTGACGTATACAAGGGCTTTTTCCATGGGGAGAAAGCCCTTTTTTCTTTCATAGGGGCCATGGGCTCATTCTTTCTTGCCCCGCTGGGGGCTTTGAGGTATGCAGTAGACATGCACAATCTTCATCTTTGTTTTATGCGCCCCGAGGCAGAAAAGCTCTATGGCGGCGCTCCCACCTATGCCACACCGCTTTCTGCCGGTTTTGATTTGCGGGCTTGTTTTGCTGAGGAGGCTATGACGCTTGCCCCCATCCAACGCTTGCTTATACCTTCGGGCATAGCTGTGGCGCCCGACATGTCGGGGGAAGAGAGCATAGCCGGCTTTGTCTACTCACGTAGCGGGCTTGGTGCCAAGCATGGCATTGTGGTGGCGCAAGGTGTGGGAGTTATAGATGCAGATTATCGCGGTGAAATTATGATTATGCTTTTAAATACGTCTGAGACGCCCTATACCATCACGCGCGGAGAACGCGTAGCGCAATTGGTTTTCCAGCCCATTGCAAGGCCCATTGTACATATATGTGCGCAATTGGAGCCAAGCTCACGCGGCAGTGGTGGCTTTGGGCATACCGGACAAAAATAACTCAGTACAAAATAACTGGGCACAAAAACAACTTAGCTCTAGGAAAGGAGAGAAAACAATGACGCAGGCATCAGCTGCTTTTTTGGCCATGAAAGAAAGAGAAGAACAATCTTTATGTCGTACTTATGGACGTTATCCCTTGGCCATTGTACGCGGTAAGGACTCTCTTTTATGGGACGCCGATGGCAAAGAATATATTGACTTGTTGGCAGGTATTGCCGTGACAGGTCTTGGGCATTGCCATACAGAAGTGGTGCAAAGCCTGCAAAAACAAGCGGAAAAGCTTTGGCATGTAAGTAATTTATTTTATCAAGAAGAACAGTTAGATTTAGCTGAAAAGCTTCTCTCCACATGTCATATGGATAAGGCCTTTTTCTGCAACTCCGGTGCTGAGGCCAATGAAGCGGCTTTTAAATTGGCTCGCCGTTATATGCGTAAAGTAAAAAAACGTGATGCCTATGAAATTATTACTTTGTCGGGCGCTTTTCACGGTCGTACCTTAGCCGCTGTGGCTGCCACAGGGCAAGAGCGCTTTCAAGACGGTTTTGCGCCCATTCCAGAAGGTTTTACGCAAGTAGCTTGGGGCGATATGGATGCTTTACGCGCTGCCGTGGGCCCGCAAACAGCCGGTATTTTCTTTGAGGTGGTACAAGGCGAAGGTGGTATTCGTCCTGTGACTCAGGCTTATATTAAAGATATTGAAGCGCTCTGCCGTGAAAAAGATATTCTTTTCATGGTGGATGAAGTGCAAGGCGGCCTGTGCCGTACAGGAAAATTCTGGGCTTTCCAAAATTTTGATGTACAGCCAGATATTATTACCGTGGCTAAAGCCCTTGCCAATGGTGTGCCCATGGGCGCCATGCTCACCACCAATACCGTAAATCCCGGTTTTGAAGCCGGTAGCCACGCCACCACCTTTGGCGGCGGTGCACTAGCTTCTGCCGTGGCCGCCACCTGTGTGGATATTATGCTGCGTGATAATTTAGCAGATCGTGCCGCTAAGCTTGGCAATGATTTCATGGCTAAGGTAGACGCTTTATCTCAGCGCCTTCCCGGCACCATCAAAGAAGTGCGCGGTCTTGGCCTTATGCTGGGTATTGATTTAGCTGTGCCCGGTAAACCTGTATGGGATGAGCTTTTAGAGCGCGGCTTTATTTGTAATCTTACGCAAGATACCGTATTGCGCTTGCTTCCTGCTTTAACCGTAGAAGAAGCGCAGCTAGATGCCTTCTTAGCGGCCTTGGAAGATATTTTAGCTCGTTTCAAGTAAAATTATGCTCACTTTTGGAAGTCTTCTGGGTATAGTCGCCGGCATTGCCACGGCTTTTTCCTGGAGTATTTCGTCTTATATCCATGCGTCCCTAGCTCGAGTGCTGGGGGTGCATGGATTTATGCTTTTTCGCCAGCCTCTAGGCGCTTTTGTTCTTTTTTTTCTGTGTATTTTCTTTGGGCAATTTTCACAACAATCAGGCTATATTTGGGCCATGGCCATGCTTTCAGGTATTTTTGGCATAGGTGTGGCAGATTGGTGCGCCTATGAATGCTATGGGCGCATAGGTCTACGTGCCGGTGTGGTTTTTATTTCTCTTTCTACCTGCATGACAGCGCTTATGGCAGTGTTTTTTCTTGGAGAAGAGCTGGGCTTGCAGGGCATGTTTGGCATTATCTTAGCTACGCTTGGGGTTATCTTTGTGGTGCGAGCAGAGAAAAAACGTAGCTGTAGCGATAGCTTGCAAAGACATGAACAAGCGCCGTCGCCTAAGGTCTATGTAGCAGGTGTCTCTTTAGGTTTATTATCAGCCCTATTACTGGCTTTGTCTTTTGTCATGAGTAAGGAAGCCTTAAATGCTCATATGTCGCCGCTTATGCTCACCTTTGTGCGTAATTTTGCGGCTTCTTTACTGCTTTGGCTTATGGCTGTACGCTTTCATAGGGTGCGTAGTAGTATAGCCGGAGTACGAGCGCATCCTGAATTGATTAAATATTTTCTGTGGGGCTGTTTAGTGGGCCCTGTGGGCGGTATATGGATTTCTTCGGTGGCGCTGGAATATGCCGGAGCCGCCGTGGGGGCTACGCTCATAGGTTTGCAACCCATAGCCACCTTGCTTATTACCGGCATTATGGAAAAACGCCTTCC
>CAYJPR010000087.1:0-5270 GCA_964372075.1 uncultured Desulfovibrionaceae bacterium | reverse complement strand
ATGAGGACATGAAAAGTCTCCCTATAAGTTATAATATGAGTAAAGTATTAACGTAGTCTTACATCAAGTCCCGTTTCGCCATATTTAAGATAACGAATATCTGCGGGAACTTTTTTAAGGTCAATAACTATGCGTGTACCATTTTTGTGCTCACCAATGCGTACATTGGAAACCAGAGCATTGTTGGGTATGGCGGGGGCACGTAATTTCCATATGCCATCAATATCAAGAACAAGACGCTCTGGAGATGCTAAGCGTATAACTTTATACGTAGGCATTTGATTACTGTCAAAACGCACAGTGGTCCCATCGGCAACTTTCATAACGCTGATGCGTTTGATGATTTTAGGTAAAGGTGCAGCTTTAAGAGCAGGTTTTGGTGCTTCTCCTGGCGTCTCAAATACAGTAGCAGCAAAGAGAGATTTCTTCATGCTCTCTGTGCTCTCGTCTTTAGCCTCTTGAGCAAATACAGGTGTGGATATAAGAGGCGTTGTTTGCAAAGAAAGCCCCAAGAGCGTTGCCATAAAAGCGGCTTTTGGAATACGTAATGAAGACATGCAAAATCACCTTATAAGTTATAATATGAGTAAAATATTAGCGTAATCTTACATCAAGGCCCGTTTCGCCGTATTTAAGATAGCGAATATCTGCGGGAATTTTTTTAAGGTCAATAACTATGCGTGTACCTTCTTTGTGATCACCAATGCGTACATTGGAAACAAGAGCATTGCTAGGCACACCGGGGGCGCGTAATTTCCATGTACCATCAAGGTCAAGGACAAGGCGTTCTGGAGATGTTAAGCGCATAATTTTATAGGTAGGTGTTTGATTACTGTCTAAACGCACGGTGATGCCATCGCCAACTTTCATAACGGTGATGCGCTTGATAATTTTAGGTAAAGGGGCGGCCTTGGCGGTGGTTTTGACGGCGGCCTTTTGTGCTTCTTTTTGCGCTTCAAGCACAGTAGGGGGTAAGGTAGATTCCTTTCTACTGGCTTCTAGGGCTTTTTGTACAGGGTCTTCCACTTTTTGCGCTATATTTTGTGCAGGTGCGGGCTTGGCGGCTGGTGTTGCAGGTACAACTGGTGCCGACTGTGCCACTTGCACAGGTGCAGGAGCCGGCTTAGGCGCGGTAGGCGCAGTAACTGTAGCAGGCACAGCAGGTGGAGTTTGGGGTGCCACCTTAGGTGCCGCTTGAGACGCTTGGGCTGGGGCTGTAGCAGGCACTGGGGCGGTAGCAGGAGCTGGCTGAAGCGCTTGGGTCTTTGTTGCTGGTGCTGCTTGCAAGGCAGGTGTAGGAGCAGCGCTTGCGGTCAATGTTTGTTTGGTATTTTGTTGATCTTCCGCTTCTGCTTCTTTTTCTCCCTTTTGCTCTGCCATAGGCGCAGAAGATTGTGCATGTGGAGTCACAGGGGCAGAAATGGGCGTATTATATTCATTATAGGTCACAAGGCCCATGCCAAGAAGTATGACGGCAGTGATAACAATGGCTATATTTTTATTCATATAAACTCCTTAACACGCGCATTTCCTTTTTTAATATAAGGAGAATGGTAGAGCGTGTGTATGCTGGTATAACCCCGCATAAATAGCATGAAGTACGATAAATGTAAAAGTTTTATACGGGGCAGAAAAGATTTACTGTGTGCTTTTGTACAGATATTCCATCTGCGTAATGATTTCTTCCCATGCCGGTAGACTGTACTGCTTATTTTGCAAATATAAATAGGCATAACTGCTAAAAGGGTGTAAAATTTGTGGAAAATCTTTCCAGAAATTTTCGGTGAGGGTACATTTTTTATGGATAAGTGTGCTTTTAAGTTCTTTGCGCAGGCTTTTACCTAAGGTGATAAAGCTAAGCTGGAGTTTTTCTGCCAGATGCGGATAGTGCTGGGCTAAAGCGCGGAATTCTTCCTTGGGTAATGTGGCGTCTGTTAAGGTGTTTTTTTGTAAAGAGAGCCAAAACCATTGCTGCCAAAAGCGTGAAATAAGCGTGCGCGAGCTGGGTAGAGCTGCGCTTGGTGCATAAGGAGTAAGCGTGTATAAGCCTTGTGCCGTGTGCCCCGCACTGTACATATGCAGGCCAGAAAGGGCATAGGGGGAAATGTGTAAAGTGCTTTCTGTGTGTTGTCGCTTTTCTAGTAGGGCATGGGCAAGACGGGCCACACGCTGGGGTGTGAGCTTAGCATGGCAAGGCGGTGTGCTTGCGCATGCTTGCCAGCATCCTACACAAGAAAGAGCCGGCTGTAACACTGTATGCTGTGTGTGTTTTGTGCTACGTGGTCCCGTTTCCCAAGGGTTTACAGGCCCAAGGGAAAGGTTCAGCACTGGGGTATTGAGCCATGCCGCTAAATGCATGGGGCCTGTGTCCGGTGTAATGAAAAGCGCAAGGTTTTGTAGTACCTGAGCCAGTTGCTGTACGCTAAATTTTCCGCATAAAGAAGCGCCTTTAAGTCCGCTTAAACGCTCTGCTTCTTGGCCTATAGCTATTTCTTGGGGGCCGCCTAAAAAGAGCGTTTTATGGCCTTTATGGCTTAAGGATTTAGCCAGTTGAGCAAAGTGCGCCGCTGAGGGGCGTTTTTCTATTTCACTGGCGCCCACAAAAATACCTATGGTATTGTCTTTGGCTTTGTTTGTGGCGTTGACAGTATGCGGGGGAATATTTTTGCCTTGCAGATGGTCTAAAAGGTAAATGTCGCTCCAGTGAAAGCGGTTATATCTATTATTGTGTACAATGCTGGCGCGGTAAAGGGCCCATGCACCGCCTATGAAGGTGGTGCCATTTTGCGTATAGGCGCCAAAGCGCTCTTCAGCTTGCACGCTTCCGGCAAGAAGAGCCGCGTCGGGGCGATGGCTGAGGTTAATGACCGCCCTATAAGATTGCGTCATAAGCTGAGGCGCCGCTGAGGGGGGAAAGAATACCGTTTGCGGTGCCATGGGCATGAGCGGTGTGAAGAATTGTTCTTCTGCCACTGTCCAAAGCGGATGGCCAGCATAGATATTTTGCAACACCCCCATGAGCGGAAAAGAGAGAATAAGATCTCCCATGCGTTGCATTTGTAACACTAAAATGGGCTTAGCCATGGGCTTTGCTGCCATCCTTTATGCCATATACGCTGCGCATATGGGTGAGCAAGGTGAGTACACGATGGTCCCACGTATGCTCAGCTAAGACGCGTTCACGCGCCGCTGTGGTGATTTTTTGCCTTTCTTGAGGATGTGCCAAGAAATGGCGTATGAGTTCCGGTACTTCTGCTGGCTCAGTATAAAAAGCTATTTCTTTATGGGGTTCAAAGAGAGAATCCATTTGTTCACGCCAATCGGTAAGCACAAAGGCATTACAGGCCGGTACGTCAAAAATACGCTGATTAACGGCCCCTTTCATTTGTTTGCTGGTACAATTAAAATTAATGTCTGAAAGAGGATAAAAGCCAGGTAGTTCTGTATAATAACTAAGCACATCATGCAAAGTAAACGATTTTCTTTGCTGAGCAAAAATATGTTTCCAACCATCATCCCCCACAATAAGAGGGTGAAAGGGCAAAGTTTGCTCCACACAAGAGGCGCGGTAAATGCGCGTAGCTTCCCACGTTAATGCTGTTTCATAGCCAAGGCGCGCTTCATGATTGGGAAGGTCGGCGTATAAGGCATGGGCATGGGGGTGACGCTCTTGTAAAAAGGTAGCTATACTACGGGTGTCGCATTGACCAAAGTCTCGGGCCACGTCTTCAAAAGTGCGTAAAAGTTCCATGGGTAATTGCGTTTTACCAAGGCGTGTTTGTACCTTGTAAAGCATGGAATTGCCCACAAAGGACACAGGGCTTTCCCAGCTACTTTTTCCCTGCGCTTTGGGGTGAAAAAGATGGGGATTGGTACCAAGGGGTAAGTAAAATACATGCTCAAAACCCATGGCTTTTAGGGAGTCTATATTATCTAAATCCCAAGAAAAGATGCTCACCCAAGGGCTTTTAAGCTTTTCGTATAAATGCACAATAAGGTGCGGATTATCCACAAACCAAGAGGCCAGAGGTAATTGCAATTGATCTAAAAGCTCCATGAGCAGGCCTTCTCGGTCCACACCCAAGTGGTTGAGTGTAAGGAGGCAATCGGGCTGAAATTCACTTACCGCTGTGAGGAAATCTTCTATAAAGACAGAGCTTGCCACAGATTCATCGGGAATAGTGAGTAATTTATGGTCTATACCAAGGCGCTTACAGGCAGAAGCTAACTCGCCCATGAGAAAGTATTTACTGGTAATGAGTAAAAGGCGAGGCTTATCTGTGCTAAAACGTGGTTTGCGTACCTTGGCCCAAAAGTCCACCTGTTGGCTGGCTTCCAGATGTTTGCGCACCACACCGTACCATTCTTTGTGTAGGCGCTGATAAAAGGGATGTACAATGGGTAAAAAAGGGAGGCCCTTATGCTCTTTTTGCCATTGGGTGAGCTTGTTGAGAACGTCTTGTTCGTTGCTGCTTTGGGTAATCCAAAACACGCGTTCTTTTTGTTCTGCGCTTAATGTATTTTCAAGGTTTTCCTGTACTTTGGTAAGGGATAAAATAGCCTGCTCTTTATCCACAATGGCCACGGGGCCTGTGTAGCTTGCTAAAAAAGCTTTCAGGGCGTGCCCAAGGCCTGAACCCACAAAGACAGGAAGACAATTTTCCGCACTAGTAGCAGAGGTGGGCAATATGCGTAATTCACGTTCTTTACCGCCGCTGCCAAGCATATGCAAAGGGGCTGCAGAAGCTTGACGTACCACGGTAATATCTATGAGGGTCTCACCGGAAAAAATGGGCTGTAGGGTATTCATTATTTTTTGGCAGGGCTATAAGGTTTACAAACAATTTCATTGTTTTCCAAGGAAAAGACCACGCTATTATAGGGTCTATCCACATAAAAATAGGCTTGACCAATGGCTATTTCCACACCGGGGAAAACTTGCCCCATGGCTACCACTTTGCAATGGGTAATATGTTCTTCGTCGCAATGCAAGGTGTTCCAAATATGATTGCGTGAGCGCAGAAGATTCTTTTGCTTTTTTAGGGCGGCATGTAATTTACGGCTAAGCTCATTGACATGGGGGGCAAGGTGGCCTGCCACAGAATGTAAATGACGTATATCATGGGCTAAGGCCGTTAAATGATTTTCAATTTTTTCTAACTTGCGTATGTACATGGGATTATAGCCCAAAAAAATACGTGTACTGCTGGCTGCTTTATTTCCCAGCTGACCTGCCACCAGCACCCCTTGGCGCCCATGAATGGTGCCGC
>CAYJPR010000086.1:0-5406 GCA_964372075.1 uncultured Desulfovibrionaceae bacterium | reverse complement strand
GGGCGCCCTGACTCCATGCAAGAGCACATTCCCACAGGGCCCATTATGGAGCATTTATTACGTTTTTTTGAAAAAAAATTGCAAGAACTCACCCAAGCAGGCTTACCAGAAGAACATATTATGCTGGACCCCGGCATAGGCTTTGGCAAAAGCGTTGAGCAGAATTGGGAAATTTTACGGAACATAGAGCAATTGCACATTTTTGGGCGCCCCATTCTAGCCGCTTTATCCATGAAGTCCTTTTTGCATAAACAATTGGACTTTCCTGTGGAAAATACTGCTGCCCGCATGGAAGCCACCCACATTACCACGGCTTTATTAGCTCACAAAGGCATTGCTTATCACCGCGTACACCATGTGGCAGAAACAGTTCGCGCTTTACGTATTGCGCAGGCATTAAGCCCATGCTAATTTTCTTCTAGCAAAGCATAAAGGACACCGCATGTTAGATTTTTCCCCCTTACTCACACTACCCCCAGGGGTTAACTGGCGCGATGCCCTGGACATTGGCATCATTACTGTACTCATTTACAACGCCATAAATATTATAAAAGGAACACGTGGCCTTGCCGCGCTCATGGGCCTTTTTATCTTGCTTATCCTTTATGTGGTGTCCTTACAGCTAGAACTCTATTCTTTACGCTGGATGTTAGAGCACATTGTGGGCTCTCTTTTCTTGGTGGTCATTATTCTTTTCCAAAAAGATATTCGCCAAGGCTTGGGAGAAATGGGGGCGCGGTATTTTTGGAAACGTAGCCCACTGGCCCATACAGCCATTGAAGATATTGTACAAGCGTGTACAGAAATGGCCCGTTTACGCATAGGTGCACTCATTATTATCGAGCGTTCCCTGCCGCTACAAGAACTTATGCGCCAAGAAGGTACCACGCTGGATGCAGAAATTTCGCATAAACTCTTACTCTCGCTTTTCTTGCATAGCTCCCCCTTACATGATGGAGCCGTCATTATTAGTAAAGGTCGCTTAGCCGCTGCCTCTTGTATTTTGCCGCTGGCTGTGGTGCAAGGGAAGAATTTTGGCACAAGACATAGAGCAGCCCTTGGCATTACAGAAGAGTCCGACGCTTTGGCCATTGTGGTTTCTGAAGAGCGCGGAGAGATTTCTGTGGCCATGAAGGGCACCATGCAACCCCACATACACGCCAATAAACTACGTGAGGTTATTAGTAATGCGCTCTAATTTTTATGGTATTAACATTCCTATTCTTCTTTTATCCTTAGCTATGGCCACAGTGGCTTGGTACACTATTACTGTGAAAGAACGTACCGATATGCAATTAGAAGTACGGCTGGAATATGTAAATATACCAGATAATCTTATTATTACTGAGGGACTTATCCATAAAGTTTCCGTGCATCTACGTGGCCCTAAAACTCTTTTAGCAGGCCATGACACAAGAAAACCCTACCTTATAGACCTTTCAGATATAGCCAAGGGGAAAAATATTATCCCCTTCATTCAGCCTCAATTTGAAGAAGGCTCCTTTCGCGCTTTTGAGGTATTAGACATTACACCACCTCAAATGATTGTATTTACTGACACCTTGCTAGAGCGCAACGTGCCTATCAAAGAGAAGCTTACCACAAGCTTTCATGCTTCGGCTTTCAAGGTTCAAGATATACACATTTCCCCAAGTACGGCGCTTATTCGCGGACCTGAGCAAACTATTTCTAAAATTAAGAGTATACCTTTAGAGTTGTCAGTGGACGCCAAGGAACAACCCGGAACCTACACCAAGAAATTCCCCCTTGTGGCATCAGAAATACTAACATCCATTACACCTACGCTTGTTTCCGTGACCTATACCGTAGCTTCGCAGCGTATAAGCATTAAACTTAATCAAAATGTAACTATCAGCGGCGATCCCAATAGTTATACCCTTAGCCCGCAATCTATTCCTTTGGAAGTGGAAGTGCCTGAAGGCCTCGCCAAAAATGCATCCTACCTCAAAGGCTTGGTCGTACGCGTCACGCCGCCACTTTTGGAGGCAGGGCAAAGCGCGCAAGTTAAGGCCACCCTGACCTTACCAGAAGGAATGACCCTCATAAAGGACCCCAAACAAGTTTTTACCATTACACGCCGTAACGAAAAAACAAAAATACAGCCCCATTAATAAAGCTTTTCAAAAAACTTCTCTTATTGGTCCTTATGACTACTGAAACCTCCTGCCTTTACGGGAGGTTTTCTTATGCAGGCGCACTAATGTTTTTAAGCATCAATTGTGTAATTAAGCCTGAGCAATGCGTTTTTACACATTGCTCACAAAAGAACGCAGTATTCAAAGACTCTTTCGCCAATGTCATAAATAAATGACTGTGTGTTTTATTCTCGCGTTCATATTTTGCCTCATAGTAAGCTTTCTACCTAGCGCCTAATACGCATTCCATGCATCTAAATTTTACAAAAAAAGCAGCATACTCCCGTATTTCTAGCAAGGTTTATTCTGACTTTAAGCTAAAAGCTCTTGCTTTTGCTACAGGTACATAGTTTTCAATATTAGCGCACACAAAAAAGCCCCTGCGCATGGTGCACAGGGGCTTACAAACTCATATTATATATGTACTTTATTCGTTTTTTTCTAACTATTACTCTTGAGAAGCCCTAGCTAGGAAAGCATAGAAAGTACGCTTTAACTCTTCCATGTCAATAGGCTTTGAAATATGGGCATTTAAGCCGGCATTCAAGCTTTCTTGTCTATCTTCATCCATGGCATTGGCTGTCATGGCTAAAATGGGGATGCTTTGTGCATCGTGCTTACCACTGGAACGGATCTTACGTGTAGCGGTGAGTCCATCCATAACAGGCATGCGCATATCCATAAGAATTAAGTCATAATCCTGCTCCATATACTTATGGAAGCCTTCTTCGCCGTTATGGGCCACATCCACATGGATGCCCATGGCGTCTAGCACAGCCAAAGCCACTTCTTGGTTAATAGGATCATCTTCCACCAAAAGGAACTTATGCCCATCATAACGCTGGCTTTCCCATGGCTTTTCTGTACGCTGTTCCGTATTATGTAAGGCCAAATGTTCATCAAAGAGTACATGGAAGGCAAATGTACTGCCCTTACCCTCTTCACTGCTCACCTTAATACTACCTTGCATAAGTTCCACAAAAGCCTTGCAAATTGATAAACCGAGCCCTGTGCCGCCAAAGCGACGAGAGGTTGAGGTATCTGCCTGGGTAAAAGGCTTAAACAGCTCTTCCACTTGAGCCTTAGTCATACCAATGCCGGTATCAGTAATTTGGCAATGCACGCGTATTTTACCGCCAAGTACACTTTCAGACCATGCAGATAAAGAGACCATTCCGCCCTTGGTGAACTTCGTAGCATTACCCATAAGATTGAGTAATACTTGAGAGAAGCGCAGGCTGTCTCCTTCCACCATTTGAGGCACATTAGGAGCAATATCTACTTTTAATAAAGTATTATTTTCTTGCGCACGAGGTAAGATAAGCTCATGTACCTTATCTACAGCTTCGTAAATATTAAAGGGGTGCTTTTCAATGGTCATAGCGCCGGCTTCAATGCGAGAGAAGTCTAAGATATCATTAATAATACCCAAGAGGAGTGACGCAGAAGATTGAATCTTTTTTAAGTAACTCAATTGCTTGGCTGGAGGATTATCCTGAATAGCCAAGCGGGTCATACCAAGCACTCCATTCATGGGGGTACGGATTTCATGGCTCATACGAGCTAAGAAATCGCGCTGAGCCTTATTGGCAGACGTGGCCTGTTCCAAAGCCTTACGCTCTGAAATATCCATACATACACGTAAATGCACAATTCTATCATCGTGCCAAAGAATAAGACGCTCAGAAATCAAAAACTCTTTATTTAAAGCAGGGTTGAATTCTTCACGATGTAATATGGAGAAATCAGGTTCACCAGATTCATTAAAGAACTGTAATTGTGGACAATCTTCGCAAGGTTCACTTCTGTTATACAAAACTTTATAACACATCCTATTGACAGCTTCTTCCACATTCCACAGCTTTAACACATATGGATTTGCGTAAATAATGCGACGCGTTTTTGGATCAAGTACCATAATGGCAAAGTCCATATTATTCATGATACCTTGCAAAACGGTAATGGCTCTGGCAGATTCACTGGTCGCCTTGTTAATAGTTTGCGCCATGTCATTGATATTGGCCACAACATCGGCAAACTCACCTTTGGCTGGGGGAATTCTGTAAGACAAATCGTCTTTCAATTGACGAACCCCAGCAATGACATGATCCATTTCTTTTACGGTGCGCAAAGCTAAAATAAATAAAATCGTACCTGTAAACAACAGACACGCTAAGAGTAATATTTGCGTTTCGTGGGTTAGCTCGGCCAGCTGTGCGTCAACATCTGTGTCCAACTCATTGGCCCATAAATAACCAATAACCCTTCCGTCACGCTCTAAGGGAGACATGGCATTCATAATATCGCCGCGTACCATAGAACCCCGCGCCACAGCGGGAGTATTAGAACTCATAACCACGCGCCCTGGATGCTCTGGTAACACCGACGTGCCTACTGTATGTGCATAGGATTTGGAGGGGCCATAAGCTACAATGGCGTCAAGATCTAGGCTATAATACCCCACAGCAAGGCCTGAACCTTCTGGGATTAAGCTATCACTAAGAACCTTTAGCTCTGAATTTAAAATCGCAATTTTTTCATCCCGAGATGCTTCAGTGGCATGGTATTTTTGTAATATTCCATCAAAGCCTTTGGGCCCAAGCATGGAATCAAGAACGTGAGTTATGGAAAGTAACTTGTTTTCTTTTTCAGAAAGCAAGGCATTTTCCACTAAATTCATGCTAATTTGAGCTACAAAAAGAAAAGGAAGATTAACCAAGACCAGCAATATAAAGGTTACCCTCAACTGCCAAGACAAGCGAAATTTCTTCATAAATCACCATAAGTTAGTGAGAAGTCCCAAAACAACACTCTCGTTTTTAAGTGAACACGTTCCGAAAAAAAGAACACGATAACGTTAAGATATCTAGCGTAAAATTCTCACCGTCGGCCAATCCATTACAGAGAAGAATTTATGCCAGAAAATGTTGAATGATACATCTTCAGTAAGACAAGCGAAGCGAACATACTGCAAAGCCTAGCCCGTGACAACTTGAAAAAGCTACATCTCGCAAATTTCTCAAGGGTAACTAGACATCACTCCATACTATTATAAATAAGTTGTCTCATCTTCTTGTCCAGTACTGGTCAAAGAAAACTTTCTGGAAAACCTTCCTTCCTAGTATGCTTGTGTTTTCTGCCAGTCTAGCGTAAAGGGAGAAATTGTGTATGAACATTTAGCTTTTTTAGTAATGGGGCCTTAAGTGTTTTTTGAACAAACTAAAAAAAACTATACATTTTTGACCTTAGG
>CAYJPR010000085.1:0-5472 GCA_964372075.1 uncultured Desulfovibrionaceae bacterium | reverse complement strand
AGAGCTATGCGATCATAAAAGAGTGAACCACCGCAACCGGGGAAGTACAGCACCGTAGGCTTTGGGGCCACGAGTTCTGTTTGTCCTGCTGTTTCTGATGGGGTTTGCGCACCATGTATGCCCACATGCGCAGGGGTGAAAATATGCCCGCGCTGTAACTTGAGCGATTCATACATATTGGTATAGCCAATTTTAGCGCCTTTGCCTGAAAAGAGAGGGCTTTGGATTTTCTTTCGCCATGCGGCAGGAATAAATCCAACCAACTTATTTTGGGCCTTTTGTCCCACTGAGGCCATCTTAGCTGCTTTGGGAATGCGTTTTTGCGGATCTACCATGAGCCAGCGTAAAGCACGGGTTTTGATGGGGTGTCCGCCATTACCTTTGGATTCCAACATGGTACGTAAGGTAAGAGCCACTTCTCCCGAAGGGATTTTTACAGGGCATACGGCGGTACAGCGCCCACAACCAGTGCAATGCTCAAAGATATCGTTGATATGCTGGAGCAAACGCTCGTCCATGCGCCCTGTATTGGCCTGAATATAGTAAATGGCTTCTAAGAGCATACCCAGAACCATATTTTTATTGCGCGGATGCCATTGCATGGAACGCTCTGGATAGGTCATGGAGCATACATGCTTACACTTACCACAGCGAGTACAGTTTTGCACAAGGCTCAGTAAATCCATGAGCTGCTCTTTATCGGGCAGACCACTTTGCTTAATGTCGTTGATAAGCCCGTTAAAGGAGAATGTGAAAGGACGTACGGGCAATTCTCTATGCACAAGCTTGGCGGGGTTGAGAATGTCGCGCGGGTCCACGCGTTCTTTGAATTCTCGTAAAGCTTGAATTTTATCTGCTTGTAAAAAGGCAATCTTGGTAATGCCAATGCCGTGCTCTCCGGAGACGGCGCCACCCATTTCTTGGGCTGTGTTCATAACACGGGCCGCCACATGTTCGGCTTCTTCCAGCATGTGGTGGTCGCTGGAGTTTACAGGAATGTTTACATGGCAATTGCCGTCGCCGGCATGCATATGGCTGGCCACCACAATGCGGCTGGCGTACATATAATCTATGATGCCCAGAATTTTCTTTTCAAGAGTTTCGTACTTGCTAGCCATATCCTTAAGGAAAAGTACAGCGCGAATGAAGAGCTCTTCATCACTTACTTCAGAAGCGGAAACATGCCCTTGGGCCACCTTGGAAATATAGGAAAATTCTCGGTTAAATTCTTTATCTTCCATGGGGAAGCCGGGCAGCCTGCCCACCGATTGCATGGCATAGCGGAAAGCAGAGGCCACGCACTCAAGGTTTAATTGCTCAAGGAAAAGGGCGAAATCCGGAATACGGGCCATGGGAATAACCACGTCTTCGTTGATTTTAAAGCCCGAAGTGCGCTTGGCAATGGCAGAGAGTTTGTGTCTATCTTCCCAGAAAAGCTCTGCTTCTTTAGCGTCCTTGGCTACGCAGCAATCCACATTTTCTTGCTGTTCCACCACAGCCACAATGGCTTGCATACATTTTTCCAGCAAAACTTCGTCATCGCCGTCCACTTGAACAATGATAACGGAAATGGGATCGCCTTCGTATGCGGTGGATTTTCTTTTATAGCCAATGGCTTGCACGTATTTAACGTTAAATTCTTCCAGCGCAGAAATGCTGGCATAGTCGCCTTCTTGACGTATTTGGTCACGTAATTTTACCAATTCGCCAATGACCACAGCGGCAGGGTGCATGGATCTGCCAAAAAATTCCAGCACAATAACTTTGGAATGCAAGGGCTTTTTATGTAAGACAAAGGAGGCTTCGGTAATAATGCCGTCCACGCCTTCTTTTTGCATACCGGGTAAGCCACCAAGGGCTTTATTGGTAACGTCCTTGCCAAGGCCGGGAAGGCGCACTTCTTCGCCATGCAGACGCACCACATTGCGCACGCCTCCGGACATGTCTTTAATTTCAAAGACCGCCGTTTCTTGGGGCAAAATTTTATGGCGTGGATGGTTTTTGCGCTCTACGGTGATGATTTCACCCGTAGGCGTGACCATGCGCCACCAGAGCAAATTATCCAGCGTGGTACCGTATTCAAAGGCACAGGGGCCGCCGGCATTTTCGGCAATATTTCCGCCAATGGTAGAAGCCAGCTTAGAAGCCGGATCTATGGAGAAAAAGAGATTTTGCGTGGCTGCGGCTTTAATGGCTTCGTGGGTGAGTAAGCCGGCTTCACAGGTGAAGGTCAGTTCTTCGGTATTAATGCAAGAAATATGGGTTAAGCGAGTAAGGCTCACAATGACAGTACGCTTGCGAGCAGGTACAGCGCCGCCGGTCATGCCGGAGCCGCCGCCGCGGGGAATTAGAGCAAATTTTTTGTCATTGGCAAGGCGCACAAGGTCTGCCACTTGCTCTGTGGTGCTGGGTTCCACCACGCAAAGGGGCAGTTCCATGCGCAAGTCAGTGGCATCGGTGGCGTTTTCCACTAAGGCGCCGGGGCGAGTGATGATACATTCTTCGGGCATGATGGCGCGAAAAGCTTCAAAAAGCTCTGCGCGAAAGGCCATTTCTGCCTCATGGGCAGACCAAAACATGGTAATGCCTTCGCCAATGCTGGTGGCATAGTGATGGGCCAAGGCCAAAGAATTGGACTCAAAGGTCTTTTGCACACTTTGACGCACGGTTTCTGCATCAATGAAGGGATTATACGCCACAAGAAAGAGCTCTTCGGCTATGGCTATGGCCAAATTACGTACCGATTCGGGCCATTCTTCAAAGTCATTGCGGTTGATACGTAAAATGCGGTTCACCACATAGACGGGTGATATGGAAATATGCGGGCCTTTATGAGCCATGATAATCGCCTCTTTTGGAAGTATGTCGCATGGAATGCTCGCCCCTTACCATGTGGTAAAAGGGTGGCTGTGCAAGTGTACATTTTTATAGCGCATGTCATGAGAAACTTCTTCCCCAAGCCAAGAGGGGCGGGAGAAGCTTTCTGTTTCAGAATTAAGTTCTATTTCTGCCATGACAAGGCCTGCATTGAGACCAAGGAAGAAATCCACATGCCAGATGTGTTTTTCGTGGGGAATGAGATAACGTATTTTTTTTATGAGGGGTTGCGCGGCCAAGGTATCCAGTAAGATACGAGCATCTGCTGGGGGGATGGCGTATTCATATTCTGTGGCACTGAGGGCAGAGACATGGCTTTTTATGGTAATATAGGCGGTGGCTGTTTCCTGCGTGCAGGGGCTTTGTGTGATTTGTGTGTCACTGGCAAAATCAGGTTTTTCTGGGGCTTCGTCCAAAACTTCGCCCACAACCTCACCCATACGTTCACACAGGCGCACCCGAATAACACGGTCTTTGTCCGTGCTTAAATATCCTTGGGTGTATTGGGTGCCTTGTACCGATGTTTCCAGCCACGGCTTTGCGTGTACAAGAAACTTCCTTTCTATTTCCATGGCCATGATATAACGCTGTCTTATCTTTTGCTAAAAAGGTTATTGCTGTCCAAAGAGTGAAGGATGTGGAAGAAAAGTCTTCCACATCCTTGCGCAGAGTTTTAATCCCACTCGCGTTTGTCCTCAATGGGACGAATTTGCGGAGGTAGGCTACCGGGGGTGAGCACCTGTAAGGTGGGACGTAACTTAATTTTTTCGCGGAAGGCGTGTAAAAGCTCTTCTTCGCGTCTAAAGTCACTGGTTTCCACAAAGAGCACCATTTCATCAATGCCGCCAGGATTGGTAACTTCAATCTGCCAGCGTTTGATTTCTTCAAAGTTGCTCATGACTTGTTCCACTTGGTGCGGATACACAAACATACCCTTAATGCGGGCTGTGGTGTCTACGCGGCCCACTGTGGCGCCAAGGCGTGGGCTGGTACGACCGCAAGCGCAGGGAGAGCGGTCAATATAAGACAAGTCACCTGTGGCTAAGCGGATAAGAGGATAGGTCTTATTAAAGGCTGTGACCACAATTTCACCCACTTCACCATCCTTTAAGGGGATACCGGTGTCTGGGTGGCAAATTTCCACATAGCAACGGTTAGCAATGTGTAAACCGGTTTTATGGAAACACTCATAGCCAATACAGCCCACATCTGCTGTGCCATAGCCTTGGCGTAGCAAGATGTCATATTTCTTTTCCAGCTGATTACGCATTTTTTCAGAAAGGCGCTCACCGGTAACAAAACCCACTTCTAAGAAGAGGTCTTTGCGCAGGTTAAGGCCCTTTTCTTCGGCGCGCTGGGCAAGGTGCATTAAAAAGCTTGGTGTACCCACATAGCCGGACACGCGCAATTTTTGCATAATATCAAGCTGCGTAATGGCCTCGGAGGGGCCGGCAGGAATGACAGCACAGCCAAGGTTGCGCAGGGGTTCTTCAAACATAAGGCCAGCAGGGGAGAGGTGATAGTTAAAAGTCACCTGTACAGCATCGCCTGGGCGATAGCCTGCGGCATAAAAAGCTTCGGTATATCCCCAATAATCATCCCCTCTATCTTCTGGATCAAAAATAGGTCCGGGAGATAAGAAGATGCGTTTTAAATCGCCAATATCTTTGGTGAGCAATCCACCAAGGCGTGGGCCCATGGACTGCAAAAAGATAAGCTCTTTCTTTTTAAGGATGGGGATATGCTTGATATCAGAAAGGGTCTTGAACTTGTCCACATTAAATTGGGCGCGGTCAAAACGTTTTTTTACATCTTCTGAATATCGATACGCATAGGAAAGCAGGTCTTTTAATTGTATAAGGTAAAATTGCTTGCGTTCGCTTTCGTCAAGCACTTCCTTACGATTATAAATACCTTCGGTGCGGTCTTTACGAGTCATTGGACACTCCCAAAAGAGAATAACAGTTACATGTGAACGGACACATTGCGTTAAAAAAAACACATATGCAAGAAGTTTTTTTTTCTACTGTAAATTCTGTATCTTAGAAGGCGGTGCTGAGTGTTTGTTCACTCAAGCTTTTGTGAACTGTGGAAAATCACTGGGCTAAGCATAGGTTAAACCAGCAATGCAAAGAGAATAAGGCAAAACAGACAGTATGGCAAGTACTTACTCATGCCTCTTTTGGTAAAAAAGTATGAAATAGTTGTTTAGCGAACGGTATAAAAAATTATACATAGCTTTTGAATGAGGATTAAATTCCAGAAAAAAGCATTATATTTTTTTGAGAAAAAGTCTAAAAACGTGTTTATGGTAAAAATGTAATATGTGTAATACGTCAATATGATTGATTTTTACCTTTTTAGAATATTGGATGGTAGGATAAGTAAAAAAAATTGCACTTTTTGCTTGCCTAATGCCACAGCATGAAGTAAAAGAAATTCCAGAGGATAGAACTCAATTTAATTTTCCGCACATTGTGCATAAGGAAGGAAGGTAATTATGAAAAAGATAGCAACTTTACTCTTGACCGCAGGTCTCGTATTTGCTGGCGTATCTGGCGCTTCCGCCATCGACTTTAAGGCCAAAGGCCAATT
>CAYJPR010000084.1:0-5499 GCA_964372075.1 uncultured Desulfovibrionaceae bacterium | reverse complement strand
TCTTACCTGCCGTAGGCCAAGGCGCCCTTGGCATTGAATGCCGCGCCGATCGTCCGGAAGTTTTAGATGCCTTAAGCTTTTTAGAAGATGCAGGCACACGTGTATGCGTTACCGCTGAACGTGCTTTCTTAGCCGGCCTTGAAGGCGGCTGTCAGGTGCCCATTGCCGGCCATGCTATTTTACATGAAGATAATACCTTTACCTTGGAAGGTCTTGTGGCTCATGTGGACGGTACCGGTATTTTACGTGAAAGCATGACAGCCCCAGCCGCACAAGCCGCGCAAACGGGTAAGGCATTGGCTCAAAAACTTTTAGATAAAGGCGCTGCAGAAATTTTACGTGCCCTTTATTCCAACACTGAAAATTAAAATAGAGCATATATGGCAACAGTTAGCGTTCTTCCCGCACATAAATTGAGCATTTCTACGGATATGAAGCATATTCCGTGGGAAAGCAGTGATCATATACCCACACCCAGAAATGGGGCTAAGCATATGTTACAGCCGCGCGCCCTCAAAGCCATGGAATTGGCTTTGTATATGCAGCATGAAGGCTATAATGTCTACTTATGCGGCGGCGCTCATTTGGGGCGCTCCTATATGGTGCGAGAAACGCTACTGCCCCACGCCCGCAAGGCCGCAACGCCTGCGGATATGATTTATTTATATAATTTTTCTGATGCCGATAAACCCATCCTTTTGCGTTTACCTGCCGGTCAAGGACGTATTTTCAAAAAAATGCTCCAAGATGTGGTTAATAAAATACGTAAAGAATTGCCGCGTCATTTTGAAACAGAGCTGTATATTACCAGCCGTTCTAAAATTTTAGACGCTTTTCAAGAGTCTAAGTCCGGCATTTTAAAACGCATGAATGAATTGGCTAAGGCTAAAGGTTTTAGCCTTGATGTGGACGATGGCGGCGGCGTAACCCTCTACCCCTTGGTGGAAGGAAAACGCTTAAGTGAAGAAGAATTTGAGCATTTAGAAACAGAAGTACGTCAAGTTTTTAAGCGTAAAGCTGATGCGCTCATGAATACCATGAGCGGTCATATGCGTCATTTAACACGTGTGGAACAAGAACTGCGTGAAAATGAAAAGCAATTGGAACGTACTGTGGCTGTGCGCATGCTGGAAAAAATTCTTAAGCCTGTGCAAGAAAGCTTTTTACGCAAACACCCCGATGAAACGCTGAAAAAATATTTAGAGGCTTTTTATCAAGACGTGCTGGATAATTTAGACTCTTTCACAGCGCGTGAAGGTGTAGGCGGTCAAGGTTCCAGTCCCATGGCTATGGACTTTGCCCATGCCATGCAACAAGAGCCCGATATGGGGCGCTATGATATTAATGTCTTTGTGGATAATACCAAAACCAAGGGCGCGCCTCTTATTTTTGAAGAGCACCCTACGGTAAGTAATTTGCTGGGTTGTATTGAAAGAGAATCTGAAATGGGTGCTCTTATTACAGATTTTTCCCTCATAAAAGCCGGATCTTTGCATAAAGCCAATGGCGGCTATTTGGTTATTCGCATTGAAGATATTTTACAGCATTATCAAGCATGGGAAGGACTTTTACGTTCTTTACGTTCCGGTTTTGCGCGCATTGAAGATGCCACAGAAGGCCAAGAAAGCGCCGCCAGAACCAAGAGTATTGAACCGCAACGTATTGACTTGCAAGTGAAAGTTATCCTTATAGGTAGTGAAGGTATTTATGAAACCTTACTAGAAGGTGATGAGCGATTTTCAAAGCTTTTCCGCATTAAGGCGCACCTTTCAGAGCAAGCCGAGCGCAATGCGCAAAATATTCGTCACTATTTACAGCGCTTACAACAAATCATAAAAAACACCGGTTTACCCACCTTTGATAAAAGCGCTCTTGCGTGGCTGGTGGATTATAGCTCGCGTCTGGTAGAAGACCAACGTAGACTAAGCTTAAAATTTCCGCTCTTGCGAGAAATTATGATGGAAGCTTCAGCACGTGCGGCGCAACAAGGCCAAGATGTGGTTAATGCAGAGTTTTTACAGCAAGCGGCCGATGATAAACATTACCGAGCTAACTTGGTACAAGATGTCTTTTTAGAAGAATACGACCGCAATATTATTAAAGTACGCACTTCCGGTGAAGCTGTGGGCCTTGTGAACGGCCTTTCGGTGACAGGACATGGCGATTTTGAATTTGGTTTACCGCATCAAATTTCTTGCACCGTAGGCGTGGGCCATGGTGGTATCATTGACCTTGAGCGCGAAGCAGAGCTAGGCGGCCCCATTCACACCAAGGCCATCATGATTTTAAAAAGCTACTTAACAGCGCTTTTTGCTCGTCGTCATCCCATTGTACTCACAGGCAGTATTTGTATTGAGCAATGCTATGCCGGCATTGAAGGTGACTCTGCCTCTGGTGCGGAGCTGGTATCCTTACTTTCTGCCATAGCCGAAGTGCCTGTGCGCTTAGATTTGGCCTTCACCGGTGCGTTAAATCAATCGGGACAAATTATGGCTGTGGGCGGCGTAAGCCATAAGATTGAAGGTTTTTTCAATGTATGCCATCGTCACGGCCTTACAGGTACGCAAGGCGTGCTTATACCCCATGATAATGTGGAAAATCTTATGCTTTCTCCGCGTATTATGGAAGCCGTACAAAATGGAAGTTTTGCCATCTATCCCATTAAACATATTGATGAAGCTTTGGAACTACTCACCGGACTTTCCGCCGGAAAAAGACGCAAAGATGAAAGCTTTACCAAGGGTTCACTGTATGCTTTGGTGGCCACGCGTTTGCAAAGCTTAAGCGCTTTTGCGGCTAAAGAAGTCAAGGTGCCCAAAAAAGTAAGTGCGCCCAAAGCCAACAAAAAGAGCATACAGGCTCCCGCAACAACCACAACAACAGCTAAAGTAACTGTTAAAACGAGAGCGCAAGCTTTACAAAAAAAATTACAAGAGCAACTTGGTACGCAAAAAGGGTATAAAGCTTGATTTCAAGCTTTACATCTAGCTCTTTATCTCGAGCTGAGCTAGCGCGGCGATGTCTTATCTTTGGCACAGCTCTTATGAGTGTCATGGGCATTGCGGTAACTTTACCTGTGCTTCCTGCCATGGCAAAAGCCATGAACCTAGACGCCACGACCCTTGGTATTCTTATTTACTCCTTTACCTTACCAGGCATTGTGTTCGCACCCATTTGCGGTATACTTTCAGATAGATGGGGGCGAAAAGCCGTTCTTGCGCCTTGCCTTGTGCTTTTTGCCTTGGGTGGCTTTGCCGCATCTTTTGCTCAAGACATCTCTACCCTCCTTTTTTGGCGTGTTATGCAAGGCATTGGGGCCAGCAGTCTTGGTGTTTTATACACCACCATAGTGGGCGATTGTTACCCAGATGATACCGCACGCTTGCGTATTATGGGCTATGCTGCCACGGTGTTAAGCCTTGGCGCGGCTATTTTCCCAGCTTTAGGCGGTCTTTTGGGGGAAATGGGCTGGCCTTGGACTTTACGTTTATCCTTACTTTCTTTACCTTTAGCTGTGCTTACACTGTACACCCCCATGTCACCCCATGAAAAAAAGGGGGATATGAAAAAATATATGAAGGAAGTGCGCAAATATTTACTGCATTATCGCACTATTTTTCATTTTTGTATTACCTTCTGTGCTTTTGCTGTACTCTATGGGCCGCTTATTAGCTATTTTCCTTTATTAGCAACGCAATTTTATGCCGCCTCCCCCATGCAAATAGGGAGCATTTTTGCCCTTTCTTCTTTGGGCACGGTGTTAGCCACGCTTTTCCTTGCGCCCTTAACACAAGCATTTTCGCAAAGATGGATAGCCTGCCTTGGGGCGTTTTTCTTTCTCTCTTCCATGACAGTACTTTTTCTCTGGCCCATGGAATGGCCCTATTGGGCATTAGTTTTTCCCATTTTATTATACGGCTTGGGCCAAGGTTTGCTCTACCCCATTACCATGTCTTCCTTAAGTGCGGTGGCTCCTTTTTCGGCTCGCGGCGCTCTTATGGCTGTGAACGGCACTGTTTTGCGCCTGTCCCAAAGTCTCGCTCCCTTCCTGTGCGGTATTCTTTTCTTGCATGGAGCTTATGATTGGGTCTTTTTCTTTGGCATTGGCATAAGTTTTTGCATGTTTTTACTGTCTTTTTGTACTTTTTCTATAAAAAATTAGCCTTACTCCCGTATTATCTTTATTGACACTTATGCATAATTTGTATAAATTACTTACTTTATGGGGTCTTAACTAAAACATCCCCCTCTAGAACGCCATCGATTTATATTTGTGAGAAATGAGAGAAGAGAATGCAAAAATCTAAGAAAGACGCATTACTAACAGCAGCAAAAGAGCTTTTTGGTGAATATGGTTACGTGGAAACAACTTTTAAAAAGATTTCTGAAAAAGCTGGCGTCGCCTTAGGCCTCTTAACACATCATTATGGCAATAAAGAAAAACTTTTTCTTGCCGCAGGTTTAGATGTGCTCGAAAATTTTCTTCAAGTGTTACGTGAAGCCACAGCCAAAGGCGATACAGGCTATGATTCTGTATTAAGCTTTTGCCAAGCGTACTTAGATTTTTCCATTGATGAAAACTCTCACTGGCTTGTTTTGGTACGATGTTCTCCCTATAGTGACATGAAAACCACTACCGATAGAGAGATTATGAACAGCAGCTTTCAGCAAGTTTCTCAAGAGCTTGAATCGTGTTTAATTCGCGGTGTACAAGATGGCAGTATTGATAAAAATATAAATGTTGCTGATACGGCACAAGTTATTATTTCTCTCATGGTAGGGGTGAATAGAACGCGTGTACTCACCCCCTATGCTGGCACCTCTCTTTATAGCGAAGCTTTGCATTTTGTTTCCAAGGCCTTAAAGGCTGGAGCCTAATTTTTTGGCGTCAGGGAAAGTTATTTATATAAGGATAATTATTTAAAGAGGTTTTGAGGGCACTATGATCTCTTGGAAGAAAATTTTTACCAAGAACGGCCTACCTTGGAAGGATCATTCCTCGTTTAAGGATTATATAGCAGTCACCAATATGGAGGACCTGTATAATTTTCTTAATGCTGTCCATATTCGCCATTGCCTTGTAAAGCCCTATCAATCTGTTAAAAATTACCCTTTGGTGGAGGGGCGCGAACTTTTGCCCTCCTTCGATAATGATATGTGGGAATATACCAATCTTCCCGGCTTTTCCTTGGTGGCTTTTGCTCGGCCTCTATCCTACCTTTCTGAAATTTTTCAATACGATACCCTGCACCCTTTGCTCAATGCCAGTAATACCGGCGAGGGCGCCTTTTGTCCTTTGGAAGAGCCCATTTTAAAGTATAATTTGCAAACCTTGGCCTCGCGCTTACCTAGGGCCATTCATGAATCCTTTAGGCAAGATTGCGGGCGCTTAGATACATCTTTATTGGATTATTATCCCATGCTTATGCCCTATTTATTGCGTCTTGATAGGGCTCATGTTTTTTCTGTAGATGCTTTTAAGCAATTTTATTTAAGCGG
>CAYJPR010000083.1:0-5526 GCA_964372075.1 uncultured Desulfovibrionaceae bacterium | reverse complement strand
AAGGTACGGTAGTTAATGGTTTCTGGTTTTTTTACTTCACCAGAAGACCAAATGCGTACGCTTTCAGGCGAAGCAATGGAAATTTGAATGGCTTTCAAATTGCGGATGTTGGACACATTGGCGGAAGAACCGCGCAAGGTAAAAAGGTCATCCAGACTCATGGTATACCCTTCTTCTTCTCAAATATGGGGCGCATATTTGAGTAAAAATTCTTATGGGAGGCAGGGGAAAATCCCCTGCCCACAATCTATATTTATGGCGCTGTACGCCGCTTTACACTGACTTAGATTTCAGTTTCAGGCATGGTGCCGCGCTTGTTGATGGCGCGCTTTTTGCCTTCTTCTTGATCCAGGGTCACATCAAGACCCAAGGACATAAGTTCTTTTACCAGTACGTTGAAGGATTCTGGCAGGCCGGCTTCTAAGAAGTTGTCACCCTTCACAATCTTTTCGTACATCTTTACGCGACCAGCCACGTCATCGGACTTAACGGTAAGGAATTCTTGCAAGAGGTAGGCTGCGCCATACGCTTCAAGAGCCCATACTTCCATTTCCCCAAGACGCTGACCACCAAATTGTGCCTTACCGCCCAGAGGCTGCTGGGTAACCAGCGAGTAAGGTCCGGTGGAACGGGCGTGAATCTTTTCGTCAACCAAGTGGTGCAGTTTTAAGATGTACATAACACCGGTGGTTACGCGGTTCTTAAAGGCATCGCCTGTGCGTCCGTCAAAGAGTTTGGTCTTGCCGTCTTCGTCAACACCTGCGCGTACTAACCACTTCCAGATTTCTTCTTCGGCAGCGCCGTCAAAGACAGGAGTCTTGGTGATAATACCGTTCTTTAACTTCTTCACAGAAATGATGAATTCTTCATCATCCATGCTGTCCACAAGGCTGTTTACATCTTCAGATTTAAAGATGTCTTTCACTTCGTCACGAAGAGCCTGGGTGGCGGCGCCACCTTCGAGCATTTCGTTCACTTGGCGGCCCAGTTCTTTAGCGGCCCAGCCAAGGTGCGTTTCCATGATCTGCCCAATGTTCATACGAGAAGGCACACCAAGGGGATTGAGCACGATGTCTACAGGGCGACCGTCGGCAAAGAAGGGCATATCTTCTTCTGGCAAGATGCAGGATACAACACCCTTGTTACCATGGCGTCCGGCCATTTTGTCACCTACAGAAAGCTTTCTCTTCACCGCAATATATACTTTTACGGTTTTGATAACGCCAGGTGCCAAGTCATCGCCTTCGATAACTTTTTCGCGCTTGGTGTCATAGATATGCTTTATGTACTCAATGCGAGATTCATAAACTTCAATGGCATCATTAACGGCTTCGTTGGCTTCCTTGCTCTTAAACAGACCAGAAAGACGCTTGATGGGGAGCTCGTTATATACTTCATCGGTAAGCACAGCGCCGGCTTCAATAAGCACTTCGCCCTTTCTCTTACCGGGTACAGATACAGCCACTTGTTTACCTACCAGCATTTCATGAAGCTTAGCTTTGGTGCTTTCGGTAAGAGCGCGTACGTGATCCATTTCTTTTTGATCAAGAACGGCGGTATCATGGGCTTCAATGGCCAAGGTACGGTCGTCTTTATCACCGGAGCGACGGTTGAACATCTTCACATCAACGATGGTACCTTCAATGCCCGGAGGCACTTTCAAGGAGGTGTTCTTCACATCGCGAGCTTTTTCACCAAAGATGGCGCGCAAAAGCTTTTCTTCCGGAGTGAGCTGAGTTTCGCCCTTAGGAGTAATTTTACCCACCAATATATCATCTGGCTTAACAGCAGCGCCAATGCGAATGATGCCGCTTTCATCCAGATTGCGTAACATATCTTCGCCCACGTTGGGAATATCGCGGGTAATTTCTTCGGGTCCGAGCTTGGTGTCACGGGCCACAGCTTCGAATTCTTCAATGTGCACAGAGGTGAACACATCTTCTTTTACCATGCGCTCAGAAATGAGGATGGAGTCTTCGTAGTTGTATCCGCACCAAGGCATAAAGGCTACCACAAGGTTTTTACCAAGGGCCAGTTCACCGTCAGAAATGCCGGTACCGTCAGCTAAAATGGTGCCTTTCTTAAACTTTTGTCCGGGGTAGCAAGAGGGCTTTTGACCGAAGCAAGAGTTTTGGTTGGACTTATGGAACTTTAATAAGTCATAAGCACGCACGCCGCCGCCTTCTGGGTAAATATCACCCTCATAGGCTACGATGATGCGATTGGCGTCAGAATATTTTACTAAACCATCGGCTTCGGCCACAACACATGCGCCGGAGTCGCGGGCTACGTCAATTTCCATGCCTGTGCCTACCAGTGGCTTTTCGGAACGAAGAAGCGGCACGGCTTGGCGTTGCATGTTCGATCCCATGAGCGCGCGGTTAGCATCGTCATGCTCAAGGAAAGGAATAAGCGCAGCAGAAATGGAAACCATTTGACCTGGAGAAATATCCATAAGGGTTACTTCACCCACGGGGCGCATTTCCACATCACCATGCACACGTACGGTTACTTGCTCATCAAGGAACTTACCTTCGGCGTCCACACGGGCGTTGGCCTGTGCAACTACGTGGTTGCCTTCACGAGAAGCATCAATATGTACGATTTCTTCGGTCATCTTGCCTTCACGCACCACGCGGTACGGAGTTTCGATGAAACCAAAGTCATTCACTTTAGCGTAGGTGGTCAAAGAAACAATAAGACCAATGTTTGGACCTTCAGGTGTTTCAATGGGGCAGATACGACCATAGTGCGAGGTGTGTACGTCGCGTACCTCAAAGCCGGCGCGTTCACGAGTCAAACCGCCAGGTCCCAGAGCAGAAAGACGACGCTTATGCGTTACTTCTGATAAGGAGTTGGTTTGGTCCATGAATTGCGAGAGCTGGGAAGTGCCAAAGAATTCTTTGAGCACAGCAGCCACAGGCTTGGGGTTAATAAGGTCATGCGGCATGAGCGTAGCCACTTCTTGTAAGCTCATACGTTCCTTAATGGCACGTTCCATGCGTACAAGACCGATGCGGTATTGGTTTTCCACCAATTCACCCACAAGACGCACACGACGGTTGCCAAGATGGTCAATATCATCGGCAGGGCCATGGCTGTCTTTAAGGCTTACAAGCACCTTAATGGCAGTTAAAATATCTTCATCTGTGAGGGTGCGCACATCTTCGTTGGATTCTAAAGCTAAACGCTGATTAAGCTTATAACGGCCCACAGGGGAGAGGTCGTAATAATCGCCGCTACGGAAAATATTATCAAAGAAAGAAGCGGCAATTTCAGGTGTTGGCGGCGAGGAAGGACGCAAACGACGGTAGATTTCTTCTTGAGCTTTTTCCATATCTGGAACGCGGTCCATGACTAAGGTGTCACGGATGGAAGAAGAAGCTTCCGAACCCTTGGTGTGCAGCACAGGAATACGAGTAATGCCGGCATCGCGTAAACGATCCATTACACCACCGGTGATTTCTTCAGCTGCTTCTACCATAACTTCGCCAGTTTCAGGATCCACAATGTCTTCAGCTAAGAAGAGACCTTCTAAGGTAGTAGGGGCCACTTCAATGCTTTCTACGCCTGCTTCACACAATTGACGCCAAGCGCGCTTGGTGATGGGCTTGCCTTCTTTGGCAACTACAGTGCCGTCAGGCAGAGCAATGTCGACATAGGCATTTTCTTTGCGGAAAAGATGCTTTTCCACTTCCCAGCGTACTTTGCCAGCGCCGTCCATGTGGTAAATTTCGCGAGAGTAGAAGTACTCCAAAATTTGTGCATTGGTCATGCCCATGGCTTTGAACAAAATAGTGGCAGGCATTTTGCGACGGCGGTCAATGCGCACATACAAAATGTCTTTATGGTCAAAGTCAAAGTCAAGCCAAGAACCGCGCATGGGGATAACGCGGCAAGAGTAGAGTACTTTACGGCTGGTATGTGTTTTACCGCCGTCATGCTCGAATATGATACCGGGGGAGCGTTGTAATTGGTTAACAATAACGCGCTCAGTACCATTTATAATAAAGGTACCCTTTTCTGTCATTAGGGGTAAGGTGCCAAAATAAATATCTTGTTCCTTAATATCCCTAATGGTGCGGTTGCCTGAATCTTCGTCCACATCATACACCACAAGACGCATTTTGATGCGAATAGGTGCTTCGTATGTTAAGCCTTTAGAAATACATTCAGCTTGATCATACTTGGGGTCTTGAATTGCATAATCTACAAAGTCAAGACTGGCCGTACGGTTGAAATCCTCAATGGGGAAAACTGTACGGAAAACACCTTCTAAGCCTTCTTCGTGGCTGCGTGTTACGGCGCCCTCTTGAAGGAATTTACGATATGAATCTATCTGTAGATTCAACAAATGCGGTATGGGAAGCGTGACTTTGATCTTGCCAAACTGTTTGGTGATCTGACCCATCGGGTACCTCAAATATCTAACGTTTTTCCGCTGCGCAGCGGGTGATATGGAGATTGCCAGCAAGGACAATAACAATACTATAACGCCATAAGGCGACAAAAGACCCACCTTTCCCCTTACAGGAAATGGCTGAGTATTATGTCGCTACAATGTTTTTTAACTATATAAACAGTGAGTTGCGTTAATTTCCAGAAAGCACCATCCTTTGTGTGCAATGCGTTGAGAAAAGCAATATAGGCAAAAAAAGCGCCCATGGCAAGCTTTTTTTTGAATTTATCATTATACAATAGCCGGGAAAAAATAACAAGAAGGTAAGTGTCCCTTGCAGGCTAGCTTGATTTGAAAGCCATTTACATGGTATGCTGTCACTGTTTTGAGTTTTCTTTGTACAATGTAGCACTCTAATTTACTTTGTTGGTAGGGAGAAAAGTGGCTAGAGCTGGAGCTTGCGACATCAATTTATGCTCCATGAAATGAAAACTTTTAACAGTTAGAAAACACATGCTGGGTCTTGTTGCCCTTATCTTTGGCGAAGAACTCTTTTAAATGATATTCTATTTTAAAGGGCTTCATCGGGGGTGCCCCTTGCCAGCCCTTTATGTCCCGGCTACCCCCCGGCTTTGGCAGTCTGGCAGTGGCCTTTCCCTTCGTTATCTTTTGTCGCTTTTGCTCCAAAAGGATGCACTTCGGTGCTACGGCGTACTAGGTACACCTACGCGGCACTGCCTAGACGTGCTGACTCGATTCACTGTATGGGGGCGCTGTTGTTAGGAAAGAGAGTGGCTGAAAATGGAGCTTGTGACATCAATTTTGCTCCCTGAAGTGAAATTTTTAACCGTTAAAAAACACATAGCGGGTCTTATTGCTCCTATCTTTGGTCAAGACCTTTAAAGTTGACTATGTCCTAATAGATGCAAAAAAAAGGGAGGGCTTTTGGCCCTCCACTTTAGTATTCTTTGTTTTGCAAAGAAATTTATTTAACTTCAACAACAGCACCGGCTTCGGTAAGTTGCTTTTTGGCTTCTTCGGCTTCGTCCTTAGATACGCCTTCTTTGATGGGGCAAGGTGTGCCGTCAACTTTGTCCTTAGCTTCTTTGAGGCCAAGGGAAGTAAGA
>CAYJPR010000082.1:1227-5554 GCA_964372075.1 uncultured Desulfovibrionaceae bacterium | reverse complement strand
AAAAAAAGCCGTCCCCTTGCGGAAACGGCTTGTTTGCGTCATTCTTTGCTACTTTTTAAAGAATATGACAAAACTCCTTCCCGCAACGTACAGGCTGGCTAAAAAAGCTAAAGAAGCTAAAGAAGCTAAAAAAGAAGTTTTGATTGATATACATGTGTATTCCTTGTTTGTAGTAAGGGAAGACTGCCTTACTGCCAGAGAACTGTCAAGACTTTTATGAAGATTATGTAAAAAAACCAAATGGTAGAATTTTAACCGCAAAAAAGAGTACTACTTGCATTTTTGGGAGAATATTGCTACAGGGTGCGGGTATTGAGATTTTACACGCCTTTTGTTGTGATTTTGCGTTGTTTTGTGCCAGAGTTCTGCGTAATTTTCTGCATAGTTTTCTGCCCTTGCTTATAAAATCTGCGTAAGGAATAAAAATCCCTTTACGCAAGTTCTTTTTTATACGGTAAAGAAGAACGTAGATTACCTAAGGAAGGATAGTGTCTATGTCAGGTCTCATGTTATTCTTGGGCAGCGTTGCCCTCTTGTTGGGTGGCTATTTTGTGTATGGCGCCTTTGTGGAAAAAGTTTTCAATACAGATAATGGTCGCAGTACCCCTGTGCAAAGCCATGCGGACAATGTGGATTACATCCCCATGTCCAACAAGAAAATCTTTCTCATTCAGCTCTTAAACATTGCCGGCCTTGGCCCCATCATTGGGCCCATTTTAGGCGCCCTGTACGGCCCTGCGGCTCTCTTATGGGTGGTTTTTGGCTGTATTTTTGCCGGAGCTGTGCATGATTATTGCGCCGGAATGATCAGCCTGCGCTATGGCGGCGCTTCCTATCATGAAGTTATTGGGCGTAACCTTGGCGTTCATGTACGCCGCTTTATGCAAGCTTTTGCCATTGGCTTCCTTGTGTTGGTAGGGGCCGTATTTGTCTTAGGTCCTGCGGCATTACTGGCCAATATGACCAGCGTCAATGTTATTTTCTGGACCTGCCTTATTTTTGGCTACTATTTCCTTGCCACCATTCTCCCCATCAATGCCATCATTGGACGCATTTACCCCTTCTTTGCCATCTTACTCTTAATCATGGCTTTTGGCCTTTTAGGTTCTTTGTTGATTAATGGCTATACCATTATTCCCAATGCGGATGTGACGGTAAACACCAATCCTTCCGGCCTTTCCACCTGGCCTTTACTCTTTATCACCATTGCTTGCGGCGCCATTAGTGGTTTCCATGCTACGCAATCGCCCATGATGGCTCGTTGTGTTAAAGATGAAAGAAGCGGTCGTAAGATTTTTTACGGCGCCATGATTGCCGAAGGCGTACTCGCCCTTATTTGGGTAACTCTCGGTCTTTCTTTCTACGACAGCCCGCAATCTTTGCAAGATGTTATTGCCGCAGGCACACCTAACCTTGTGGTAAAAGAAATCTCCATGGCTCTGCTTGGACCTGTGGGCGGCATCTTAGCCGTGCTTGGCGTTATTGTTCTACCCATTTCCACCGGCGATACGGCTTTTCGTAGTGCGCGTCTTATGTTGGCAGAAATTTGTAAGGTGGACCAACGCCCCATTCAAAACCGCTTACTCATGGCAGTGCCTCTTTTTGCCGGCGGCGTGGCTTTAACCTTTATGGATTTTAGCGTTATTTGGCGCTACTTTGGCTGGGCCAACCAAACCATGGCCGGCATTACCCTCTGGGCTGTGGCTGTCTATCTTATTCGCCGTGATCGCTTCCATTGGATAGCTTCCTTGCCTGCCACCTTCATGACAGTGGTGTGTGCTACGTATCTTTGCAATAACAAAATAGGCTTTAGCCTTGATATTACCCTATCCACTTGGATAGGCGTTGCCATAGGCGCCACTGTGCTGGTGGCTTTCTTGCTCCTTGGCAAGAAAATGCCTAATAGTGTACCTGCTCAAGAGCTCGAATGCTAAAATGTAGGCAAACCCTCTGGGCTTAGCAGCATACATAGACTGCTAAGCCCCCAAAAATACTCGCAGAGAACTAAAGGATTTTACCCTTTTAGCGCTCTGCGTTTTTTGTAACTAAACGCAAGGGCAGACACGAAAGAATAAAATAGCCTATTTTATCTATTTACATTGCCCACCCTTTAAGCTACAGGCTGTGAATATTAAGAGGATGAATCATGAAAAAGAAATATTCTATGCTGCCTACGGCAGAAAAAGTAGCCGCCATGGTGGCTTATCTGGAAGACCACAAAGGTCAGGACATTGTGTCCATTAACCTTACCCATCAAAATACCTTTGCTGAGGCCATGATTGTGGTAACGGCTTCTTCCATGCGTCATGCCCAAAGCCTTGCTGAAGGCCTTGTGGTATACTGTAAGAAAGAAAATTTTGAATGGCTACGTACCGAAGGCAAGCAAACAGGCCAATGGATTCTTATTGATTGTAACGATATTATCATCAATGTATTCCAAGCTTCTGTTCGCGATTTGTACAAAATGGAAAAGCTGTGGGAAGAAATGCCCAAACAGACCGCCACTGCCACCGCTCAATAAAGCGTTAAGGATTTACCCATGACACAGACTGCACTCACTCCCACATTGTTGCTTATTCTTGACGGCTGGGGTCTTGCCCCCGCAGGGGCCGGCAATGCCCCGTCTGTGGCCAAAACCCTTAACATGGAAACATTAAACGCCTTTGCACCCAACTCCAGCTTACAGGCTTCCGGTCGCGCTGTGGGTCTTCCCGAAGGCTATATTGGCAATTCTGAAGTGGGCCATTTAAATATAGGCGCAGGCTCTGTGGTCTATCAAGATATGACCCGCATAGATGTGGCCATGGAAGAAGGCCGTCTGGCAAGCAATGCTGTTTTTGCAGACCTTGTACAAAAAAGCCTTGCCGGCAGTAAGCGTTTGCATTTGGCAGGCCTGCTTTCTGACGGCGGCGTGCACAGCCATTATAAACATATGCAAACCTTGGTGGACGTGGCAGTTAAAGCCGGCCTTGAGGTTTTCATTCACTGCTTTATGGATGGGCGAGACACGGCCCCTCAAAGCGGCATTACCTATGTGCGCACCTTAGAAGAATTCCTTCAGCCTTATGCAGGTAAAGCGCGTATAGCCTCGCTCTGTGGTCGTTTTTATGTGATGGATAGAGACACGCGCTGGGAGCGTGTGTCTGAAGCTTGGAATATGCTGGTGCATGGCAAGAGCATGGCCGGTGAAAAAAATCCTGAGCATGAAGCGGCGCATGTAAGTGCCACATACACTATGCTTTCTTCCTATGCGGCAGAGGTTTATGATGAATTCATGGCCCCTACTCTCTTGGTGGAAGATGGAAATTGGCAAGACGGCGACGGGCTCTTTTTATGGAACTTTCGCGCCGACCGTATGCGCGAACTGGTGCAAGCCTTAACCCTCTCTGACTTTACGGGCTTTGAGCGCGGCGCTGTGCCTGCTTTTGCCGGTATAGCCACCATGACCAGCTATGACGCTTCTTTTACCTTGCCTGTGGCTTTTCCCAAGGAAAATCTCACCATGGGCCTTGGTGAAGTGGTCTCCTCTTGGGGATGCTCACAACTGCGCATAGCAGAAACAGAAAAATACGCCCATGTGACGTACTTCTTCAATGGCGGGCGCGAAGAGCCTTTCCCCGGAGAAGACCGTATCTTGGTGCCTTCACCCCGTGATGTAGAAACCTATGATTTAGCCCCTGCCATGAGCTGCCAAGAAGTGACCACACGTTGCATTGAAGCTCTTTCCAGCGGCAAATACACCCTTGTGGTATGTAACTTAGCCAATGGCGATATGGTGGGACATACAGGCAAAATGGACGCCGCAGTGAAAGCTTGCGAAGCTGTGGACGCTTGCCTTGGACAATTTATGCAGGCCATATGTGAAATACAAGGCCGCATGTTGGTCATTGCTGACCATGGTAATTGTGAAACCATGCTAGATGGCGAAGGCCGACCCCAAACTGCACATACAACCAATCCTGTCCCTTGTATTCTCTTTGAGGGAACAGAGGAAAAAAGCCCAGGCACCCTTCAACACGGCAAATTAGCCGACGTTGCGCCTACGCTGATTAAACTTTGGAACAAGGACATCCCCGCCAGCATGAGCGGAATTGCCCTTATGGAGCCTTGTCATGAAGAACGCTAAACCTGTACAACCCGTATCCCCCGAGGGTATGGAAGTACTTTTCTTTTACCCTTGTCCTGAATGCGGACGCCACGTTTCCTTGGCAGCGCCTACACAACCTGCCATGGTACGTTGTGACAATTGTCGCACTTCCTTTCCCATCATTCCCATTGATGAGCGAGGCTTGCATTATATCTATATAATGCTTGGCAATGGCAGAGC
>CAYJPR010000082.1:0-1127 GCA_964372075.1 uncultured Desulfovibrionaceae bacterium | reverse complement strand
GGCGTAATATTCAAAATATCCAGCGCGGTGATTTCTTCTTCAGCCACGCGACCGGCCTCGGCCATAATCTGCCCTTCGCTCTTTTTCCACGAGGCTAAAATCTGCTTCTTAAATTCCGCCCCAAAGGCTTTCAGCTGTTCATCACATAATTTTTCTAAGCGCGTTTCACTGAATAAACGCTTACGAATAAGCGAAGGCGTGGGCACATGTAAAACTTGATCCACCACCCATTTATTCAAATTAAACACTTTCATGAGCACAAGACCGCTCACCCCAATGACCGTAGCCGTAATGGGCGCCCCCGATGCCGCCAAAGCAGCGAGACCCGGCCCTGCCACCATGGTGGCCATCTCTGCGGCATTACGATCTTGGCTTAAGGTGGTTTTACCCAATTCCTCCCCCATATGAGCCACAAAATTATCCATGGCTACGGAAATCCATGTTTGTTCAAGGCGTTCCGGCACAATGGGAATACCCTTTTCATGGAACCAATTCTTGAGTTCTTTGCGGCACGCTTCCACAATTTGCCGTCCCATGCGAGCCATGGCAGCGTCCAGTAGCTGTTGCACACTGTTTTCTTCTTGCAAGAGGTTTTGCGCAATGCCCTGCATCAGCTTATTGAGGGCCCCGCCCTGCTCTCTGTAGCGGCGAAATTCCGGCATAAGAATAACATCGCGTAAAAAAGCCCCCATTTCCTGCATAAGCACTTCTGAGCCACTTTCCAAAATACGCTCTATGGCATGGCGGCGAATGCGCTCAGACATGAAAGAACCCAGCTCTTGCTTGAGCGCCTCACGCCCCTGGCGCAAATGGGCCGTAAGCATATGATATTGCGCTAAGCCCTTGGCAATATCTGCATAGGGCTCATCGCCCATGAGGATTTTCACCTCCGCCCCCAAGGTTTGACGAATAACATCTTGCACAAAGGGCCATGCACTACTGCCCCCCGTAAGCAAAACTAAGGGCACATTGGCATAGCCGCCTTGCTGACTTTGCTCTTGGCGCATACTTTTCAGGCTTTCCAAGAAGCTGTCTTCAAACCAAGAAATAAGGTCCGTACGTTTACCCGCCAAAAGAGCTTCACCGCGCGCAGAAAGACCGGCGCGTTCCCCATGCTCTTGCAAAGC
>CAYJPR010000081.1:0-5555 GCA_964372075.1 uncultured Desulfovibrionaceae bacterium | reverse complement strand
GAAGGCGTAGGATTTTGCTCTCTTTCTTGCTCAGAAAGCACATATTTTTCATAGCCCATGCCATGTAAGACAAATCCTGCCACTATGGAAATACCTAGGGCAAACATGGTATAAATGATTGTCACTTGCATACCAAATGTTGCCACAAATAAACCTATAATGATGGGATTAAGCAAGGGCGAGGCAAAAAGAAAAGTTAACGTGGGCCCAAAGCCAGCTTTAGCACGCAAAAGGCCGCGCAACATAGGAATGGTAGAGCAAGTGCAAAAAGGCGTAATGGCCCCAAGGCCAGCCGCTAAAAAATAACCACGCCCCTTAGAAGCGCCTAAAAGTTTTTGTATCTTACTATCGGGTATATATTGCTGTAATAAGGATACACCAGCAGAAATAATAATAAAAAGTACCGACAATTCAACAGCTAAAAAGATAAACATCCCTAAAGCGTCTTTAATCATGGGATAATAGGCTTGCATATAAGCCTCCTTGTTCAATTTATATTTCTAGAATAATCGAAATAATACCACTTGTCAAGAGGCTTATTATGCTTTATGATAACTACCGTAAATCCTATTACTATTGCGAGGTTCATATGGAATTAGATGTGGCTGCATCTTTGTTGAAAGAATTGGGGCACCCCACACGCCTTTCTATCTATAGACAGCTCGTAAAAGCTGGGGAAGAAGGCTTAGCCGTGGGTCATGTGCAAAAAGAGCTGAATATCCCTGCTTCTACCTTAAGCCATCACATTTCTGCCATGGTGGCTGTGGGCCTTATAAAACAACGCCGACAAGGGCGCACTTTATACTGTACAACGCAGTATGTTATTCTTCAAGAGTTGCTAGATTTTATGACAGATCAATGTTGCGCTGGTGATCACACAAGCATTAATTCAAGCCTACCTAAACCTCAAGAAGGGCAAAACTTCTGGAAACAGCATAGCCAAAACTCTTGGTAGCAAAGTAAAAAAACTCAAGCTCTGAGGTTTTTCACAAAAAAAAGCCAGTCTTATTTTAAGACTGGCTTTTTTACATATATCTAATGGAGTTTACACAGCAATGGCGGCCTTAGCAGTAAGTCCACGAATGACTTCTTCATATTCTTTCTGTAATGAAGCCATAAGCTCACGCACAGACACAATACTATCTACCTTCCATACATTGGAACCACAAAAGGCAAAACCTTTTTCAAAATTGCCGCGCATGGCAGCAATGAGAGCCATGGCAATGCAGTAGGGGGCTTTTTCCGGCTCGCAAGTGTGTAAGCAACGGAAAGCACATTTAAAGGGCTTTTTATTGCCTTCACGGTAAGACTTCACAAAAGGCCCATCTAAAGAGCGCCCAGGCATACCTACAGGGCTTTTAATAATGGTTACATCTTCTTGCCTAGCATCTACAAAAGCTTGCTTAAAACGGATGTCAGCGTCACATTCATGGGTGGCCACAAAACGCGTACCCATTTGCACACCAGAGGCACCCAAGCCCAGCATATGATGAATATCAGCGCCGCTATACACGCCGCCTCCCACAATAACAGGAATGGCACGACCCACTTTGTCTTCAAGGCTTTTTACCATGTCCACAAGCTCGGGTACAAGTGTATCAAGACTATAAGCAACGTCTTCTAAATTTTCAGCTTTATAGCCCAAATGCCCGCCGGCCTTAGGGCCTTCTAATACGAAAGCATCAGGCATGTAGTCAGAGCTTTTCATCCATTTTTTTGCTAAAATAGAGGCCGCTCTGGCAGAAGAAACTATAGGAACAAGCTTAGTGCGAAACTCTTCCTTCTTTTGCTCACATACGGTACGGAAAATCTTAGGTAGCTCTGTGGGAAGCCCAGCACCGGAAAAAATTATATCCGCACGGTTTTCGATGGAAGCTTTCACAAGATCACTGAAGGTGGTCAGCGCCACCATAATATTTACACCAATAATGCCGGAGGTAAGCTCACGAGCCTTTTGTAATTCTTGACGCAAGGCACGTACATTGGCTTCGATGGGGTTTTTAGCCACATCAGGCTCTTTCATGCCAATCATGGCACCAGCAAGAACACCTATTCCGCCTTCATTAGCCACAGCCGAAGCCAAGCCAGAAAGAGAAATGCCTACCCCCATACCACCTTGGATAATGGGTAATTTAGCTGTTAAATCGCCAATTTGTAACGATGGTAAACTCATATACTCTACTCCACAGGATAAATTGTCTACTTTTGAGAGGAGTAGTATACGGCGTAACGCTAAAATGAGCAACACTTCTTTTCCTTATGCACCCTCAATCACTTGCACAAATACAGGCAATTAAGCAAAAAAAATAATGCCCCCATCTGTTGTGAGACAGGGGCATTACATTTACCTTGGAGCATAGGTGAGCCGGCAAGGTAAAAATACTACATTAAGCTAATACGTGGCTGGCGATACCGGAAGCCATAACAAGGCTCCAAAATGCGAAAACAGCGTAAACTACTTTTTCATTTTTCATAACTTTTCTCCCTTTATTTTTTGCAGATAAGTGGACATTTTTCTCTATCCACAGCTCCGTTAAAGAGACCCTATCAAAGGCCGCAGAATAAAATCAAGCGGAAAAGTTATTTGTGAAAACAAACATTTGATTTTTTATTTTTCAATAATATAGGCGTATTACAAAAGTCATTTTCTTTTTTTCACAAGCAAACCAAGCGCAAAACTACGTTTTTGCCCATTTTAGCCGTATACAAAAAGTTCTAGTTTTCAAACTGACAACAAGGGCTAAAGAGTCATACTCGGCAGATCTTTCAGCGCAAAAAAAGCTCTGCTTCTTTTTACAAAGCAGAGCTCTCATTTTTTATTTGTCTAATTTTATTTATCGCACAACCAATGATGCAATACCAACATAAGATTTCGTGGGTCCACGGGCTTAGTTAAATAGTCATTAAGACCTACGGCAAAGCCCTTGTCCTTATCTTCCTTCATGGCATTGGCAGTGACGGCTATGATGGGTAACTGATCCACATCAAATTGCTCACGAATGATTTTTGTGGCCTGAATGCCGTCCATGACCGGCATTTGCATATCCATAAGAATAAGGTCATAGCTTTCTTTTTTCGTCATATCTACGGCAATTTGACCATTGTCAGCCATGGCTACATCTGCATCAGTTTTCATGAGCAACTCTTCCATAATCAGCTGGTTGATCATATTGTCTTCCACCACCAATATGCGCTTGCCCTTAAGATTTACATGCAAGGCCACATCTTCGTCACTCTCGCCATCTTGCCCCAGTGTAAGCTTAGTCTCTTTACCCAACTCTAGGAACATGAACATGGTAAAGGTACTACCTTCATTAACCACGCTATCTACTCGCATAACGCCATTCATAAGCTCGATTATTTGCTTACTAATGGCAAGGCCAAGGCCTGTGCCGCCAAAGCGACGTGTAATGGATGAGTCTGCCTGAGCAAAGGGCTTAAAGAGCAATTCACCTTGCTCTTTAGAAAAGCCTATGCCCGTATCTTTCACTTCAATGCCCACGGGGACGCACCCCTCTGGGGCCTCATGACCAGCTGCTAGCTGTGCACCGTCAAACACACGCACAGACACACAACCTTTTTCTGTAAATTTAATGGCATTGCCCACTAAGTTATTAAGAACTTGTCCTAGACGTACAGGGTCACCCACATAACTGGTTCTAAGGTCTTGCTCCACTTCAAAGCTGAGCTCCACCCCCTTCATATGGGCCACTTCTTGATAAATGCTTGTGAGCTGTTTGCCCACCTCATGAATATCAAAATGTGTATGATCCAATTCAAACATGCCAGCTTCAATTTTAGAAGTATCAAGCACGTTATTAATAATACCAAGCAAGCTCTTGCCTGAAAGCTCAATCTTCTCTACATAGTCACGTTTTTTAAGCGTATCTTCTTCAGAGGTAAGATATAAGTGGGCAAGACCAATAACGGCGTTCAATGGCGTACGAATTTCATGGCTCATATTGGCAAGAAATTCACTTTTCATGCGGCTGGCATCGTCAGCTTTTTTCACCATGGAACGCATGGAACCTACCATGACCTGCAAGGCGTGGTATAATGTACCAAGTTCATCGTCGCGCTTCAATTGATCTAGATTGTAGACTTTTTGCGCATTAAAGGCTTCCATCTCTTTGCCAGATATATACGCCTTCCACTCCGCAAGCTTAAATTTAATATGATCGGTATAACTCAGCTCATAATCACCTAAATCTAAATCTTTATCCAAAACGCCTTGTGAAATTTGATCTGCATATTGTACAGCCTTAAGCAAGGCATCTACTATATTTTTCACAAAAAGATAGATAATACAAGCAAGAACAAGAAGAATAATAATGGTAATAAAGGTAACATCCAAGCGAACTTTCTCACCAGCCGCAGCCATTTCACCTAGATCCACCACAGCGGCAGCAACCCATTGAGCTTCTGGCAAAACGTCATAATAGGCTAACTTAGAACTCTGACCATCACTAAAGGTAATGCTCCCTGTGCCTTCCACAAGAATTTCGCGTCCCCAGTCGCTCTCAAAGAGAGATTTTTTCAAAACTTGGTTGCTATCCTTGTGAATAAATACTGTTCCCATTTTATCAGCCACAAAAAGATAACCCTTTTCGCCAAGGTGCATACGCTCACTCATGGTGTCCGTAAGCTTAGAAACGTTATACACAACGCCAATAATACTATTATCTTCTAAAGAATAGACAGGGGAGGCCACGGCATACACTACCATGCCATTATGCCTGTAGGGGGCTGAGATGGAAACTTTGCCAGTCATAGCTTGTTGAAAGAAGGGATCTTTGGCTATATCTTGACCAATGAAAGATTCATTGGTGTGATCTAAAATATAACCAAGGGGGCTAACAATACCTATATCTACATAATAATATGTATTTTTCATATTCACAATGCGGCTGCGAGCATCATCTGCATAAGCATTGCGTAAGACTAAGTCTCGGGAAAGATAGGGTTGTAAAATACCAGTTTGAGCGAGGGATATAGCATTTAAAATGTTGAAATCAAGACCAGCTTTAAGCTCTACCAATGCGTTGGCAATGGCCATTTTCTGCATCGCAATATTAGCTTCACGTACAGAATCCATGCCTTTTTCGTAGGTATATAGCGCTACGCCAAAAAAACCCAATGCCGCAGTCAGTGCCACAGGCAACAAAATCTTAAATAAAATTTTCAATCAAAATCCCACCATTGTAACAGTATTCACTACAAGCTAACTATTTCTTAGAGTTAAGACAAGGTTTTTTTAACTTTAATATAAAAAAGTTATTTAGTAGTAATTACCCTCTGCTCATAAATCGTGAACAACATAGTTGAACACTCCCTAGCTGTAACAGCCATTCTGTGCACGTAGCATATACTTGCCAGAAAGCCAAACTATTTTACTGAAAATATTTTGCTAGAATTTCGTGGTGATATATTAAACTGTTGGGGAGAGCATTTTTTATAAAAAGTTCCCTCCCAAAACCGCTTTGCTCTCTATTGTCGTAAAGCTCCAATACTCGCTAACAAGAACGCTACACGCCCTTCGGGTAGGCCTCACACAA
>CAYJPR010000080.1:0-5665 GCA_964372075.1 uncultured Desulfovibrionaceae bacterium | reverse complement strand
TCGCCAATGGCGCGGGACATGCCCAGCATAACAGCGGTACCAATGCCGGAAAGAGCCGCAGGCACCACTACCTTAACGGTTGTTTCCCAGCGAGTGGCTCCTAAAGCGAGGGAAGCTTCGCGCAAGGGACGGGGCACGGCAAAAAGAGCATCTTCTGCCACAGAGCAAATGGTGGGCACAGACATGAAGGCCAACATAAGCGCTGCGTTGAAAAGGTTTAAGCCGGTATAAGCGCCAAGGTAATCTTGCAAAAGCGGCGCTACCACCACCATACCAAAAAAACCGATAACCACAGAAGGTAAGGCGGCTAAAAGCTCTACAAAGGGCTTTACCACACGGCGCACATTGCTGGTGGCAATTTCTGTTAAATAGGCCGCTGTCATAACGCCCAGAGGCACAGCTATGAGTGAGGCTAAAATGGTTACAGCCAAAGAACCTACAAGCAAGGGGAAGATGCCAAAGTCTGCGGGGTCAGATGTGGGGTACCAGTATTCACCAAAAAGGAATTCGTTAACAGAAACCACGCCAAAAATGGGCAAACCTTCATAGAAGAGAAAGAGCATGATGCCAAGTAAAGACACCAAGGAAAAGGTTGCCGCTCCAGCCAAGGAGAAATTGATAATTTTTTCTTTCATGCAATATGCCTTATGTGCAAAAGCCCACCCCTAAGCTGGGCCTAGGAGTGGGTATGAATTTGCTTTGAGAGATTTACTTGCTTAAGGGGATGAAGCCCACTTCTTTTACAAGCTTTTGACCTTCAGCACCGAGAACATAGTCGATGAAGCCCTTGGTGGCACCGGTGGCTTCGCCATTGGTGAAGAGATAGAGTTCACGAGCGATGGGCCATTTACCGGAAAGAGCGTTTTCAGCAGTAGCGTTAAGGCCGTCTACGCTAAGAACTTTAATGGAATCGTTTACATAACCGTAACCGATGTAACCGATGGCATTGGGGTTTTTAGCTACAGCTTGTACTACAGCGCCGTTGGAAGCTTGTAATAAAGCAGAAGGAGCTACACGCTTTTTGCCAAGGATTTTTTCTTGCCAGGTTTCATAGGTACCGGAAGAAGTATCACGGGAAACTACAACGATACGAGCGTCTTGGCCGCCAAGTTCTTTCCAATTTTTCACTTTGCCCATGTAAATGTCAGCAAGTTGAGCAACGGTAAGGTTTTTCATGCTGTTTTCAGGGTGAACTACAGGAATAAGGGCGTCAATGGCTACAACATAGCGCTTAGGGGTGATGCCTTTGGATTCAGCAAGCTTTACTTCTTTAGAAGAAATGTCACGGCTAGCCATGGCAATGTTGCAAAGGTTGTCGATAAGGGCTTTGATGCCGTTACCGGAACCGCCGCCGGAAATGGCTAAGGCTACATTGGGGTTTTTAGCCATGTAAGCTTCTGCAGTCTTTTGGATAACAGGAAGTACAGTGGTGGAACCGTTGATAACAACTTCTTCGCTAGCTTGCACAGGTGCAGCTAAACCTAAGGCTAATAAGGCAGCCAAAACTAAACGTTTCATGAATAACTCCTAAAATTTTTTTATTGGTAATTGTGACGCCGCATTTGGCGCCCTTTTGGTATCTATTTTCTATGTTACAGAAATATGACAAAAGGGGAAAAGAATTGTGACAGAGGCTTTGGATTTTGTAACTAGTTAGTTTATTAGCAAAACAAAAAAATATCTTTTGTAAGAAAATGTGAAAAAGCTTTTTAGGGGGAAAAATTGTTGCAAAAACAAGAAAATGCTTTTGTCACCATTTTGTAACATTACCACCATTTTTTTGTCGCACAAATTATCTTTACTTGGCCAAGGTTTTATATGGACATAGCCTTTTACTACTTTGTTACAGTGATAGACGCGCAAAGGATACATCATGCCTAAAGAATTAGTTCTCATAGTAGAAGATGAAGCAGATATTCGTGATTTATTGGCGTATAATTTACGTCGTGAAGGTTTTGACACCATTGAGGCCGAAGACGGTCTTGTGGGTTTAGAACTTGCGCGCTCCCGTAAGCCCGATATTATTTTGCTTGATGTTATGATGCCACATAAAGATGGCTTCCAAGTTTGCCGTGACCTTGAGCGCGATGCCAGCACCGTGCATATTCCCATTATTATGCTCACCGCGCGCGGTGAAGAAGTGGATCGCATTGTGGGCCTTGAGCTTGGCGCCGACGATTATGTGGTGAAGCCTTTTAGCGTACGCGAATTGGTATTACGCATTCGCGCCATTTTACGCCGTCAACAACAAGTGGAACAAAGCCCCACCTTGCAAAAGCATGGTATTCATTTGGACCCTTCGGCCCATAGAGTTAATGTTAATGGAGCGTCCATTGAACTTACAGCTACGGAATTTCGCCTCTTAGAAGATATTATGCGTCATGCCGGTACGGTGCGTAATCGCGAACAATTGCTCAACAGTGTTTGGGGCTATCAATTTGAAGGTTATGCACGCACTGTAGATACGCATGTGCGCCGTTTACGTGCCAAACTAGGCGATTGTGCCGATTGCTTAGAAACTGTACGCGGTGTAGGTTACCGTTTTAGAGGCTAATATGTCCTTTCGCGCAAAAATTTACTGGCTCAACTTTGTAACCATCTTTGCCATGCTCATGCTGGAGCCTTTGTTGGTTAACCATGGGAAAAAAGCCTATACGGCATCCTTTTTCTTCATGAACACCTTAGCTTCCATTGGTATGGCCCTGCTTCTTACTTTCATGGTACAAAGAGTCATTAAGGGAGAGTTTTTTCCCATTCGTGACTTTGTAAAAGACCTCACCAAGGGAGAATATCAGCGCCGTTTAAGCGCCGCCCCTTGTGATGCGCATGCCTCTGTGGTGAATCCCATAAATAACTTGGCCATGCACTTTGAAGAGCATGTAAAAACACTTACAGAGCGCAATGAAGAATTGCAAACCATTTTAGACACCATGACCGAAGGGGTGCTGGTGCTTACAGCCAAGGGTAGCATTCAGCATTGTAATAAAGCCTTACAGCGCATGTTCCCCAATACGGTGAATGCTCAAGGCTGGCAAGTGGTGGAAGCCATACCAGTGCCTAAATTACAAAGGGCCGTGGATGAAATTTTGCAAAAGCCTGTGGCGGCCAGTAATGGCAATGGCAATGGCAATGGCAATGGCAATGGCTGTGACAAGCATACAGATTTTTTGCAAATAGATCTTTCTCCGGAAAGGGTTTTTGCTGTGCATTTAAGCCGAGCCTATTCTACCACTTTGCAATTGGGCGCAGTGGTGGTATTTCATGATATTAGCCCCATTGTGCGCCTTGAGCGGGTACGCCGCGATTTTGTGGCCAATGTGTCCCATGAATTACGCACGCCTTTAACAGCCATTCAAGGCTATGCGGAAACCCTCATAAACACAGATGGTTTTCCTGAAGAATTTGTCCGCTTTGTAGAGATTATCCGCAAAAATGGTGCCTATTTGGGGCGCATGGTAGAAGAACTCTTGGCCCTAGCTCGCCTTGAAAATGCCCATGTCCCCATGCAAATTAGCGCTGTGCATGCCCAAGAAAGCGTGCAAGCCGCGGTGGCTTTATGTCGCCAGCAATTGGATTTGCGTAATATCTCAGTGAATATGGACTTTCCTGAAGAACTTTTAGTAAAAGCCAATGCCCAGCACTTGACACAAGTTTTTAGAAATCTTATCGAAAATGCAGGGCGCTATGCACCGCAAGGGGGCGAGCTCTTCATTAAAGCCACGCAAGATGCTCAAAGGCGGCATGTGACCTTTGCTGTGTGTGATAAGGGGCCGGGCATTCCCCAAGAAGATTGCCAAAGAATTTTTGAACGCTTTTATCGCGTGGAAAAACATAGAAGCCATGGGTCCACGGGCCTTGGTTTAGCCATTTGTAAACATACTGTAGAACGACTCGGCGGACGTATTTGGGTGGAAAGTCCTGCACAAGAGTACGCTACAGCTTTTCATTTCACTATTCCCACCTCCCTTGGAGACAACTGTGACAGAGCAGCACAAATTAGTAGCTAACAATGTGGACTTTTATTACGGAGCCGCGCAAGCTTTATACGATGTAAGCTTGTCTTTTCCTGAAAATAAAGTAACAGCCCTCATTGGCCCTTCTGGTTGCGGCAAAAGTACCTTCTTGCGTTGTTTAAATCGCATGAATGATCTTATTCCCAGCGCTAGAGTGACGGGTAATATTTCTTTGGACGGGCAAGATATCAATGCTTCCAGCTCTGACGTGGTGGCTCTTCGCCGTAAGGTGGGCATGGTATTCCAAAAGCCCAACCCTTTCCCCAAGACCATTTTTGAAAACGTAGCCTATGGCTTACGCGTCAATGGCATTAAGGATGAAACCTTCATTGCTGGCACCGTGGAAGATGCTTTAAAGCGCGCCGCCATTTTTGATGAAGTAAAAGATCGTTTGCATACTTCTGCATTGGGTCTTTCCGGCGGTCAACAACAACGCTTGTGTATTGCCCGCGCTTTGGCTGTGGGACCGGAAGTGTTACTTATGGACGAACCTGCCTCTGCTCTTGACCCCATTGCCACGCAAAAAATTGAAGAAGGCATTCACGAGCTTAAGCATCAGTTGACCATTATTATTGTAACGCATAATATGCAACAAGCTGCACGCGTTTCCGATTACACAGCTTTCTTCTATATGGGTAAACTTATTGAGCATGACGTGACAGATACCATCTTCACACGTCCTAATAAAAAACAAACAGAAGACTATATAACAGGGAGATTCGGTTAATGTCTAATAGCGAAAATCAATTGCAGCAAATGATTGTGACCTTGCGCACACGTTTGCTTGTTATGTCTGCCATGGTGGGTTTAGCTCTGGATGATGCCTGTAAGTCTTTGCAAGAAGGCGATGTGGGCCGCGCCAGCGCTGTTATTGATGGTGATACCGCCATTAACGATTTGGAAAATGAAATCGACGCCAAGGCCTTAAGCATTTTAGCCCGTACCCAGCCTGTGGCCGGTGACTTGCGCTTTGTTATTTCTGCCATGCGCATGGTGCTTGATTTAGAGCGCATTGCCGACGAAGCCGCCCGTATGGCAGAATTTGCCATGCTCATGGAAGGCCTTGACCACGTAGACGAAGATATTGTTGACGATATCAAACGTCTTATGAAAAAGGCACGTGAAATCTTTAGCGCTTCCATAGACGCTTTCCGCGAAGGCGATCATGAAAAAGCTTTAAAAGTGCGCCAACAAGAAGACGAAGCCGCTTTGCTGGATGTGCATATTATGCATAAGCTAAGCCATCGTCCCAATGTGGACCCACAGCTTTCCATTCACGTTATTCTTATTAGCCGCACCTTGAACCGTGCATGGCGTCACGCCATTAACCTTGCCGAGCATACCTATTTCATCTATGGCGGCGAGAGCTTAAAGCATAGACGCATTTAGTTTTTAGCTTATATGTTTTGAAAAGAGCATTACTTAAGGGTAATGCTCTTTTTTATGGAAAAATTATTTTTGGCACAAGTTTCAGGCCACTTGAATTAGGAAAATTCTATCCTTTCTTAGGGCTCCTAAGTTCACTTAACACTAGACAAAACCCCCAAAGATATTATATTTATAGCACCTGTTTACATTTACCCCTTGAGGCGCATTATGTCCATTACGGCTTTATATTCTGCATCGTCTGCACTGCAAGCTTTTCCGCAAGG
>CAYJPR010000079.1:0-5699 GCA_964372075.1 uncultured Desulfovibrionaceae bacterium | reverse complement strand
AAAAACACAAATGGCATCGTGCACTTGCTCCTCTTGCAAAAGAGCAGAAATTTTCTCACCGGCAGTATCGGTTCCCTTGGCGCCCAGTAAAGAAACCTTACAACCAAGCTCTGCTAAGTTGCGCGCCACGTTGGCGGCGCCGCCTATGGCATAGCGTTTTCCTTGCACTTTTGCCACGGGAATGGGCGCTTCCGGAGAAATGCGTTGCACCTTGGTCATGATGTATTCGTCTAGCATAACATCGCCCACAACCAAGATATGGAGTGAAGAAAAATCTATATTCATGTGCTTTCTCAATTATTTTCTGGGATAGCCTTGGCAAAAAATTTTGCATATATCACTAAAGCGCAATTATGGGCTATACATGGCACAGGGCCATAACAGCTACTTTACTAGCACCATATAAAGCTCTTTCTTAAAAGTCTAGCTCTTAGCCATTTTACCCCCACACCCCTTGCGTTAAGGTGCAATTTTCACTACAAAGAAAGAGGCGTAGTAGGAGCACTTACAGCTAATATGAACTTAGCCGCACAAAAGGTAGAGCATGCACAAAAAACAAAGCTTACGTTTACTGGGTTTAAGCCTTGGCGGCGGCATTATGCTGTACTTTTCCCTGACCTTACAATGGCGCGAATTTGCCTTACTCTTTAGACATATGCATATACAGCCCCTGGTGCTGGCTGTGGTATTGTTCTTCGCGGCGAGCTTTTTTCGCGCCTTGCGTTTAGAAATACTTTTGCGCGCCTCTGCCGAAGAAGCTCTTCATCTCTCGCAAGCTTGCCCCAAGTCCATGCCCTTTAGCGCGCGTTTTTACCATTGCCTGCATGCCATATATATTGGAAATTTTGGCAATTTCATTTTCCCGGCCCGCGCCGGTGAAGTTTTGCGCATGTATCATATACATAAAAAATTGCACATTCCTTTCACAGATACCATTACCCTGTGCATGGTGGACAGGCTTTTTGATGTTTGGAGCTTATTCATATTAGGAGGCGTCTTGGTGGGCAGTGTTTTTAGCCACATGCCTTCCCTTTCCACGGCCTTTTTTTCCTTATTGGGAGTCACAGGTTTTAGCCTTGTGGGCCTTGGCCTTGCCTTTGCATTTCCTGTACATATTTATATACTGCTGTGCACCTTACTTAAGCCTCTTCCCCTTACTTTACAAAAAAGTTTACGCCATTTCTGTAAGCATAGCCTGCTCTCCTTACAAAAAATCAGCTCCTTAAAAGTGCTTCTACTGGCCCTCAGTTATGCCCTCTGTTCCTTTATCATGGGTATTTTTATGTGCTATGCCCTTTTCCTTGTCTTTGGCTGGAAATTACCCCTGACGGCAGCGCTCATGATGAAATTGTGCTTAAGCATTGCAGGTAGCTTGCCCTCTGCTCCGGCCTTTTTGGGCCTCTACCAAGCCGGCGCCGTTTTTGCCTTAGCTCCCTTTTACTTAGGGCGTGAAGAAGGTGTGGCCTATGCCTTACTTCTTCAGGTACTTTCCCTCGCCCTCTATGCAATTTTGGGAGGCGGGGGATTTTTTGCCTTGCGAAATAAAAAAGAGAAGTAAAAGCACAAGGAAGTAACGTCTAATTACTTTTCATTTGAGAGAAGCTAGTTTATACTTTTTTTCACAAAAAAAACATCACAATCTCATGCAACAGAAAACAGGGAAAAGGGGGAAAGTATGCTCGATACAAGCGCCTTACTTACAGCCGCCACGGTTCCTGAACATTCTGTGCATTTCATGCAAGCCGTGTCAGGGGGCGCACCCTTTGTGCAAGATGGATACCTATGCTTTGCCGCGCAAGATTGGCTCACCATCATAGGTTATCCCCTCACACCAACACCAGCCCCGCACCAGCATGATGCTTTTCTTAAAGCCATGGAAAAAGCTGTGCAAAAAACGCAGGCCAAGCAATGCTTTGCCATAGCACAAAGCCTTCCCCCAAGTTTGCAAGCCCATGTGCAAGAAAAAGATGTTTTTTACACCTTAGACGCTCACGCCCCCATCCCCAGTAAAGTGCAAGGCCCCATAAACAAAGCTTTACAATGCCTGCGTATAGAAAAAGGCCATGTTTTTACCCCCGAGCACAGGCGCTTATGGACAGAATTTTTAGGACGCGCGCAACAAGAGGTAAAAAGCACGCGCAAAATGTCGCCCATGGTGAAACAGCTCTTTTTAAGCACGCCCAAGGCTTTGGAACATCCGCACACCCAACTTTGTCTGCTTAACGCTTGGCAAGGGGAGCGGTTGGTGGCTACGCTCTTATTAGATATGGCTGCCAAAGATTTTTGTGCCTATATTTTAGGCGCCCATTCTCGCACCTATTATGTACCTCATGCCGCCGATGCCCTCTTTGCCCAGATGTTACAAGAAGCCCGTCAGCAAGGAAAAAGCTATATTCATTTAGGCTTGGGAGTACATGAAGGCATTGCCCGCTTTAAACGCAAATGGGGCGGAAAACCGACACTTGGCTATGAAATGGCCGCATGGTCTGTGCCTGCACTGACTTTACAGCAAGGGGCTTCAAGCATAGGGGCGTCTCCTAACTCTAGTCTCAGCTTCAAACAAGATATGCGTGAACTTTTTAGCGCGCTCATAGTCAACCCCACAGATAAAGAAGAGTCCGCTAAAGAAAAGCAAGACCAAGATATGAGCGCTTTTTTGGGCCTATCCAAAAGACAAATTCTTGCCTCTTTACCAGAACAACGCCCCTTTGCCATGCTTTGGAAAGTACAAAAAGGGGACAAAATTTCTTGGATTGGCGGCTCTGCTCACTTTTTTTGCTATTCCTTTGAGCAAGCTTTTCGTCAGCTTTTTAACGAGGTAGACACAGTACTTTTTGAAGGTCCTTTAGACAATGAAGCCTTGCGCGTGGTGGAAGCAGAAGGAAAAAGCCTTACCCCCGAGCAACAGCCCTTACTTCCCCTCCTCAGTGAGGAAGATATTCTACGCCTTGAACGCGTGGTACGCGGTCCGCAAGGCACGCTGGCCCGTTTACTCAATATGCAGGCGCGCCGTCAGGTGGATGTGCGTTGGTATTTGGCCCATGCGCGTCCATGGGCGGCCCTTTTTACCCTTTGGACGGGATTTTTAGAGCGCAAAGGCTGGCAACAATCGGTGGATTTAGAAGCATGGCACTTGGCCCATGCCATGGATAAACAGGTGATAGCCATGGAAAGCCTTGAGGAGCAATTGGCCTCGCTCAATGCCGTGCCACCTCAGCGCGTGGTGCGCTATTTCCAAAATTGCCACCTGTGGAAACATAAAATGCGTAAAAATGTGCAAGCTTATTTGCGTGGTGATTTGCTGGGGCAAATGGGCACCAGTGCGGAATTTCCCACGCGCACACACACCATTATAAATGTGCGTGATGAGCGCTTTCGCCGCCGTATGCGTCCCTTTTTAGAGCAAGGTCGCGCCGCTGTTTTTGTGGGTACGGCGCATATGCTTAATTTACGTACCATGTTGGCTGAGGATGGCTTTACCCTCACCAAGGTACGCCCCACTCTAAGCCATAAAATACGCCATTGGTTGGGCCATGAATAGCACCTATCTTGAGCAAGCAACCTTACAAGCCTCTACGCCGGATCAAATTCTAGGTTATGTACAGGCTGTAAGTGCGGTGCATAGCGCTATAGAAAACGATTATCTTATTCATTATCAACAAAATCACGCCATAGTTATAGGCTATACCTTAGGGCATGATATCTTAAACTCAACGAACATAGCTGACCTAGAGAAGCTTTTAGAGACATTACAAAAGAAAAGCCATATAGAGCGCATAACTGTTTTGGCGCCGCAAAAGCCAATCTGTGCGCCACCGCACGCCCAATGCCATAGCGATGTGTATTATTTTCTTCCCTTACCGCTAGCGCATGAAAAAGCCCATGCGCCTTTAAGTATGGTGCGCCGCGCCATGCCTCACATATATATAGCGCATCAAGATGAAACATGGACCAGCGCCCATCAAGAGCTCATGCTCCGCTATCTACAGCGCCCAGACGTAAGCAAGGAAATGGGGCATATTTTCCAGCGCATTGAGCATTATTGCCGCACAGCGCCGCATGTACGTATTTTTTCTGCCTATGACACACAAAGCAATGAGCTTTTAGGCACATGCATAGGAGATTTCAGCTCTTTGCAAACGGCCTTTTATATGTTTGCCTTTCGTCATGCCCATGCCACCCCAGGCGTCAGTGAGGCCCTGCTTCTGGCTTTATTGCAAGAAGCGGAAAAAAGCGGTTATGCATGGTGTAACTTGGGCCTTGGTATTAACCGTGGCATAGGCTTTTTTAAGGAAAAATGGGGGGCTTTGCCCATATTACCCTTGGTGGAGTGCACCTGGGAAATAGGTGCGCAATCTGCGCACAAAGAAACGCTCCAACCTTCCCCTAAGTATAAAGGGCATAAGGAGCATAAGGAATATGCAAAACAGTCATGGTGGACGCGCCTTGCATCACTGGGCAGGAGAAAAACCTTATGAAAACATCTTTTCCCTTAAAAGCAGTACCAGGCACGCAGTCCCAGACCAAGGCAGGCACTGAAATCTTTTCGCATCCTCTTTTTAAAGAAGCCGGGGTGTGGGATATTATCAAAGATTTAGTGCACCCAAAGCCGCGCCCTTTTGATTGCTTGCAAGTGGAAATAACCTCTCATTGTAGCGCGCGTTGTAGCTATTGCCCCCACACCACCCATGCGCAAAGCTGGCAAGGGCAGCATATGGAAGCTCGCACCTTTGCCAACCTCTGGCCCCTTTTGCAACAAAGCACACGCGTGCACTTGCAAGGCTGGGGGGAGCCTCTTTTGCATCCACATTTTTTAGATTTTGTGGCCTTTGCTCGCAAAGCCGGGTGCGCCGTATCCACCACTTCCTGCGGCTTACACTTAAATGAAAATGTAGCCAAAAGTATTTTTGACAGCGGCATAGATATCTTGGCTTTTTCCTTAGCCGGCACCGACGCTGAAAGCAATTCCGCTCGCCAAGGGGCAGATTTTCATAAAGTTTGTGAAAAGATACGTCTCCTACAAGAGTTACGCAAAAAGCATTGGGCTGTGCACTTAGACATACATGTGGCCTATATACTTTTGGCCGATCGCATGGAAGCGGTACTGGGCCTGCCTGACCTGATGCAAGAATTAGCTATTCACACCGCCGTGGTGAGCACTTTAGACTATGTTCCTCAGCCGCATTTACAAGAACTGGCTTTACGTCCCGAAGAAAAAAATAAAATAGCTAAGGCCCGAACTCTTTTACAAGAGGCCAGCGCTCGAGCCAAAAGCCTTGATAAAGATATACATTATGCCTTGCCAAGCCTTACTACCACAGGCCATTGCCGCGAAAATATTCAAAAAAACATGTACATTACTGCGGCTGGGCAGTGTTCACCTTGTGTGTATTTAAATATTCCGGCAAAACAAGCTTCCTCTTTTCCGCAAGCCATCTTTGGTAATGTGAACTCGCAGCATCCGCTGGATATTTGGCATGGTGAAGAATTCACGCGCTTTCGCCAAAGCCATGGACAAGGCGACCCCAATCATCCCCTGTGCCATAGCTGCATTAAAAGACATGAAGATTTAGGGTAGTAAATTTTAGATAATGCTAAACCGTGTCCTGCAGCCTTGGTATCGGTAGCAGACAGCCCTTTTTTCAATCGACAGCCCTTTTTCATATCTGCTAAAATCAGGCTGTTCAAAAAGTAGTGGA
>CAYJPR010000078.1:0-5733 GCA_964372075.1 uncultured Desulfovibrionaceae bacterium | reverse complement strand
GCAGATTTTTTTGCACAATGCGCAAAATAGCTTGTTCTGTGTCGGTAAATGTATAGCTCATGATGTCACTCTTTAGAAAAAATTAATGAAAATGCTTAAGTGGGCCTCACTATACAGCAAGGCCCTTAAACTTAGCAACTAAAAAGAGGTCAACAAAAAAACACGCAAAATGAGTGGCTATTTTTATGCCTTGTCAGCTAAATGCTTTTTTGTATGCTCGTATTGGCGCACATTGCACCACGTATACAGGGCCAAGGCAGCCCAGATGCAAATAAGCATAATTCTATTGGCATCAGACACCTCTTCGCCAAACATATACACCCCAATAATCAAGTTAATGCTGGGCGCAATGTATTGCATAAGACCCATGGTAGAAAGCTGCACGCCTTTGCTGGCGTAGGCAAAAAGTAAAAGGGGCAAAGCTGTAATGGCACCTGTACCCATGAGTAAGAGCTGGGTAGATATATCATAGGCAAAAAAATGGCTTTGACCGCTCATATTCATAATGAAGAGAGCAGAAGCTGCTAGAGGAAAAAGAACCATGGTCTCCATGAAAAAGCCCGGAATAACGGCAACCTTAATGCTTTTTTTTATGTAACCATAGGTGGCAAAAGAACAAGCCAGAGTAAGGCCAATGAGGGGGAATTCTCCATAGGTTATAAGGCTATAACCTACACCAAAAGCGGCAATGCTTACGGCAAGAATTTGTAAACGTGTCATTTTTTCTTTGAGTAGAACACGCCCTATGAGCACAGAAAGTAAGGGATTGATAAAATAGCCAAGGCTGGCTTCTACCACATGCCCATGGGTCACGCACCATATATAGAGCAACCAATTGCTAGCAATAATGCAAGAGGCTATGGCAAGGCGCAGGAGGAGTTTTGTATCTTTGAGAGATTGTCGTACTTGTGTATAAGAGTGCGTGAAGAGAGCTAAAATACTGACGACAACTAAGGACCAAAACATACGATGGGCGAGGATTTCAAAGGCTTCTATATGCCCGAGAGCCTTCCAATATAAGACCAAAGAGCCCCAGATAGTAAAGGCCAAAAGGCCGGCGCTAAGACAAAGAGTAGAGGGGGATGTTTTCACAAGGATAACCGGTGCTGGTAAAAGTGAAAAGGGCCTGAACGTATGTTCAAACCCTTATACAAAATTTCTTAAAAACTATGGTCGAGAACTTATTTTTCAAAAGAGCGTTCAAATAAAGCGCGAATAGCTTCCTTGCCAGATTCTTCTAAAAAGCGTGTTCCAGTGGCTGTAAAATGAGGACGTGCAATGCAAGGTTCTTTTTCTACCTTCCAAGCATCTTTTTCCCAGCTAAACCACTCGTTTTTCTTTTGGTCAAAGACCAATAGGGGTTTATTACAGATTTTTGCAAATTCTGCACCCCAGCCTGTACCACCTTTAACGGTGTTGTCGGCTTGAATTTCACCCACTACAACAATTTCGTGTCCACCGCTAATTTGCCAGCAGATGGACTGTAGCACTTTGCGGAAAATGGGTGCGCGTGTATATTCGCGGCTCATAAGCTTTGAAACATAGGTGAGGCTTACATCTTTAAGAGCAAGCTCTTCGGAGGTAAGAATGCGAACGCCGCGTGAGCGGGCCAATTGATGGCCTTCAAAGCTATAGTTAACTTCTTCAACGCCCCATTGTTCAGCCAAAGCACCGAAAAAATCTTCAGTACCGGCAGCGCCACCACTATGTAAAACACATTGTTTAGGATTAAGCATGATATACTCCTTAAGGCCTTGGTTATGGTGCGGGCTTTATTCCCACGTATAAGCTATGCAAAAATTAACTGAAAACAATAAAATGGCAGAGGTACCCTCACTAGTACCTGCCATTTACTGCTGCGTTAATAAGGCTTTGCTTTTTACACAAAGCCCATCCGAACGCAAAGTCATGAATCCGATACTTAGGGTTATGCGAGGCATTATCCCTAAGCTGTAAAAATGTGCATAAGCTTAAACCAAGTAAACTCAGTGCGTGCCACTAAAAATTAGTAGCGGGCAGGACGTGGAGCGCGTGGACGTGCTTCATTGACGCGCAAAGTGCGTCCGCCAAAAGTGGCATTGTCTAACGCTTCAACAGCTGCTGGTGCATCGGCATCTTCCATTTCTACGAAACCAAAACCACGAGCACGGCCAGTATCACGGTCGCTTACCAATTTAACGGAAAGCACGGTACCGTATTCTGCAAAAAGCTCTTGGATTTGGTCTTCAGTAGCAGACCAAGGAAGATTGCCAACATAGATCGATTTAGGCATGGAAAAACCCTCTCAAAAAATATTTTCTCGCTCACAATCCATTCAAGACATTCGGACAGATTTGATGCGACTTATGCAAACACAAGAACACTCTTTGAGGCTTCTGTCAATGTATAAGATGAAAAAATACTTATATTTTATGTAAAACTACTTTTTTTAATCACGAAGTTATTGTTTTTATTAATAATTATTTTTTAGTATACATTGTGAAAAAGGGTGAAAAATAAGCAAAAAAAGCCTCAAAACAGTAGTAAGAATTAACAATTTTGCCTTGCTTTAACTATGTATACAAAAAAGCCCTACACCATGGGGCATAGGGCTTTAATATAATTATGACATTTCTTTATTTCTTAGTGCCTAAGTAGGTCTTGACCACATCGGTGAGTCTTTCAAGGTCAATGGGTTTAGAAACGTGCTCATTCATGCCGCTTTCTATGCACATATCTATGTCTTCACGGAAGGCGTTGGCTGTCATGGCTACGATGGGCACCTTATTTGCGTCTTCACGGTCAAGCTGACGAATGGTCTTGGCAGAATCATAGCCGTTCATCTTAGGCATTTGTAAGTCCATGAAGATCAGCTTGTAGTGACCTTCCGGTGATGCGGCAAAGATATCCACAGCGTCTTGACCATCGCAGGCTTCATCAATAATGCACTCAAAGGGTGAGAGCAGTTCCATGGCAATAATTCTATTGATGTCCACGTCGTCCACCAACAAGATGCGCTGACCAGGTTCAACTACGACATCACCAGTTTGTGCGTCTTCGCTAATGATGGTGCTGTCATCTTCCTTAAGCCACAATGCAAAGGAGAATTCACTGCCTTCACCCAAGGTGGATTGTACATGAATATCACTGCCAAGCAGAAGAGCTATGCGGCGGCTAATGGAAAGACCAAGACCTGTTCCACCATAGTTACGTGTAATATGGTTATTGGCTTGCTCAAATGGATTAAAGAGCTTGGTGATGGCTTCTTCAGAAATACCGATACCTGTATCTTTAACCGAGAAGAACACAAGGCTTTTGCCATTTTCGCGCTGTTGTTGTTCTACGCGGAAGGTAATGTTGCCAAGTTCAGGAGTAAACTTAACCGCATTGCCAAGGAGGTTAATGAGAATTTGGCGTAAACGTAGTCCGTCGGAGATGTAGCTTTCACAATTGAAGGAAGACAGATTTACGTCAAAGTTAATATTCTTGGAGCTACAACGAGGTTTGATAATAACCGATACTTCTTCCACGAGCTTCAGTAAAGAGAAGCTTTCTTCGGAAAGTTCAATTTTACCTGCTTCAATCTTAGAAATATCTAAGATGTCATTAAGCAGACCCAAGAGGTGCTGTGACGAAGATTCAATTTGCGCAATATGCGGCATAAGGTCATCGGTCTTGCACTCTTCACTACCTAGCTTACGCTTGGTAATGTTGGTCATACCCAAAATAGCATTCATAGGTGTGCGGATTTCATGGCTCATGCGGGCTAAGAATTCACTCTTAGAATCACTGGCCTTGTTAGCTTCGGCCACAGCATTAATCAAGTCACGCTGCATTTGACGCAATTCTTTTTCAACGGTTACGCGCTGTGTTACGTCGCGGGCTACGCCCAAGATGCCGCGCAATTTATTGTCAGGTGTAAAGAGCGGGGTGCGTACCACGTCCAGAATTTCTTCATGCCCATCGGCAAAGGTAAGTCTTTCTTCCGTATGTACAGCGCCTTTGTAATTGATAGCTTCTTGGTCATTATTGCGAATGGCCTCATATACAGCCGCAGGCAATATTTGCGAAGCCTTTCTGCCATGCACTTCCTCGGGAGTTTTGCCAAAGGATGCTGCAAAACGTGTATTAACAAAGAGGAAGTTATCATTGGCGCCAAGGTACCAAATAAGATCTGGGGAAGAAGAGATAACGGTATCTAGCAAAGCGCGTTCGCGTTCAATGCGTTCTTGCTCGGTAATGAGCTGTGTTACGTCTTCAAGCACAATAATGTAGGCGAGGTTTTCCCCTTCCTTACTGGTGAGGTAGTTTACATTACTCTTATAGTAGGTATGCGTGGGCACGTATTGAATAATGGCTTGCTCTCTGCCTTCCATAAAGCACATGACAGGATTATTTTCCTCATCATAAATGCTCACATCGGTATACTTTTTACCCACAACCTTATCTAAGGTGGTATCTAAAAGTTCTAAGCTCATGCCGTTCATATAGATAACATTACCTTCAAGGTCGGTAATGGTGGCAGGGCCCTTGATACTGTCTTCGATACTTTGCGACAATTCATCCAAAGAGTCGGCTAAGACGCCAAGTTCATCTTTTACAGGCTCGTTAAAGCGGAACTGACGCTCGCCTTGGCGGAAACGTGTAATACCTGTAATAAGGTAGGTGATTTTTTTAGTAATGGTGGATGCCATCCAAATGGCCACAAGAATAACCAAGAGGGTCATAACTATGGTGGAGATGGAAAGGCTTAGGGTTGTTTCCCATAAACGTGCTGCAATGGTTGCAAAAGTTTCTTGGGCTACGCCGTCCAATTCTTCGTCGGTGACGTTAATAATATCTTGAATTTTCTTTTGTGTTTCAATGGCCGGCGCGTGGAAGTTTTCAATGCCGGAAGTGGCTGTAACAATACCAAAACCGCGTTTGGTAGCACCGTATTGGCCTGTGTAATAGGGAATTGCCGCTGTGGTTGTCAGCTTCCATAGGCCAGACCAAAGAATAAGGAAGGAACCGGAGCCACCATCTTTAGTGGCGGCGTACCAATCGGTACACTGAGGCGCAAAGTTGAGGTAGCGACAATCAAGACCCACGTCGCCCTTAATGATTTGCGCTTTGGCAGGCTTTCTGTCGCGGCGTTGGTCTAGGAAGGTAGGCACCGTTTCCATGAATTCAGCATAGGTCTTTCCGCTGTTTTGCCATTGATCATAGATGTAGTCTTCAAGCCATGCGGGGTGCGGGTCACCGGTTTCAGGATCGTAACCAGTCATGGAGTGGTGACGTGGGTGCACGATATTACGGCCTTTGTGGTCCCAAATGAAGAGATAGTCGCCTTCGATGGGGTCAGAAAGTTCTGTATAGCGTTCAGCCTTAGGCGTTAAGTGATTTACCAGTTCCATAATATGGTCATGGTTTAAGGCGAAGGTTACATAACCTACGATTTTTCCATCTTTTGCCACAGGGGTAGCCCAACGTACGATACCTTTAAAGCGCTTGCCATTGGGATTTTCTGGACCGGCAAAAGCGGCTTTTTCTGGCTCAAAGGGAAGGTTTCTTTTGGCGGCATTTTCTGGAGTATAGGCACCGATAAAGGGCGTACCTACATATGCGCCAATAACATCAGAAACATAAATTTCGCCAGGTTGGAGTTTTTTCAACTCTTCAAAATAATTTTCAGCTTTGATAAAGGTATTCTTTTTTATGGAAATATCTTTAAGTTCAGGGCTCATTAAGTCTGAAGTGGTAATCTTAATGGTC
>CAYJPR010000077.1:0-5766 GCA_964372075.1 uncultured Desulfovibrionaceae bacterium | reverse complement strand
AAGCCTCAGCCTTGCACATACAAGCGCAACACAAGGCCCTGTGCTCATTTGCGGCTCTCTCTATTTATTGGGAGAGTTTTTTGAAAAATACCCTCATTATCTTACACAGACTCGAGGACTATAACATGAATACACTTTTCCGCGCCCTTCCCTCCATGGATACTTGCCTCAAGGCCTTGGAACAAGAAGAAAACTTACAACATATTCCGCGCCCGCTCATTCATGGCGCTGTGGAAAAATTTCTCAATGACATTCGCAAACAAATAAAGGATGGTGCGCAAACACAGGCGGACAAATTACATTTAGAAGCCCTCATGCCCCGCCTGTTGCCCCATGTCATCAAGGCCACACGTCCGCGTTTACAGCGCACGCTTAATGGCACCGGCGTGGTTATTCATACCAATATGGGCCGTTCAGTGCTGCCCAAAGCCGCCGTAAATGCTGTGCATCAAGCCATTATTGGCTATAGCAATTTAGAGCTGGATTTAAGCCACGGAGGGCGCGGTAGCAGGCAGTCTTTAGTGGAAGAGCTTCTTTGCCACATTAGCGGTGCCGAAGCCGCCATGGTGGTAAATAACAATGCCGCCGCCGTCTTGCTGGTGCTAGATGCGCTGTGTAAGGGCGGTGAAGTTATTGTGTCGCGCGGGCAATTGGTGGAAATTGGCGGCTCTTTTCGCATTCCCGATGTGATGGAAAGAAGCGGCGCCGTATTACGCGAAGTGGGCACCACCAATCGCACCCACATAGAAGATTATGAAAGAGCTATCAGTGAAAATACCATTGCCCTTATGCGCGTGCACACATCCAACTACCGCATTGTGGGCTTTCACAAAGAAGTGCCCCTGCCCGAATTGGTGGCCCTTGGAGAAAAGCACCATCTTCCTGTCATTGAAGACCTTGGTAGCGGCTCCTTAGTGAATTTAAAAGCCTATGGCCTGCCCGATGAACCCACAGTACAAGAAGTGGTACAAGGCGGCGCCCATGTGGTGACTTTCTCCGGCGATAAAGTTTTAGGCGGTCCCCAAGCCGGTATTATTGTAGGGAAAAAAGAACTTATAGAACGCATGCGCAAAAACCCACTGCACCGCGCCTTGCGTTGCGATAAATGCACCTTGGCAGCCTTAGAAGCTACTTTGCGCATTTATAGCGAGCCGCAAAAAGCATTAGAAGATATCCCTACATTACGTATGATTACAGCTTCTACAGCAGAACTTGCTCAAAAAGCTCAAGCTTTACATGAACTTTTAGAGCAACATTTGGGTACCAAGGTTCGCTTACATGTACAAGAAAATGTCTCTCGCGTGGGTGGGGGGTCCTTTCCTGAAAGAGATCTTCCCACAACGCTCGTTTGTATACGTCCTAAACAACTTTCCGCAAGCAGTTTAAAAAATAGACTTTTGGAAACACAGCCGCCGCTTATAGGCCGCTTGGAAGAAGACGCTTTTTGCCTTGATGTACGTACCCTTGCCACGGAAGAGTGGCCTGAGGTCGTTGCCGTTTTAGAACACGCTTTAGCAAAAAAATAATATTTATATAAGGATAAAATATGAAAAAATCAGATATCACAAACCCTGCTTATACGCCTATTTCCTGCTGGGAGCGCTATGCCAGCACCCCAGAAGAGCAAAAAGCTCTTATGAAAGTAGCTAAGCGTTATGTAAAATTTCTCTCACGTTGCAAAACAGAAAGAGAAACCATTGATTATGTTTTAGAAGTACTGGCTGAACACGGCTATACAGAAGGCGTACAAGAAAACTCTGCCCTCATGCCCTTTCGCCACAAAACCCTCTTTGTGGCCAAGCGCGGTTCTTTGCCTTTAGATCAAGGTATCCATTTAATCAGCGCTCATACCGACACCCCGCGCCTTGACTTTAAGCAACGTCCCTTCATAGAACAGGCCGGTGTAGCTCAAGCCAAAACTCATTATTATGGCGGTATTCGCAAATACCAATGGCTGGCCCGTCCCTTAGCCCTACATGGCGTTGTGGTTCGCGCTGATGGTTCTACTTTACGCGTGGTTCTTGGCGAAGAAGCCGATGAGCCCGTATTCACCATTGCAGACCTTTTACCACACTTGGCACAAAATCATGTAAAGCAAACTATTTCTGAAGGCTTTGACCCAGAAAAGCTGAATATCATCTTAGGCCACAAGCCTTTAGATTGTCAGAAAAAAGGCGAAGAAAAGAGCAAAGAGAAAGACCCCATTAAAGCGCATGTTTTGCAAATTTTACAAGATAAATACAATATTTGCGAAGAAGATTTCATTTCTGCAGAATTACAAGCCGTACCCGCCGGCCCTGCACGCTTTGTAGGCTTAGATAAAGCCCTCATCGGCGGCTTTGGGCATGACGATCGCGTATGTGTGTTCGCCGCATTAGAAGCCTTTTTAACTGTGCCTAAGCCTAAGCACACCACGGCCCTCATTTTATGGGATAAAGAAGAAATAGGGTCTGAAGGAGCCACCGGCGCCAACTCACGCTTTTTGCAATATTGCATAGAAGATTGCCGTGAAGTTTGGCAAAGTAAGGCTAAACTTGGGCATATTATGTTACAAACCAAGGCCCTTTCTGCCGATGTGGCCGCAGCACTGGACCCCGACTGGCAGGAAGTACATGAAAAACAAAATGCCGCCCTCTTGGGATACGGACCTTGCTTTTCTAAGTTCACCGGATCCCGTGGCAAAAGCGGTGCCAGCGATGCTGATGCAGAGCTAGTAGCTTATATGCGTGGCCTGCTCAATGGCAAAAAAATTCCTTGGCAAATGGCTGAATGCGGCAAGGTAGACCTTGGCGGTGGCGGCACTGTGGCTTTGTTCCTTGCAGCCTATGGTATGCAAGTTATTGACTGCGGACCGGCTGTTCTGGGTATGCATAGCCCCTTTGAGCTTATTTCTTGCGCAGACTTGTATGCTTCCATAGAGGCCTATACCGCTTTTTTAGCTGACTAATAAGAGCATGTATAAAATTACTGCATAATACTCCACTGGAGCAAAAAAGAAGCTTCATAAAGTAGACCGTACTTTTTCAAACATCTGCCTAAAGCAGGCTGTTAAAAAAGTGTGAAATTCAAAGAAAAAAAGCAGACACAAGCGGTCTGCTTTTTTTCTTTTGACGCAGTAGTTTGACCTTTTTTAACAGCCTGCCAAAGGAAAAATCAACTATTCCCCTATATTCTGCCCGCAAAAAAGCGTTACCCTGCCTTCTTTAGGGCGACAAAAAGCTGCCAATGTGCAACCTTCTTGCGTAGCGCGCACATAGGAGGTGCTCGTAATGGCAGCGCGACTTACCATATGCTGTACACCTGCACGGCGTAATTTTGCATACAAAGAAGCTGTAATACGCGCTGTGGTAAAGAAAAAGTATTCCTGCAAAGAAAGTTTATGCATAAGAGCATGGCCTTTGAGCCTATCTATACAATTATGCCGCCCTATATCTTCTGCAAAAATAAATGTTTGCGCTTTCGGATCATATAAAGCCGCTCTGTGAAAACAGCCTGTTCCATCCCACAAACCGGGGGCTGAAAGCATTTTATCCATAGAGCTCACAACCTCAGCACAGGTCATAAAGGGCGCTGTTATCTCAGGTGCACATGGAGGCGCAACGGTTTGCTCGCACTGTAACGAAACTTCTCTTACTTCAAGTACAACTTGAGGTTTCCCATCTACCTCTTGAAGTTCATAGGACAAAACTTCATAATTTTCAGGCAATATATCCAACACCACATGTCCCAAGGCTAATTTTTCAAGCTCTGTAGGATAGGCGTACAGCGTTTTTTCCCCGCAAAAAGATTCCCTTTGCCCAGCAACCTTACACCTATAGGTAAAGGTGTAAGGTTCTTCAAGACTCACCACTTCAGAAAAATCTTGCACAAGGCCATCTTTATACTGCCTTGGTCTGCAAGAAAGAAAGGAAAGAGTTGTATTTTCAGACATAATTATAAGCTATACACTCTGCCAGGTTGCTGTAAGCTATACCCACCAAGTGCTGTAAGTTTTTCTTTAAAAGCATCGCTTTTCACAATTTCCAGCACCTTTTGCACCATGGGCAATTCTAAGGCGTAGTCTGGAATAAGAAAATCATACTGCTCTATGCATACGGGAATAAAGTCTAAATCAAACATTTTAGCCGCGGCATAAATACCCATGCCCACATCGGCAGAGCCCAAGGCAATTTGCGCCGCCACAGAGGTATGTGTAAATTCTTCGCGCCCATAGCCGTAAATCTTGGTGGCATCAAGGCCGGCCTGTTTATTACTATAATCAAATAAAATACGCGTTCCAGAACCCTTTTGTCTATTTACAAAACGAACACCATCGGCGTAAAGGTCCTCTATGCTGGTAATATTTTTAGGATTGCCCTTGGCCACCATAAAGCCTTGCTGTCTGCCTGTCACTTCTATAAGAGACACCCCGCCTTGCGGAAAGTATTTTTTCACATAGGACACATTGTACGAGCCATCTTCTTCATCAAGTAAATGAATGCCGCCAAGGTGCGCTTCTGCGCGTTTCATGGCCATAACACCGCCCATGGAGCCGGCATGAGAAGAAATCATATGCAAAGAATTGTCTTGCACATGAAGCATATCACTCAGCTCATCTAATAAAGGATCATGACTGCCAATGGCCACCAGGGAATTATGAATCTTTGCTAGCGGCTGCAATAAGCGCACAGGAACCGTATCTCCGGCATTATACCCTTCCACACCACGTCCAATGGTCATAATGCCATCGGCTTTCATGAAGGAAGACACCACCCCAGCTCCACGCTGTAAAGGGGTAGCAATGGTACGCCCTTGCACATGGCCCATACGCACCCGTACAAATTCTTCATACTTCACGCCAGAAACTATGGGACGCGACAACACAGCCTCTTGATAGGCAGGTTGTGCAAAAGGAGTTTTATTAAAATATTCCAAAAGCGGCTTGAGTAACTCTTCAATAACTATAATACCGGAAACAGGATAACCCGGAACCCCAAGAATAACCTGCGCATTTTTATGTCCTAAAATAGCAGGTTTACCAGGTTTAATGGCTATGCCATGGTAGACCACCTCACCCACATTTTTCACACTTTGTACGGAAAAATCTTCGCGTCCGGCAGAAGAACCGGCATTAAGCAACACCATGTCGCACTCTTCTAAAGCCGTCTCTAAAGCTTTGGTGATAACATCCAGCTTATCTTTACAAATGGGATAGATTTTTACCTCAGCGCCCCACTCCTGCAGCATGGCGGAAAAGATGGCAGAGTTAAATTCCATAATATCCCCAGTGCCGGGATTGCAAGAAGGAGCCACTATTTCATCGCCCGTGGGAATAATGCCCACCACAGGCTTTTTCAAAACCTTTACCGTAAGCACACCGCCAGCCAACATGGAACCAATGGCTGCAGGGTTAATGGACGTATGCGAAGGAATAATCATTTCCCCTTGGCAAATATCTTCCCCAATTTGACGCACATGCTGAAAAGGCACAGCAGATTGAAAAATCTTCACTTGTCCATCATCTTGGCGCACAATATCTTCTACCATGATAATGGCATCAAATCCATCTGGTAAAGGATCGCCCGTATCCACCACCACATATTGCTCTACGCTTAACATAACAGGCGTGGTTTCTGTGGCTCCAAAGGTGTGCTTTGCTAAAACGGCAATGCCATCCATGGCCGAAGCATTATAATGCGGTGCGCAAATGGCAGCATACACAGGCTCTGCGCTCACTCTATGGCAAGCATCCGTAACGGCGATACTTTCCACACCGGCGCCAAAACC
>CAYJPR010000076.1:0-5847 GCA_964372075.1 uncultured Desulfovibrionaceae bacterium | reverse complement strand
GCCACCTCAGAAGGCAAGATAAGCACAAGGCCGTCAGACCCAATGCCTTTATGCCGGTCGCTCACCTGTATGGCGAGAGAGGCCGGATCACTTACGGGGCTAATGCGTGCATCCATGTACACATAATCATTGCCGATGCCGTGCATTTTTGTAAACTTCATGACTTTCTCCTGAACGCTTTATACAAAAAAGTAGTTTTTTCCAATAGTTATACAGAATTGTATTTTCTAAACAAGAATAAATACTACGCTAATACAGGAAAAAAAGCACATGAAAATTTACATTTTATAATCTCTTGATATGATTATTTATTGTCAAGAATCCACTGTTTTAGGCCCAGCAAATCTTTTTCCCAAGGCCAAGGGCTACCTTGAAAATAGCTACCACGTCCATAGAAGAGGGTATCGCAGGCTTCGGCGGCAAACATATCTGTGCTGGCATCGCCTACCATAAGCACTTCGGCAGGGTCGGCTTTGGCTTTGCGGATAATTTCAGCTAAAAGTGGCGTTTTGGAAGGAGGCGCGCCGCAAATTTCCGTGAAGTAGGGGGCAAGGCCGCGCAAGGGGAGGATGTAGTCTAGCTCTGCCTGAGAGGCGCCGGAGCAAACATATATGGGCATGGTGCCGACAAAGGTTTTGAGCACGTCTTCTATGCCGGGTACCAAGGGGCATGTTTTGATAAGATCAAGGGTAAGGTCTTCAAAATGGGCGTTCCATTCTTGCATTTGGGCATCGGTGATGGTTTTACCAAGAATCTCTTCAAAAAACCATGCGAACTTAATTTTTCTATTAATGCCGCCATGGGTAATATGATACATACGAAAGCGGTCGGCGGCTTCTTCACCGTAGGGGCGGGCCAGTTCCCAAAAAGCTTGGGTTTTTATGTCCATGCTTTCTAAAATGACGCCGTCACAATCAAGAACGAGGGTGGATATGGGCATAGTATTTCTCTCTTTGCTGTAAAAGGTATTTATGTACTGGAACTAAGCTATTTTCCCTGTGTGGTGTGATAAACTCTAGGAATCATATACATAAGGCCCACTTCCTGCTTTTGCGGAATATATTGCGTGGCCACAATGACGCGCCCTAAATTCCAGAGATAGCCTTGCCCTTGCTCTCCGGCGGAGGCTTTGCCAAAGCGTGCTTCCACCATGTTTTGAATGGCCTTGGCGTGTTCTGGCCCTTGGGCTTTATAATCAATTTTTAAAAAGCCCATTTCTTGTTGTCCTTGGGCGCCATTGCTGGGGCTGGCGCCATAGCATACAGCCATTTGATGCGCTCCGGGCACGGTGCCTGTAAGGTCATAGACATCGCAAATAAAAGAAGTATCTTCGCGCAGGGCTTTTACTTTTGATACAGAAAGGGCGGAACGCATTTGCGCTCTGGTAAGGCCTTTTTCTGCGGCAAAATCTGCTCCAAACAAGGTTACCTTGGGAAAGCCTTTGTCTTTAAATGTGTCTTGGCTCATGAGGTAGAGCTCTTCTTGAGCGCCCTTATGGCCTGCCATGGTGGCCCCATATAAAAGTAAGGTGGCGCGTTCTTTATTTTGCGGCACGCCCTTACCCATATGATATAAATGCCCTAAACGAGCTTGCGCTTCCACATTATGCCCTGCGGCGGCAAGGCTATACCATGCGGCGGCAGTACTTTCATTTTGCACTACCCCTTGACCTCGTTCATATAAAGCCGCCAATAAATATTGCGCATCATGCTGCCCAAGGTCTGCGGCCTTTTGTAACCATGTGGCGGCGGTGGCAAAATGTTGCCTGCCTCCGCGCCCTTGAGCCAGCATACGCCCTAAATGGTACATACCGTCTTTATCGCCTCCATCGGCGGCTAAACGAAACCACATGACGGCTTCTTTGCTGTTAAGCAAGACCCCTTGTCCTTTATCGTAGATAAGGCCCATGGCGGTCATGGCGGCGGCGTGACCTTCTTTGGCAAGGGCACTCCAAAGGTCGATGGCTGTTTTATAATCCCCACGGGCATGGGCTTTGGCTGCGGCTAAAAAGCTTTGCTCTTGGCGCAATCTTTCTTGAGCGGCGGCAAGTTCGCGTTGTCTTTGGGCCTCTTGCTCTTTGCGCAAGGCATCGGCACGGCGTGCTTCTTCAATTTCTGCTGCTGTGGGCGCCTTGGGTGGCATAACCGGCGGCGTCACTGCGGGCTTTGGCGGCAGAGGGGAGGCCGGCAATTCGCGTTCTTGTAAAGAAGAAGCTGATGTGCCTGAATTTGCGGGCGCGCCCGAAGTTGTGGGCACGGTGGGCGGTGGCACAAAGGTGGGCGTAGTGGCTGGCGTTACAGGACCCAATGTTGTGGCTGTGGGAGCAGAGCCTACGGATGCAGGGTTTGCGGGAGCCGTATCTGCAGGGGCAGGGGGCACACTAGGTGCCACGGAATTGTAAATATCTAAACCCTGTGCGGGCTTTTGTGCTGTTCCTTGTGTTGTTCCTTGTGTTCCCACGCCCGCAGTGGGCAGGGGAGATAAGGTGGGGGAGGTTTGCACGCCGGGAGGCGGCACTAAGGAAGGGGCCGGTAAAGAGGTGGCGCCTTGGGCACTGGTATGAGGTGGCACTGTGGTGTTTAAAGAAGGGGGTGCTAATGTGGGCGATGTTTCGCCTATAAAAACTCCACGTGTTGAAGTAGTTGCACTTGTTGCAGCGGCAAAGGCCGTCGACTGCAGGGAGTTATGTAAGAAAAATGCCATAAGCAAAAGGAAATAAGGCTTTTTCATGCGCACCTCTGGGCAGAAATAAATATAGAATACAAAGAAGTTTTTTTCTTTGTATAGCTTGCTTTGCAAGAATTTGCAAAAGGGAGAAAGGAAGGAAAAGGGGCTATATTTTCGTGCAGGTAAACAAAATAAAAAAGCCCCACGAATGAGGCTTTTGCTATACTATTATATCAAAACAATTAAGAGTCTTTGTTAGGCTCTTCAGTCTTTTCTGCAAATTTTTCCTTGGCGGCTTTGGCTTGCTCCATAAGCTCTTCGGCCTTTTTCTTAGCTTCTGCCATCATGTCTTCGGCTTTCTTTTTGGCCTCAGCCATCATGTCTTCGGCTTTTTTCTTAGCTTCTGCCATGAGCTCTTCGGCTTGCAAGCGCATTTGTGCAGCCTTTTCCTTATGCACATTGGACTCCATGGCTTCATCTACAAAGTCTTCCATGGGGGCGTTGATGGCGGCCAGCTCTCCGGAGGCATCCATTTTTTTCATTTCCAAATCACGCAAGACGCGGCGTAAGACCTTACCCACAAAACTTTTGGGTAATTCTTCGCAAAACTCTATGTGCTTAGGTATTTTATAGGTAGCTAATTTTTTGCGACAGTGAGCGGTAAGTTCGGCTACGGTAAGCTCGGAGCCGGGGCGCGGCACCACAAAAGCCTTGAGCACTTCGCCGCGAGTGCGGTGCGGAATACCAATGACCACAGCTTCTTGAACGCTGGGATGCTCGTAAAGCACTTCATCTACTTCACGTGGGTACACATTGTAACCACCCACAATGACTAAGTCTTTCTTTCTGTCGGCAATGAAAAGATAACCGTCTTCATCAAAATAGCCAATATCGCCGGTGTAGAGCCAACCATCTTTTAAGGTTGCCGCTGTTTCTTCGGGTTTATTCCAGTAGCCCATCATAACCTGCGGGCCACGAACAATAATTTCTCCATGCTCATGGGGCTTTAGCACGGTGACGCCGTCTTCGCTATCCACAATGCGCACTTCTGTACCTGGGAGCATAACACCCACAGAACCGGTTTTTTGTAAGCCATAGATGGGGTTAGCAGTAATACAAGGAGAGGCTTCCGTAAGGCCAAGACCTTCGGTTAAACGTGCACCGGTAAGTTTTTGGAAACGCTCCAGCGCATCTTTAGGGAAGGGGGCAGAGCCCGAAATACACAATTCAATGCAAGATAAATCGTATTTAGGTAAATCTTTTTGTTGCATAAGCGACATATACACCGAAGGGGCGCCAATGAAGAAGTTGGGTCTATATTTATCAATGGTGCGCAGTAAGTCGCCGGGGGTGTAGCGTGGCACAGGAATGGAAGCCGCCCCGTACAGGGAGGGTAAAATAATATTGCCCGCGAGGCCAAAAATATGGAAGAAGGGCATGATGGATAAGAAAGTATACTTATAGTCTTTAGGCGCGTCGATCATATAGTTTAAGAGCTGTAATTGCGACGTGATATTGCCGTGACTCAGCATGGCGGCCTTGGAGACGCCGGTGGTGCCACCGGTATATTGCAAGAAAGCTAAAGTATTTTTGGGGTCGTCATAGTGGGTGCTATAGCGCTCGTAAGTGCGCATAACGTCTTTCCACGGTACAATTTTTTCCCTGTCAAAAGGAACTTCAGGCAAGGATCCTTGGCGTTTGGCTTTCCAGGGTTGTAAGAGATTAAGCGGAAAGGCAAGGCCATCGGCTACGCGGGTCACAATACACAAACGCAGACCTAATTTAGGATAGAGCGAAGCTATTTTATCCCATAATAAATCCATAGTAATAAGCACTTTGGCATTAGAATCATGGAAGTGATGGGTGAGCTCTTTTTCCATATATAATGGATTTGTCATAACTGCTACGGCGCCGGCTTTAAGCACCCCCCACACGGCTATCATGGTTTGGGGAATATTGGGCAACATAATGGCCACTCTGTCCCCATTTTCTACTCCACGCAAACGTAAGGCCGCGGCAAAAGCTTCGGCTTTGTCTTGAAGCTCTTTATACTTTAATTTGTAATTTTGAAAAATAATAGCAGGGCGTTGAGGATAGTTTTCCACAGCGCGGTCAAGATATTCTGTAATGGCTATATCTTCAAAAATAATTTCTGGCTCTTGCTTGCCTTCAAAGTGGCGCCACCAAAAAGTTTTTTCTGAAGAGTATAGGGGATTGTCTGAAATATTGTATGCTGCCATGGAGATGTAGTTCCTAAATTTTTATGTAAAAAAAGATAAATTATATATAATTACTCAGTTAGCGCTGTCAAATCATAGGTGCTGCTTTCCACTATGGAAGCCTTTACCATTTTGCCCACAGCTACGCCGGGGCCGCTAATATAGGTAGAGCCATCCACTTCCGGCGCTTGAAACCATACCCGTCCCACATGCAGGCCGGGCCATTCTTCATGCTCGCTATCCACCAGTACTTTGTGGTCGCGAGTTACTTCTTGCTCTAAAATTTCTGCAGAAATATCGGACTGAATGGCCATGAGCTGGTCACGGCGCTCTTCTTTAACGGCTTCCTCCACTTGATGAGGCATAAGAGCGGCTTTTGTGCCTTCTTCGGCGGCATAACTAAAAACACCCACATGGTGCAAACGCGTTTCTAGTATGAAATTACGCAAGGAGGCAAAATGCGTATCTTCTTCACCGGGGAAGCCCACAATGAAGGAGGTGCGTAAAGCCGCCTCGGGAATGAAAGAGCGTACCCTATCCACCACTTTACGAGGATCTCTGGCAAAGGGGCGACCCATACGCTGTAAAATATCTTCATGGGCATGCTGCATGGGAATATCAAAATATGGCACCAAGGGGCCATCGGTACTGGCTTCGCGCAAAAAGGCCATCATATTTTCTGTGAGGCCCGAAGGGTAGAGATACATAAGGCGCAGCCATTGCAAGCCTTTTAAAGGAAGCAATTGTTCCACAAGGTTGCGTAAGTTTTGCTCTTTGCCTTGCACGTGAGTTAAGTCCTCGCCCCAAGAGCTTACATCCTGTGCCACCAGCACCAGCTCTTGCACGCCTTGGTCTAGAAGTGTCTGAGCCTCATGCACCAGCTTTTCTGCCGGTTCAGAACGATGTCTGCCGCGAATGGAAGGAATGGTGCAAAAAGAGCAAGCATGACGACAGCCATCAC
>CAYJPR010000075.1:0-5912 GCA_964372075.1 uncultured Desulfovibrionaceae bacterium | reverse complement strand
TCATCACGCTTGCGCAATTCATCCATGGCAAGTACAGGTTGGGTGTCCACCACTATATCTTTGAGCCATACCAGCGTTTGGCCTGAAATATGTTCCAGCTCAGCTTCACTTCCTGCCTGTTGAAAACGCTGGCACAATTGCTGGCAAAAATCTTTATAACGTAAATCACCATCCAGCACCGTATGCCCCGTAAGGTTTATACGCACCATAATGGCCTTATCCTGCACCGAAGCAGAGGCCGCCACAGCCTCCAGCGCCTCTTGAATGCGCTCTTCCACGTGAGTCACTTGCTCCACGCCATCCAGCGCAAGGTCAATTTTTTCCCATAATACAGGAGCCAAAGCATGAAAATCTGCATTTATGGCAAAAGTATTTTTGCCTGAGCCCATGGGCTCGGGCGTAGCTGTTATGAGATAACACCCACGGGGGCCTTGTTCATTAATATGCAAGCCTTGTGTATTGCCTGCATAAGCCACAAAAGGTTTTGTGCTAAGCACGCGCCTTTCATGCACATGCCCAAGGGCCCAAGCGTCTAAGCCACTTTGCTCTAAATCTTTCAAGGTACAAGGGGCATAGCGTTCGGCATGAGGTACAGACTCCACGGCGCAATGCAAAAGGCCCACTTGAAAAACATGTTCCTGCTCGCCGCCAAGGCGAGTAAAAGCCTTAGCTAAATTGCGCCCTTCGCGGGTGCTCTTATGACTAATGCCATGAATAACAGCCAGCACTTGGCCCTCCGGCTCCGTTCTGCCAGAATTGCCAGAATTACCAGGACAATGCAAAAGATGCTGTTCCATTTCTGCGCCAAAAATATGTGTATTTTCAGGCCAAGCTATCATTTTTAAACGCGAAGAAAGAGGGTCATGATTTCCATGTACAATATACACAGGCAAGGATATTTTTTGTAAGCGCACACAAGCATCACGCAAGGCTAATTGAGCTTTAAGACTTTGATCTTCCTCATTATAAATATCACCAGCTAAGAGAAGAAAATCCGGTCTTTCACGCTCACATAAGGCCACCAGATTGTCCAAAGCGGTAAAAGTGGCAGCGGTGAGGCACTCTTCTAAAGCTGTAGGTAAAGATCCGGACTGGCGGCCCTGATTGCCCTGATTACGTAATCCTTTAAAAGCCGCGTCCAAGTGCAAATCTGCAGCATGTATATATCGTATGGGAAACATAAACTTTCCTCCATGGCGTAAAGCAAATGCACATTTTTTTCTTTATCTTAAAAACACAAAAAAGCCCCATGGTATAAGGCCGTTGAAAAAAGTGTGCAAAATGGCATTTGTACGAAATTTTAGATTTTTCTCCAAAAAAAGCAAGCTTTTTCAAGCTAGCAACCCTTTAAATAAAAATCCAAAACAGGCATAAAAAAAGGCATGAAAACCATGCCTTTTTGTAAAACGCTTCCCCTAAGGGTACTAAGTTCTCTTATATTAATTTTTTTGGTCTTTTACAGCCAAACATTTTTCATATAAAGTCTTCATGCGTAAATCATCGGGCGATGCGACTATCCCTTTAGATAAGTAGGGAAAAGCTCTTTTGGGCACATTGGCTTCCATGAGAGCGTCCCCTATGATGGAATACAGGGAGTGTTCATCTTTATAATGAGTTAAAGCCTCGTTGAACCAGTGGTCTGCATCAGAATAATTGCCTTGCTTAATAAGCTTTAAGCCTTCATTGAGACAATGATCCAGCTTAAGCTTGCGAGCTCGCGTCACTTCACGATCTTCTTTACGCTGTTCTTCTAAGACCACTTTATATACTTTGGCCAGAGAAACCATAATGGCAGCTTCTTGCCCCGGTTGATACACTATGGGCTTGCCAAGTACATCTACCACAACTTTGTCAGCGCCTAAAAGCTGAATCATTTCACGCATAGAGCCTGTAAGTTCCAGCGGATACTGTGTGGAACCCATGCCTTTAATAACCATAATGATGGAGCCTATACAGTCCACATTTCTTCTTCTGGTAAAGGCAAGCTTTGCGCGGGCCAAAAGTTCTAAAGCTTGTTTTGCATTCATATCTTTTTTCCGTTTCTCATCCCGTAGATAAAACACTTCTCTTGCGAGAAAGGAGGATAATTTCATAGTATACGAACTTAGTCAAGGACTTATACCATATGTCCCGCCCTAAAGACATTTGACCTTAGCTTTTCTTTTTGTTACAAGAAAAAACCTTTAACCTACAGGAATATTTATGGCTCGCATACTTTACGGCATTCACGGCACCGGTCACGGGCACGCCATGCGTGGGCTCACCATTGCCAGACAATTGGGCCAACACCAATTTCTTTTTGTGGCAAATGATGATGCCCTGCGTATTTTACAGCCGGAATTTTCTGTAGCCACCCTGCCCAATCTAGGCACAGTGTTTAAAAATTACAAGGTAGATTTGCCTGCTACCATTGGTCGCGCTCTACCAACACTTTTGCAACGCGAAAAATACATTCAGCAGACCATAAAAATCATTGAAGATTTCAAACCTGATGTCTGCATGACAGATTTAGAATACTTTGTGCCCAGAGCCGCAGAGCGCCTTGGTATTCCTTGTCTTACTTTAGACCATCAGCATGTTATTACTTGTTGTGAGCATGAATTGCCACGCGACATGCTTTTTGATTATTTTTTGCAAGGCCTCACCCCAAAGTATCTTTTCCGCCCCACAGAGCAAAACCTTATTGTGTCCTTTTATGCACCGCCGGTAAAAGAGCGCTACACAGCTCGAGTGGTGCCGCCCATTTTGCGTGATAAAGTATTACAGTCTCGCCCGCGTGATGATGGACATGTGGTGGTCTATCAAAGCAATTCTACCCACAGAGCCTTGGTGGATTTTTTGCTTAACGCCACAGAGCGCACCTGCTATGTCTTTGGCTATCAAGATCACGAAGGCCAAGAAGGCAATGTTATTTTTAAGAAAAAATCTGAGGAGACTTTCTTAGAACTTTTAGAAGGGGCCGCCTATGTGATTCAAGGAGGCGGACATACCCTTATGACTGAATCTTTATTCCTGAAAAAACCCATCTTCACCCTGCCCATTATGGCCATGGTGGAGCAACGTTTCAATGCCTTATATATAGAAAAACTGGGCTATGGCATGCAGGCAAATATGCTCCATCTACACAAAAAGAGCTTGCAAAAATTTGAAGAAAACTTAACATGTTTTCAACAAAACATAAGCCGTCATAATTTTTGCGGCAACGACCTCGTATTTTCTTTAGTCGATACCTTTATCCGTACGGGTCGTCTGGAACTTGGTCAAAAAACTGCGTTCTAACCTTTGATCTCTGGAGAACTGCTTAATGAGTATACCTACCGATAAAATCGTAGAAGCCTTCAAAGAGGCTACTAAGCATGTGCTCGGCTCCATGACCCAAAGCATACCAGAACCAGGTGATGCTTTTATAAAAGATAACTATGAAGCCTATGGCGACATTTCCTCCATTGTTACTGTACACGATGCCGAAAAAAGAATTGCCAGTATTTCTTTTACCATGAGCCAAGAAGCGGCTCTTTCCATGGCCCAAGACACCCTTGGAGAATTGGAAGACCCAGAAACAGATGTGCAAGAAATGGTGGGCGAAATGATGAATATTCTTTCAGGTGATGCTCGTCGCCGTTTATCAGAACAAGGCCTTACCTTATCTGGCAGCACCCCCACCATGCTCTTGGGCGCAGGGCACAAAATTGTGCACCCTTGCGGCGAGAAAACCACCGCCATTCCCTTTACTCTACCCATGGGCTTTTGTGTGGTAGAATTTAACTTTGAAAGTATTTTAAACAGCTAGCACTTTTATTTCATACTACTAAAAAAAGACAGACTGCCTAAAACAGCCTGTCTTTTTTTATACACTTTCACCCTTAACAATAAGCCTTAAAAAGGCCAAATAACAGGAATAAGCGTTACACATAAAATAAAGCTTAATACCTGTAAGGGCCAGCCAGCTTTTACATAATCTACAAAGGTATAGCTACCGGGACCAAATACCAAGGTATTGGGCGGTGTGGCTATGGGGGTTATAAAACATGCCGATGCGGAAATGGCAATGCCCATGGCCACAGGCAGGGGCGAAACGCCGCTTTGCATGGCAATGGGAATGGCTAAAGGCGCCATAAGGGCCGCGGTGGCAGTGTTAGACATAAAGTTAGTAATAAGCATGGTGAGGGCACAGGTCACGGCCAAAATGGCATAAGGATCAGAAACAAGGCTTACCACATTATTGGCAATAAGTGCGGCGGCGCCTGTGTCTTTCATGGCCTGACTCATGGAAATCATACCGGCAAAAAGGAAGATGGTGGTCCAGTCAATGGAGTTGAAAGCTTCCTTCATGGTAATACATCGCGTCATAACCATACCCATGGCGCCCAGCATGGCGGCTGGTACTAAGGGTATCATCTTGGTAGCCATGGCTACAATAACAAAGAGGAAGATCCCCATGGCAACGGGCATTTTTTCTTCGCGCATGACGCGAGGCTGCTTGAGCTTCACTTCATCAAGATTCACTTCAGAAGCGCGGTCTGGTAAAAGTTTGCCGCCAATGGTAGCGTAAAAGAGGACACCCACCAAGAGTAAAGGCACACCAATGAGGGCAAATTCAAAGAAACCAAAAGGTGCTACATTGGCCTCTGCGCCCATTTTTTCAAGGGTGGCATTAATGAGGAGGTTAGGCGGCGTACCTACCATGGTGGTGGTGCCTCCCAAGGAAGAAGCAAAAGCTATGGGCATGAGTAATTTACTGGGATTAATGGAAGCCGCAGCGCACATGGCTAAAATCATGGGCAAAGCTACTGCGGTGGTACCGGTATTACTCAAAAAACCAGACAAGGTGCCAATGGTAATAACTGAATACACCAAGAGACGCTTTTCGCTGCCTTTAGAAAAGTGCACGGTGGCTTCTGCCACGCGAGTGGCAAAACCTGTGGCAAAGGTACCTTCACCTAAAATAAACATGGCCATAAACAAAACCACGCTAGAGTCGCCAAAATAAGAAAAAGCAGATTTAGCTGACAAAATGCCAGAAATACTTAAGGCACAGGGCACCAGCATGGCGGTTACAGGCAATGGTAAAGCTTCGGTAAAGAAAAGTACGGCAGCTATGCCTAAAATACCAAGGGTAATATAGGCCTCAGTATAATCTTTAACGGCTTCTGCGGCTGGGGCTGCTGCTGCAGCTAAGGAACATTCTGGCATCAAGGCAAAACACAGCATAAACACACAGCCCAATAAGGCCATACTACACTTCAATCGTTTTTCCATAACTATCTCCCAAATAGTTAAAGTTGCACAAAATATAAAAACCTACATTTTATATATACCCCATTGCACACCATTTTTCAATAAGTTTGACTTTTTATTGTAAACACTTTTTCTAATATATATAAAGCAGTATTTTTATAACTACTTAAAATACTAGCTTAACAGTATGGTTTGCAAAAAATATCTTTCTGGACAGAAAAAATACCAAGAAATGTACTTACTAGGGCAAATACAAACTAAAATGATGTAAACTGAAAAGCTGTAAACAAAGGATGCGTGAGAACGAGAAAAGGAAGAAAAAAAGGACTGCCCCATGACAGAGCAGTCCTTGTAATAAGGCTTTATTTATAGCTTTCCCACAAAGCAGCTGCACGGGCGCGGCATTTATTTACGCGCTCTACAAGGCTTTTACGGTAAGCGTCCATGTCCTTGATAGGACGGGTAGCCACACCAGAATCCATGGCAGCTTGGGCCACAGCTATGGTTTCCCACTCTAAAATGCGTGGGTCAAGGGGCTTTGGAATAACGTAATCTATACCAAAGGTGAAGTTTTGACCGCCATAAGCGTCCACAACTTCTTGAGGTACAGGTTCTTTAGCAAGAGCTGCCAAAGACTTGGCTGCGGCAATCTTCATTTCTTCGTTGATTTGGCT
>CAYJPR010000074.1:0-5960 GCA_964372075.1 uncultured Desulfovibrionaceae bacterium | reverse complement strand
CATCCTTATCCCACACAGGCCATGGCCATTAAGCGCGTGGCAGGTTTATACAAAAAGTCCAAACTCACCCCCATGGTGGCTAAAATTATGCGCTGGTGGTTGCGCAGAAATGTATAATATGGGCGAAAATAGGCCTAAAGAAAAACTTTTTGTCTTGCTTTTTACGCGTTTCCCTGTGGCAGGAGAGGCTAAAACGCGCCTTATTCCACACTTAGGTGCAGAGGGCGCCGCACAATTGCAAAAAAGCATGACAGAATATACTCTGAGGCAAATTCAGGAAGCTTTTTGTCATGTCTTTGTGGCCGTATGCTATACTGGCGCGCCTGAGGCCGCCATGCGTACATGGCTCGGCCAGCATGTGGAATATTGGGAACAAGGTGAAGGAGATTTAGGTCAACGTCTAGAGCGTGCTGTGAAGCTGGCCTTTACTCAGGGGGCAGACAAAGTGCTTTTGCTGGGTGCAGATTGTCCCGATAATAGAGCGGATAATTTGCAAAAAGCTGTGCAATTACTAGATACTTCCCCTTGTGTGCTTGGTCCTGCCCATGATGGGGGCTATTATCTTTTGGGGCTTAGACAAGAGTTTCCACAACTTTTTACGCATATAGATTGGGGAACAGATGCCGTGTTGGCGCAAACCTTGTCGCGCCTAACGCACTACGCTTTGCTTCCCGTATTGCACGATGTGGACTATGCGCAAGATGCACCGCCGCGTATTTCTGTTATTATTCCAAGTTATAATGAAGAACGATGTATAGCCAGAACCATACACAGTGCCTTGCAAGGTTTTCACGTAGAAGTGTTGGTGGCTGATGGCGGTAGCGATGATGCCACATGTCTTCTTGCGCATAGCCTTGGGGCTAGAGTTATTCACTGTGGCAAAGAAGAACGCGGTCGCGCCGGGCAAATGAATGTGGGAGCAGCTCAAGCCCGAGGGGATATTGTGCTTTTCTTGCATGCCGATTCTGTACTTCCTCCAGGCTGGGATAGGCGTGTGCGTAGCCTCTTACAAGATAGCGACGTGGCTCTAGGGTATTTTTCCTTTGCCGTTACCGGAACCTTTGTGGGGAAAGCCATGCTCACATGGGGGACTAATATGCGTGCTAGGTATTTGCGTAAACCCTATGGCGATCAAGGCCTTTTCTTGCGCAAAAAGGATTTTATGTCCTTGGGGGGCTATGCGTCTGAACCTCTTTTAGAAGATGTTTTTTTAGTAAAGAAAGCTGCCAAATGCGGCAAAGTGGCTAGCACTGAGCTTGCTTTACTTACTTCGGGCAGGCGCTGGATAAAGCATGGTTTTTTGAAGGTTGTATTCTTAAATCAAATGGTACTTTTGGCGGCGGCCTTGGGAGTAGAGAGGCATAGGCTGGCAAAAATGTATAGAGCTGGTTCTTTGTTTTCTTTATTTCAAAAGTAAGATTGTAGTACTAAACTTGTTTTTCTATGGCATACAAAAAAAGCTCTGAAAAATCAGAGCTTTTTTTGTATAATAATGTATTATGTAAGACTATTTGTCTTGCAATTTTTCACGTAATTCTTGATGTACTTTTTCGGAATCTTCCAAAGGAATTTGGCAAGTACCTGCATTTCTGTGACCGCCGCCGCCGTAGCTGAGCATGATTTCCCCAATATTAATTTGGGAAGAGCGGTTAACAATGGATTTACCTACAGCAAATACGACATTCTTCTTTTGCAAGCCCCACAAGATATGTGTGGAAATGGTGCATTCTGGGAAGAGTGCGTACATGGTGAAACGGTTGGTAGTCCAAATGGTTTCTTGGTCACGCAAGTCTAGCTCAATGAGGTTACCAATAACGGTGGAGCACTCTCTAAGCTGAGCTTCTGCCTTTTCTTTATGGGAATTATACAGGCTTACGCGCTCTTGTACATCGGGATCTTCCATAATTTCTTCAATGGGAAGTTCAGTGCACAAGCCAATAAGCTTCATCATAAGCTCATAGTTGCTGATACGGAAATCGCGGAAACGGCCAAGGCCTGTGCGCGGATCCATAATATAGTTGAGCAAAATCCAGTTATTGGGTTGTAAAATTTCGTCCATGGTTAAGTCTGCGGCGTCAGATTTGTCCACAGCTATCATCATGTCATCAGAAATATTATGGAAACGCTCTTTGCCACCAAAATGTTCATATACAACGCGAGCGGCAGAAGGAGCCTTGGCGTTGATAATATGATTGCTTGCAGGGGTGCCGGCGCGCATGGCCTCGGAAAGGTGATGGTCAAAACAGGCATGCACATAAGGGCTGTAAGGGAGGTTGGTGGTAATGTCAGAGCTGCTAAGCTCAATACGACCATCTTGTACATCTTTAGGGTGCACAAAGAGAATGTCTCCAACAAGGCCGATTTGTTTCAGCAGAACAGCGCAAACAAGACCATCAAAGTCACTACGTGTTACTAAACGATATTGAGATGCCATGTAAGTCTCCGAGTGAAGCAGTTAAAATTTTGTGTACTATATGACAAAGCAGTCATACTCATATGCCCTTCTAAATACTCCTTAGAGGGTGAGAGTGTCAAGGCATGTGGCGTTTTTTCTAGATTTTTTTTATATTTTTTTGAGAGATTTATTTTAGGTGGCAGTATTTTTTGCGTCCATCCATGCCGTGAAAAAGTGGTAATTTTAACATATTTAGGAATAAAGACTGTATTACGTAAATTTTACAAGCAGGCTCGTAGGCTTGGCATTTGCCACAGGCTTGGGTATAGCTAAGCCATGACGACACAATTACTACAATCAAGCTATGATGTAATTATTCTGGGTGCTGGGGCTTCTGGGCTTTTGTGCGCCCTAACGGCGGCCCAAAGGCATAAAAAAGTACTGCTTGTGGATCATAATTCCCATGCCGGCAAGAAAATTACCATAAGCGGCGGTGGTAAAGCTAATTTTACCAATCTGCATATGTCCACGGATTTCTTTTTCGGTCAAGATGTAAGCTTTGCAGAGCCAGCTTTGCAAGCTTTTGAACCTAAACAGCTTTTAGACTTTTTAGCAAAACATGGGCTGGCTTGGGAAGAAAGAGAGCATGGGCAACTTTTTGGTCTTGGATCTGCCAAGGAATTTGTTCAGATTTTGGTGGAACAATGTCAGCGCTATGGCTGTGATTTTTTGTTGGGAGAAAGTCTTGAGCGTGTGGACTTTGTGCAAGAAAAGTATGTGGTGCAAACGGACATGCATACAGTGCAGGGGCAAAGTTTGGTGCTGGCTTTAGGTTCTCCGGCATGGGCACAAATAGGTGCCAGTGATGCTGGGCTTGCTTTGGCAAAGCAGTGGGGGCATAAGGCGCAAGCCTTTAGTCCTGTGCTGACAGCCTTACAAATGCCTGCTTCTTGGGCTTTGGCGGGCTTAAGCGGCATTAGTCTTCCTGTCACTGTGCGTGTGCAAAGGCGCGATGGGCTAGGGGAATACGCGCATAGCGAAGCCTTACTTTTTACCCACACAGGCCTTAGTGGGCCGGCCATGCTACAAGCCTCTTGTCATTGGCAAGAAGGGCAGCCCATACATATAGATTTTTTACCGCATATGCAGTTAGAAGAGATTTTAGACGCGCCGGAATGCGGTAAGCTTTTTGTGCGAACCTTAGTGGCGCGGCATATGCCACAGCGTCTTGCCGACGCACTCTTACCAGAACAATGGGCACGTAGAAAAATTGCTGAGCTCTCGCGCAAAGTGCGCCAAGAATTACATGCTAGCGTGCATAACTATACGGTGATACCGCAGAAAAAGAGCGGCATGGCCAAAGCAGAGGCCGCTTGTGGTGGGGTGCTCGTGCAAGACGTTAACGCGTGGAGTATGGAAAGTCTTTTGCAGGAGCGTTTGTTTATTGTGGGTGAACTGCTTGATATAACAGGGCAATTAGGCGGATATAATTTACATTGGGCTTTTGCTTCCGGGCACTTAGCAGGTCTTAACGTTTAGCTCTTGCCTTGACAGTAGGTCTGTGCTTGCCTATAGTGCCATCTTATGAAAATATTTATTACAACTCTAACCCGTCTGAGTCTTTGTGCGCTTTTGCTGTTAAGCCTAGGCTGTGCTGCTAACACCAATACCGATGTTCTTACTCCTGCATTGCATGCAGAGAAAGAGGAAATGGAAGAAGCCATTATCATTCCCAAAGCAGAAAGTATGCTGGGGGTAATGTACAAATACGGTGGCACTACGCCCAAAGGTTTCGACTGTTCTGGCTTTGTGCAATGGGTATACAATCATGCTGGGGTAAAATTACCTCGTAAAGCTAAAGATCAAGCTCGTGCTGGCGAAGCAGTTAAGAATAAAGATGATATACAAGTAGGTGATATTGTAGCTTTTCGCCGTGGTAGAGTATACCATACCGGTATTTATGTGGGCGAAAATAAATTTATCCACAGCCCACGCCGCAATAAAGATGTTCGCATAAGCGATATGGATGTTTCCTATTTTTCTAAATACCATATTGGGACGCGCCGCGTTACCGAACTTGGTCCAGAAGAAAAAGAGGCAGCTGAAGAGCTTTTAAAAGAATATAATAAAGATTTAGTGGCTAAAAAAGATTCTTAGAGTTCTTTTCTAGCAACAAAAAAGGCGCTTTTCCCAGGGAAGAGCGCCTTTTCTTGTAGCAAGCGCTGCTACAGGATGTGATTTGCCTTTGGTTTGCAAGAGCTTGTGTCGTACTGAAACCACGACCATGCGTCATGTTTTTTGATGAGGGAAGAGGATTTTCCCCTAAGGGGTAAGTGCCAAAGCCCAAAAGCTCCCCTTTACCCTCAAGTTCCCCCTTCCCTCAAAACGCTTTAATTGCAAAAATTTTAGAATAGAATGGGGGTAAATTATATATGGGAAAAAATGGCTAACACGCCCTCAGGTAGGGTATCTTGAGCCCATGTTTGGGGCCAAAATATGAGGCGAGCCTTCTTTTCTTGAAGGGCTAGCATAAGCGTATCAAAGTTTTCTTCCTGAGCGCCTATTTGAGCGTCTATAACAAGGGAAACGACGCTTATGGTCTCATCGTGGCTTATTTGCTGTAAAGAGGCACGTAACACAGTGTTTTGAATATGCAAAAACACGGGTGTTGTCATGTGCAGCTGACGTGCTTCTTCCGGCGACATGTGGGCCACAGCTTTGAGTTGTGTGCCCTCGCTAGGTAAAATCATAAATACGGGACTGCCTTTTTGAAACACTTGCCCAGGTAAGGGAATATCACCCACAATATGCCCTTGCACAGGGGCGAGAAGCTGCTCTGTAATGCCGGAGATTGTGTTTATGCTCGTCCCTTGTGTTCCGTGTCCGGATGGATGCGCTTGTCTTTGAGCACGTAATTGTTGGAGAACATGTTCCACAGCTGCACGGTTACGGCTGGCCAACTCATGGGCGCTTTTTGCTTGTTCCAATTGGAGTTTAGCTTGTTTTTCTGCCGCTTGTGCTTGGCGTTTTTCTGCACTGCCATCTGCCTGTCCACGCATTTGCAAAAGGGCTCTGGCATGTGCCACGGAAAGTTTTTCTATAAGATCGTGCTTAGCTTTTTCTTCTTGGCGTGCTACGGCGATGGTCATGACCATTTCAGCTTCATTTTGTTGCGCACTTTGGGCCAGTGCCGCTTGTGCTGAAGGCTGGGCCCCGCGCACAAGCGCTTGCGCATGGGGTATATGACGTGCGTATTCTGAAAGGTCTAAGCGAGCGAGGGGCATACCTTTTTGCACCTGCATGCCATGCGTAACAAAAACGTCAGTATAGGCTACACTTAAAGGGCTAGCCACAGGTATGAGCACAGCAGAAATAGAATTTTGGGTATTAATGATGCGTCCTTGCAAAAGGAAAAAAATGGCTAGGCCAAGGCAAAGCACCACTGCCACCAGTAAGAGGGCCCAAGGCTTTTTGTTGCCATAGTGATTTTTCTCTTTGGGGGCGGTGCCTTGGGGCATTTCTAGTACAGGTGACATATTTTTTCCTTCGTTAAGCAATAACTGAA
>CAYJPR010000073.1:0-5975 GCA_964372075.1 uncultured Desulfovibrionaceae bacterium | reverse complement strand
CTAAGGGGCCAGTAAATACCGTAATAATGGGGCTATTATACTGTTTGGACATGATATTTTTCTTCAGTGGGCTTTCCAGTGGCTCATAGTGCTCGGGGAAAGGACCATCGCCAAGGCCGGGGCCAAAGAGAGAACCCACACCGTCAGGCTTCATGATAAAGGGCAATTTACCGCCCTTATCACCCATGGGAGGCCATGGACCGTCGGGCACATCGCCCACCCATTTGCCGTCTTTCCAAGCAAGGAGAGCGCGGGCTGGGTTGAAGGGATTACCGTTTTTGTCTACCGAGGCGCGGTTGTACACTACACGGCGGTTTACAGGCCAAGCAAAGGACCAGTTAGGATATAGGCCAAGCTTGGTGGGGTCTTCTTTACCGCGGCGATCCATGAGGTTGGTACCGTCAGCAGCAAAGCTACCGCAGCATAACCAGTTACCGCCGGAGGTGGCGCCGTCAGCTTGTAAGAGACCAAAACCGGGAACGGGCTGGCCTTTTTTGTAAGCTACGCCGTTAACGGTGGTGTCTTTTTCAAACTCACCGTTGATACGACGGGCAACTTTCACCATGTCGAACTCACCCTTGCCGTCGCCATAGTCATAGCGCAGGTTAAGGATAGGCTCAGGCAAAGCGCCGCCTTCTTTTTTGTACAGCTCTTTAAGCTTTTCCATTACAAGGAAAGCAATGGCGCCGGTGGTTAAGCAATCGCCGGGGGCATCGGTGGCTTTGTGTAGCCATTGCATCCAGCGACCGGAGTTTGCTTGGCTACCTTGCTTTTCTGTGTTGGCAGAAGCGGGCAAGAGGAAGCATTCGGTATTGATTTTTTTAGGATCCATACCGGGGCCCTTCCAGAAAGAAGCAGACTCGTTATCAAAGATATTAACGTGTACCATCCAATCTAGTTTGGTCATGGCTTGGCGCACTTTATTGGCGTTGGGCAAGGAACCGCAAGGGTTTTGACCAATACAGTAATAGCCCTTGATGTTGCCATTGTACATGGCATCAATCATGTGCAATACGTCACGGTTGGCACCGTCGTCTACCTTGGGTAACCACTGATAGCCAAACTCATTGTCCTTGGTGGCAGCGTCGCCAAACCAAGTTTTGAGGAGGCTTACAGCATACTTAGGCGTATTGCCCCACCAGTTGGCAGACATGGGGTCGTGCGTTACTGGGGTGGCAGCCTTCATATAAGACTCAAGGGTGGTGCGACCTGCACGGGGCACAGGCAAGTAGCCGGGCAAGTAGTGGTAGAGGATGGCGTGGTCGGTGGAGCCTTGTACGTTGGGCTCACCGCGAAGCGCGTTAACGCCGCCGCCACAGATACCAATATTACCGAGAAGCAATTGCATAATGGCCAGTGCACGAATTCTTTGCACACCAATGGTACTTTGAGTTTGACCAAGAGCGTACATAACTGTGCCGGCGCGGTCTTTTACACCGGTGCTGGCTACGGTTTCGTACACTTTGAGCAAGTCTTCCTTAGGAGTACCGGTGATGGAGCTTACGGTGTCCACATCGTAGCGATCAAAGTGCTTTTTGAGCATATTGAATACACAGCGTGGGTTTTGTAAGGTCATGTCACGTTTTGGCATACCTTTTTCGTCTTTTTCAAAGACCCAAGTGGATTTATCATACTTACGGGTTTTGGTATCATAGCCGGAGAAAAGACCGTCTTTGAAGTCAAAACCTTCTGCAAGGATGAAAGAAGCATTGGTATATTCGCTTACATATTCGGCAAAATATTTTTTATTGTCGAGAATGTATTTGATATTACCACCAATGAAAGCTGCATCGGAACCTGGGCGCAAGCAAGCATAAATGTCTGCTTGAGCAGAAGTACGAGTAAAGCGCGGGTCCACGTGAATAATCTTGGCGCCACGAGCTTTAGCTTTCAATACCCATTTGAAAGAAATGGGATGGTTTTCGGCAGCATTACTGCCTTGGATTAAAATTACATCACTGTGTTGAATATCAATCCAGTGATTGGTCATACAGCCACGTCCGAACGACTCTGCCAGAGCCGGTACAGTGGGGCCGTGTCAGACCCGTGCTTGGTGGTCGATATATGTCAACCCCAAGCCTCTCGCAAACTGAGCCGTGGCCCAGCATTCTTCACTTAATACGTTGGAACTGCCCATGAGCGAGATGGTTTCACAGCGGTTCACTACTTGACCTTGAGCATTCTTGGTTTCAAAAGACTTGTCGCGCTCAGCTTTAATAAGCTTTGCAATACGATCGATGGCAAAGTCCCAGTCTTTTTCTACCCATTTATCGCTACCAGGGGCGCGGTATTGCACCTTGGTTAAGCGATGCTCGTTGACGCCGGTGGTTTGTAAAATACCAGCGCCCTTGGCACATAAAGCACCTTCGTTAATGGGATGCTCAGGATCCCCTTCTATATTAATAATTTTGCCGCTTTTTGCATCGGTGCTACAGATAAGACCGCAGCCCACGGAGCAATAACAGCAAATGGATGTAGATTGTTTCGCGGATTTGACAGCGTCCATACGCTTCATATCAATGGCGAATTCTTTCGCTTGTAAAATGTCCACACCAAGGCCGTTTAAGGCAAAACCGGCGCCTAAACAGCAGGACATTTTAAGGAAGGCACGTCTTTTCATACTTCCTCCAATTTTTAGGTATGCGGCCCTATGCCGCATAGTAAGAAGACCCCGCAAGACTACGGCATCTAAAGGCCTATGGCAATGTTTTTATGAGTAAAATATTGTTTTCACAAAGAAAATTAATAGTTTTTTACTAGGTGATGGATAAAAATACATTATAGTAGAAAGTTAGTATTTTCAAGGGGCTAAGGGGAAAATGGAAGATAGGGGGGATTTTGTAAAAATAACTGCTCAGAATGCGTATTTTTACTGCTAAGGAGGTGCAAATGGAGCTTCATGTGGTAGCGCTTTTGTAACATCTTTGGGCGTGGATGTGGGCTTAGTTCACAAGTAAGAATCCACCAGCTAGCTGGTGGTCAGTTTGATGACAAAGTGGCATTCTACTTGTTCAAACCATTTTTTACGATGATTTTTTTAATTATAACATCCTACATCCAACGTCATTGCGAGGAGTCTTCGACGAAGCAGCTGCCCGAAGGGTGCCACGCAGTGGTATAGCCGTTGGCGCTTTAGCGCCTTACGGATACAGACAGCAAAGCATCCATGCTCAAGGAGCGATAAGCTTCGCCTCTCTGTCTATATTCAAAGAACATATAACGCATCAACCATTCTCTGATCGGAAATTATTTACCGCAAGAATCACCCTTTGGTAATGGATCGCCGCGCTTCGCTCGCGATGACTTTGGATGAAATTTTCTTTCAAAATCATAGAGTACTACTTTGTCAGCAGTCTGTTCACCAGCCTAGCTGGTGGATTTTCTTTTCCACAACAAAGAAAATTCATAGTGTTTTAATAGGAATAATTTGAAATAATATCATATAATTTATGATTTTTCAAAGAGCATGGTTTCCTTAGAAGTATTTTATTGTATTTTTAAAACTATGCTGTTTTTCATGCCACCTTATGCCTTACCTTGACACAACAGTATATTTAAATGTAAAAATGTATCATCGCGTATATCATAGTATAACAAAACATGAGCAAAAAATGCAGAAAGTATCTCTTTGCCTTTTAAAATATATCCGTAACGTGAATTATGTTCTTATAGTTCAGTGTTTTGGTGTGTTTTTTGCTTCTCTCTCTTACATCTATAGCCTATAAGGCTTTTTGTATATTTTCTGATGAAAGCCCTTTTTCCTGTTTGGGAAAGAGGGTTTTTTTGTGCATGAAAAACAATTTTCAATATATTTCATAATTAAGGAGCTCTTATGCAAAGTAAAAACGCCACAGGCAATCTTATCAATCGTTACAAGGCCGTACTGAAAAAATGTAGTTTTATAAATTTCTTTGGTTCGCTAGCCGTGGTGGGTATGCTCACGCTGGGTGCCGGTGCTGCTTTTGCTCTAGAGGATATTTCTACTACAGGCGAGACCGTGAATGCTTCTGGTGACACAGTAAGCGAAATAGGTGCAGGAGCAGGCAATAATTATTACGGTGGTTTTGCTGAAAGCACTAACACAACAGCTAGTGAGAGTGGTGGCAATGCCATTGCAAATAACAATACGCTTACCATCACAGGTGGCACAGCATCTGAAGTGAATGGTGGTTTTGCAACAAGCCAAGTTACTAGTACAGGCGCAAATGTAGGCAGCATATCTGCCAATGGTAATATATTGATTCTAGACGCCGGCGCAGTGGTCGAGCGAGCTTTGGGAGGTAATGCAAACACTATAGGTTCTAATGGGACAGTTGATGCCATGACAGCAAATAACAATGTTGTTCACGTTTACGGCGAGGTAAGCGCAAGCATCATTGGAGGTAGGGTATACAGTAGTAGCAGTATTTCTTCCCCATCCGAACAAGCTAATGGCAACACTGTGAATATATATGACGGTGCAACAGTAAACGTAGTTAGGGGCGCGTACTCCAGCGGCTATTCCACAAACAATACAGTTATTCTTAATGGTGCTGTTACCTTCAGCGGACCTGGTCAGCTCTGGGGCGGAAGCAACGGTTCTATTACTGATGGATTTACAGGCAATACACTTATACTCAATAATTATGTCGGTTCAAAGCGAATTGACAGCGTATTGCAATTCGAAAAGTATGCTTTTGTTTTACCCAAAACAACACAAGCCAATGATGCTATTTTGCAAACGGATTCTTTAACTTTGACTAATAATAAATCAGGTAGTGAGCATAAAAATGCGTATATTGAGTCTGTGAGTATTGAAAATGGGCATAGTTTGCAAGTGGGCGACAGTGTCATTCTCATTGATGCGAACACCATTCACGGTACCCTTGCCAATGATGGCGGAACGGTAAAGAGTACAACAGGCACCTTTGTGGAGCAAGAGTGGAAAGTAGCGCAAGATACCACAGAGAATGATATAACTGCTGAGCTCCTCACTGAGAAAAAGGCAAGTTCTTCTGCTCAAGATGTGGCACATGCTTACAGTGCTGCTGCCGGGGCTGTGATGGGTGTTGCTGCCAGAACGGCGGTGTCTGTGGGCATTCCTGCTGCCCAAAGTGCAGCCCAAAGTGCAAGCGGAACGGCGGCACAAAGTGCAACAGGTGGCAGTACAGAAGGCCAAGGCACAGGCATGAGCGGCGGCTCTGCAGGCAAAAGCTATGGCATTGCTCCCTTTGCTGTGGTGCATGGCGCTTTTAACACCTACCATACGGACTCCCATGTGGATGTGAACTCCATCTCCTTTATGGGCGGTATTGCCTTCAATAAGTATTTCTCTCAAGGGGAATTACTGTTAGGCGCTTTTTTTGAGACCGGCTCTGCCAGCTATAATAGCTACGACAACAGCGGTCTCACAGAAATTCACGGTACAGGCTATATGGATTATTACGGCGGTGGCCTCTTGGCACGTTATGAATTTTACGGCAAGGGCGGCAAACCCTATGTGGAAGCCTCCGCTCGTATGGGAACCCTAAACACTAGCTACGAAAGCGACGATATCATAGATGCTACCACAGGCTACGGAGTGAACTATGATATTTCTGCCAACTATTATGGCTTGCATGTGGGCGCAGGCTATATTTGGCAATGGGCACCTCAATGGAAATTAGATCTTTCCGCCAAATACTTTTGGACGCATCAAGAAGGCAGTAGCGCTCATATTGGCGGCAATACATTTGAATTTGACGCCATGAACTCCCATATCTTACGTGTAGGGGCTACCCTCTTTTACGATGTAGTACAAAAGGAAGATTACACTTTAAGCCCCTATGTGGGACTGGCCTATGAATACGAGCTGGACGGCGAAGCCGGCGCCACCGTGGACGGCATCAGCGTGTCTGATACTGTAAGTTCGCAAGGCGGCACGGGCGTGTTGAACCTTGGTGTGAACTTTAAGCATGTGAATGGCTTTAGCGTGAACCTTGGCGCAGAAGGTAGCC
>CAYJPR010000072.1:0-5975 GCA_964372075.1 uncultured Desulfovibrionaceae bacterium | reverse complement strand
TGGCGGCCACATGCTCCTTGGTGCCATACCCCTTATGACCGGCAAAATTATAGTGTGGATACCTTTTATGCAAAAGCTGCATAATATGGTCACGATGGGTTTTAGCAATGATGGACGCCGCGCCAATGCTGGGTATAAGGCCATCTCCGCCAATGAGACATTCTTGCTTAAGCTGTAAGCCATAGCTTTGCAAAATGACTGGAGGGATAGTTTTATTACCATCTATATGAGCATGTGGCCCCTGTAGGGCATGACGACGCAAAAGAGAGCGCAAGGCCTTGGCCATGGCATGAAAGGTGGCTTGCAAAATATTTATGCTGTCTACATCTTTTTGCCACATGAGCCCTACCCCCACATAAGCATGAAGGAAAATTTCTTTGGCTAGCTTTTGGCGTTTGGCGGCAGTGAGCTTTTTAGAATCATCCAAACCTTCTATGGTGCAATGCTCAGGAAGAAGCACAGCGGCCGCCACCACAGGCCCGGCAAGACAGCCACGACCGGCTTCATCAATGCCTATGAGAGAAGTTATATTTTGCCCTTGCGGCAAAAGTGATGCTTGTTGTGTGCCCATGGCAAAGCAATAGCCCATGGAGCTCAGCGCGTCAAATGGGCATAGGGAGGTTTGCTTTTCCACAAAAAAAGGCGCCTTCCGTAAAAGACGCCTTTTCTTCATAAAAACCTAGATTATTTCACCGTAATAAGTTCATATTCACTGTTACCAAGGCCAATCTTTTCAGAGTGGCTAAGCTGTGAACGCCAGTTGGTGGTGGGGTGAATGGCCTTAAAGTGATCGCCAATATGCCCATGGCTATGCCCGCACCCGGCATCACAAGCGGCGGCAGTGCCAATGGCAGGGGCGGCATTTACGGCATCGATGCAGGCTTTATCCAACGCCACAGGGTCAAAGGAAGCAAACATACCAATATCGGGTACTACTGCGGCGTCATTTTCGCTATGACAATCGCAATAAGGGGAAACTTGATTTACAATGCTGATATGAAAATGCGGTCTATCCTTGAGCACTGCCAAGGTGTATTCTGCCATACGTCCGTTTAAGGTATCGCTGTTGGCATCAAAGGGGGCACAAATGGCATCAAAGTTACATGCGCCAATACAGCGACCGCAGCCTAGGCAATTATCTGCATTGATAACGGCAACTTTATCCTCATTGTACGAAATACCTTCATGGGCGCAGAATTTAATACACACGCCGCACTTACGACATTTTTCCACATCTACGGAAGGTGTGCCGTCGCTGTGCATATGCATCTTACCGGCGCGGCTACCACAGCCCATGCCGATATTTTTAATGGCGCCGCCAAAGCCTGTCATTTCATGGCCCTTAAAGTGACTCAAAGAAATAAAAACATCCGCATCCATCACAGCGCGGCCAATATAGGCCTCTTTGCAATAGCTGGTGCCTTCTAAAGGAATGGTCACATCATCGGTGCCCTTAAGACCATCAGCAATGATAACATGGCAACCTGTGGAAAAAGGCGTATAGCCATTTTCATAGGCGGCGGAAATATGCTCTAAAGCGTCCTTACGGCGGCCCACATATAATGTATTACAGTCGGTTAAGAAGGGTTTAGCGTTTTCACCCAAAAGCACGTCCACAACGGTCTTGGAAAAGTTAGGACGCAAAAAAGATAAATTGCCGGGCTCACCAAAGTGAATTTTAATGGCCACAAATTTACCGTCCAAGGGCAAGGAGGTAATACCGGCTTTACGGATAAGCTTTTCCAGCTTCATTTGCAGGCTGGTGCCCACCTTACATCGCATATCAGTAAAATAAACTTTGGATTTTTCCATGACATTTCCTCTATGGGTATATGGTTAATTAGCAATACTACAAAAATATTTATTACAGCGCCGAAAATCAGCCTTTATCAATGACATTCTCGGCTCAAGTTTCCTTGACATAATCCAGTGTTAACAAAAAGTCATCTAAAAATTGCACACAAGGCCCTTTCTCAGCCCCGTCCTCCACTCTACTGCAAAGCGCCTGCCTAAGCAAGAAAGAGCAAAAATAGCATATTACTATGTTTTTTTTAAAATTTTAACCAAGAATGACTATCTTTAAGCTTTTCAAATAGCTGTCCTAGCCAAGCTGTTCAAAAAGTGTAAAGCGCGAGGAAAACGAAGCTTTTTACGGAAGGCGCGTATCAAGACATACGTAACTGACGTAAAAAGCAAGCCTGATGAAGCGGATTACCCTTTTTCAGCTAACTGCTATGCTCTTGCCAAAGAAATCAATATAAGGCATGGTGCAACAAATAAAAAACACATTTACAGAAGTAGTTATATATAAAAACATGTCCAATACAGCACAAATTTCCTTCTCCGCCCAAGGCACAAATGTAGTTGTGCAATTTTCCGGCGTTTGGAATATCACCCATTCCCTGCCGGACGTTGCGCCTTTACTGGCCGCCATACGGGAACCACATATAAAAACAGTGCTTTTTCAAGAAAAAGATTTAGCTCTATGGGACAGCTCTTTGCTAGCGCTCACGGTTCGTCTCATTAATTTTACCAAAGAACAGCGCAAAAACTTTGAAATAAAAGATCTGCCCCAAGGCTTGCAAGAACTTTTGGACATGGCTTTTAGAGTGCCTCAGCAAGAAGACACCACACCCCATGTCAAACACCGCACCTTGCGCCAACGCATGGAGCATTCTTTGGATGCAACCACAGAAAACATCCATAATTTTCTGGAATTCTTTGGCGAAATTGCCCTTGGCATAGGGCGTATATTCCGCGGCAAGGCCGATATCCGCAGTAAGGATGTTTGGGCCGCCATTGAAGAATGCGGTGCCAAATCCCTGCCCATTGTTTCCATCACTTCCCTGCTTTTTGGCCTTATCTTAGCCTTTGTGGGCGCCATTCAGCTTACACAATTTGGTGCTCAGCGCTTTGTGGCACCGCTGGTGGGCATTGGCATGTTGCGCGTTATGGGCGCCGTCATGGTGGGTATAGTCATGAGCGGACGCATTGGCGCAGCCTACGCCGCCCTCATTGGTACCATGCAAGTCAATGAAGAAGTAGACGCCCTGCAAACCTTTGGTTTTTCTGCCGTAGATTTTCTGGTCCTGCCACGTATTTTTGCCATGATATGCATGGCCCCCTTGCTCACACTGTATGCAGATTTTATGGGCATGCTGGGCGGTTTTATGGTGGGCGTCTTTATGCTTAACTTAAGCCCGCAAGAATATATTTCCGCCACGCTGGCCTATGTGCCCATAAAGCATCTTTTCATAGGTCTTGTGTATGGTACCGTTTTTGGCGCCATCATAGCCGTAGCCGGTTGCTACCAAGGTATGCGTTGTGGGCGCTCGGCAGAAGCGGTGGGGCAAGCCACCACCACAGCGGTGGTGCACTCCATAGTGGGCATTATTGTGGCCACAGCCATTATTACCATTATTTGCAATAGGCTGGCCATATGAGTAGACAAAACACAGCAATTTTGGGCAAAGAAATTTTACGCGCTGAAAACCTTCGCGTAGGTTATGGCTCTCGTATTCTCATGGATAAAGTAAACTTCACCGTGCATGAAGGGGAAATTTTCATCATCATGGGCGGTAGTGGTTGCGGAAAAAGTACACTTTTACGTGTACTCATGGGCTTAAAAGAACCCATGACAGGTTCTGTAAGCTATGAAGATTTACCTTTTTGGCCCGGTGATGAAGAGATGCGCCAGCAAATCATGCGCTGCGCCGGCGTGCTGTATCAAGGCGGGGCTTTATGGAGCTCCATGACCTTGGCGCAAAATATCTCCTTACCGCTGGAGCAATACACCAGCTTAAGCCCTGCTGAAATTCGTGAGCAGGCAGAATTAAAGCTGGCTCTGGCCGGCCTTGCTGGCTTTGGAGATTATTACCCCGCAGAGATAAGCGGTGGTATGCGTAAACGTGCCGGCCTTGCCCGAGCTCTGGCGCTGGACCCAGATATTATATTTTTGGACGAGCCTTCCGCCGGCCTTGACCCTGTAAGCGCTCGTATGCTTGATGATCTTATTTTAGAATTGCGCACCACCTTAAAGAAAACCTTTGTGGTGGTAACCCATGAACTGGCCTCACTCTTTGCCATTGCAGATACGGCCTTGTATTTAGATGCCGGCACCAAAAGCGTGGCGGCCTTGGGCGCACCCAAAGAACTTTTACACGACCCGCATACACCCGAAGTGGTTCTTAATTTCCTCACTCGCGGTGAAAAGGATAGTATATGAATAAAAAAAATAGCAAAGCCACCGTGGGAGCTTTTGTACTTGGCAGCATGGCCTTTCTTTTGCTGTGCATCATGACCCTTGGGGGCAAAAACTTTTTTAGCAAAGACATGGAATATGTGCTGTATTTTGAAGGTTCGGTCAACGGCCTTTCGCTGGGCGCTCCCGTGGTCTTTCGTGGCGTTCCCTTAGGTACAGTGACGCAAATTCTTTTGGTGGCCAATCCACGTGATGAAGAAATCACCATTCCTGTACACGTTACCATCAATGCCAATAGTATTGCCTTTGATTCCGTTACGGGCAGTGTTTCAGAAACAGCGCGCACTGTGCTTATGCAGCGCATGATTCAGCGCGGCCTACGTGCTCGCTTGCATATGCGTAGCCTTGTGACAGGGCAATATGATGTGGAGTTGGACTTTTTCCCCAATACGCCGGCAAGGTATCATTCTTCCGATCATTCTCATGAAATACCCACCATTCCTTCTACCTTTGATGAGTTTGAGCGCACCTTAAATAACCTTCCTTTAGAGGAAATGACACGCTCTTTAAGCGCCGCTCTGGATGGCTTTGCCACCTTAAGCACTTCGGAAGATTTGCATAAATCCATAGCTGCCTTGCGCGTCACCATGGAAAATATGGCAGAACTCACCTCGGGCGCAGGCTCTTTACGCGACGATTTTCAGCGCACCATCAATGCTCTAGGAGATACCAGCGTCACCCTTGACCAGCAATTACCCGAAGTTATGGCCGCCGTGCAATTGGCCCTAGGCTCCTTTGCCGCCGTGGCTAATGAGCTGGAACAAACAGTAAGCTCTGCCAATAAAATAGTCTCACCCAATTCTAAAACCTTACAAGAAGTGCATAATGCGCTGGATGAATTTTCACGCACAGCGCGTGCTTTCCGCGAATTGGCTAAACTTTTAGAACAAAAACCCGAAGCTTTAATCATGGGAAAAGGTAACAACTAATGCGTAAACCTCACTCTTCTTCTTTTGCTTGTCTTGGCGCTTTGCTCTGTCTCACCTTACTCAGCGCCTGCGGCGGAAGCCCGCCCACATCTTTCTACATGCTGGAAAGTAATAGCCTTTCCCCTGTGGCGCAGTTAAGCGAAGCCAATACTAAAAAGATGCCCAAGGTTATTTTACAAGAAGTAAATATTCCTGCATATTTAGACAGAACAAACATCACCACTCGTGAGGCGCATGGCGTTACCTTGCAAATTTCAGAATTTAACTCTTGGAGTGAAGATTTAACCGACGGCGTGCAACGCGTTTTATCCGATACGCTTATGCCTGATTTACTTGAAAAAGAAGTGCTTTTACTGTCCATTGATGATGACGATGCCGATGCCAGAAAAATATTTGTCTTTATTCATCGCCTCGACGGAGCTTTGCAGGGTCAAGTTACCCTAGATGCGCGCTGGACTGTACATACCTATGATAATAGAGCCCTTGTGAGCGGCGCCTTTGTGGAAAGCATGCCCGCCGGTGAGACGTATGCCAGCTTAGTAAAAGCCCAAAGCGCTCTTATTGTAAAATTGGCACAAAGCATGACCGGGCCCATGAGCGAAGCTTTGACTAAGAAATAACGTTTGGTTGTACGTTATGCTAAATGACGCTTGGTCGTACATCCTGTGCAACACAAGCTCTCGCAAGCGTTGTCGCTGACAATATATAAAAACAGGCCGTTCAAAAAGTAGTGGATACAAGGAAAACGCCGTTTTTTGCGCAAGGCGCGTATCAAGACATACGTA
>CAYJPR010000071.1:0-6067 GCA_964372075.1 uncultured Desulfovibrionaceae bacterium | reverse complement strand
CCAGCCATGGGGCTCACTTCAAGAATGTGAACACGCTGTAAATACGCAAAAAAAGCTCGCAGGGACGCAAGTTTACGTGCCATGGAGCTTTTTGAAAGCGCTTGCCTATGTAGACCAGCTATATATTTACGAATATGATTTTTATCAATCTCTTTTGCCAGCTCAAGGCTTACCCCCTGGCTTTGCAAAAAAACTTCGCACTGAGCTAAATCTGTGCCATAAGCCTTAAGCGTAGCAACAGAGTAGCCTTTTTGTATTTCAAGCCATGTTAAAAAAGCTTGTATCTGAGACATAAAAAACTAGTCTACACGTCTATCAAACATGTACACAGAACCATCTTGTGCTTTACAAAGCTTTTTAATTTGTCCCACCGCCTGAGAAACCTCACCATAGTGGGTAAATCTGGCATTAGTGTTCACAGTAATACTAATGGATATACTCATGAAGGGGAAACGCTGAATATTTCCCGCTCTGTCTTTAGAAATAATCCCTTCATTGGCTCTATCTTCAGCATCATAGAAATTAGGAATAATTTCATCATAAGCCGCCACCAGCGCCTGACATGTTTCTTCCATAACCTCAGCAGGTAAAATAAAGAAGAAATCATCGCCGCCAATATGGCCAAGGAATTTATATTCTGCAGAAGAATTCATAATGGTAGCCACCAAAAGGCGCGCCGCCACAAGTAAAGCTTCATCACCGCGGGAAAAACCGTACTTATCATTAAAAGCTTTAAAGTTATCAATATCAAGATAAGCAGCAGCAAAATTTGTTCTATCCATAATATGCTTTTCCACCATTTGCATAATGGAAGCATTACCGGGAAGACGCGTTAGGGGGTTGGCATCAAGAGTACAAGAAGAACGTTGCAAAGCTAATTCCAAACGAGTACGCATTTCCGTAGCAGTGGAAGGAAGAATAATAAAATCATCCACATCAGAAAGCTTAGAGCGCAATTCTAAATTAAAAGACTCAAAGTTCATAACAAGAACAGTACATACTTGACGGTACACATTTTCTGCTTTTACAAGCTGCACTATCTCTGCACCGGTCAAATCTGCACTAGATTCACCGCAAATAAGAATATGCGGTGGCTCACTAAAAAGTCTTTCTAATAAAGCCTTACCACTGCTGAAAATTTCCCATTGAATATTCTCATTGGGCCAAAGGCTTTGCAAAACATCACAAAGCTCTGGATCAAGAGAAAGCAGATAAATGGTGGGCTTTGAGCCAATAACAGTTTTAAAATCAAATGGTTCCATACGCTACCTACCAAATACAGGAAATTGGGTTTGCTTTTGGAATTCTATACCAATTTTATCTACAAGTTCACGTAAATCGTTTTGATCTAAATTCAAATGCTTTAATACCATGGGGTTAATTTCAGAAACATTACTATCGCCGCCATCACCCATTTCAAATACACGAGTAAAAAAGTCACCAAGGTGTACCACAGAAGCAAGGGTTTTATGATTGCCAGCCTTCATGGGGTCATGGTGAAAAGTCATGGCTGCAGTAATACCAAGAGGTAAGTTCCAATGCTGTGCAACCCAAGCATTAACACGAGTATGGTCAAAACCTAAAATAAGTTTTTCCCCCTCATAAGAGCTGATATCTTCATTGGCCACAAGAGATTGCGCATCGCGCATGGCGTCAGGAAGTTGTATACTAATAATAACCTTTCCAAAGTCATGTAAAAGACCTGAAAGAATAAACTCTTCTTCTTCTTTGATTTTAAAATGACGTGCCATCACTTTACAAGCAGTGGAACAAGCTAAAGAGTGCTCCCAAAGACCACGCATATGCTTAGAAACAATTTCAAATACAACCGTAGAAATTAAAAGACCGTGTACAGCATTTACCCCTAATAAAATAAGGGCATTATGAATAGATACAATACGTCTTGGAAAACCGTACACAGGAGAGTTTACAAGCTTTAAAACTTTTGCACTCAGGCTTTGATCTTGGGTGATAAGCTCAGCAACTTTTGCAAGATTTGTTCTATTTCCGTCCATAAGCGCAGAAATTTTTTGCAAAGCAATGGGCAAAGTGGGAATACTTTTGGCGGCAAGCACTTGCCCTTTATAGCTGGTAGATAAATCAGCACTACTCATGATACATTGTTCCCTTTATCTTAGACGCGCTCATGAAAATGTTTTTTCAAAAAAGCTTCAATGGTGCGCATAAAAATACTTTGCTGTTGATTTCTAAAAAGGTGGGTCATGCGCTCAAAACGCTGTAAGGCATCATAACTTTTAGGAGCGCCAGGCACAGGATTACCTAAAATATGCAAGGTATAAATACCAAGAGTATGACACTGGGAAATAAGTTTTTCGGTAACGGCGCTTCCTGCTTCAGCAATAATCTCGCCGCCAGTATTACGCACTCTGCAGCCTAATTTCATATCTGGCTTAACTTGTTCTATGGGAATCTCTTGCATACATCTAGCTTTCTTTGGATAAAGTCACTTTTTCATGGGTATCTATAGATACCTTACCTAACTAAGCATAGTTAACATACAAAAAAGGAAACATCTAGTGTACAAGGCCAAGAAAAAAAGTTTTTTTTAAAGCATTTTTTTCTTTAATAAAACGTATTTATACCAGTATGTTCTCTAAAAAATATATTTTTCCTCTCCCTAGGTACGTGCTTTCATTGCTTTAAAAATTCCGCCTGCCATTTTTTCCACATATTTTTCTAATTCCATTTCTACGAGTAAACCATTCACATAAAATACAGGCTTACCCACTATGGCGCATAATACATCCACATGCACCGGACCTTGCGCATGTAAATGTAGCAATATTTTTTGTATATCTTGCATTTGCTCTTCAGAAAAACAGGAAGAAAAGTCAGCTCCTTCTCCTGCTACGCTTTGCTCAGAAATATGAATATTTTCACTTATTTTCTCTACAGCATCTTGTTCTTTTTTTTCAGTATGTTCTGTAGAATCTTCCTGCTGGATTAACATTTGTTTTATTCCTGCATCTGTGGCTTGTGTAGGTATCGCTTGCGTCACATCCTTGGGGGTAAACTCCTGCAAGCTTAAAGCTAAATCTTGCAAAATATCTTCTGCATTAAAGACAGGCTTGGCCCCTTGGCGAATGAGATTTTGACATCCTCGTGACAAAGACGCCGTAGCTGGTCCGGGAATGGCATACACTTCACGATTTTGCTCTAAGGCTAAACGCGCAGTAATAAGACTACCACTACTAGGCATACCCTCCACCACCAAAACCCCCAAACTCAAACCACTGACAATACGGTTGCGAATGGGGAAATGACTGGCTAGGGGCGGTGTTTGCGGCGCGTATTCCGTAAGAAGCAAACCTTGTTCTTGTAATGTTACAAAAAGGTCTTCATTACTTTTAGGATAGGCAATATCAAGGCCTGTGCCCAGTACGCCAATGCTTTTTCCCACATGAGCCAAGGCCGCCACATGGGCTACCCTATCTATACCATCAGCCCCGCCAGAAACTACACATATACCTGCGCGAGAAAGCTCTCTAGCTATATTTCCTGTCACTTGCACACCTTCGGCACTGCATTTGCGTGAGCCTACAATGGCAACACAAGGCAAGGTAAGAAGGGATATATCTCCGGAATAATAAAGTAAGGGCGGCGCATCAATAAGAGTGCGTAAGGATTGGGGATAGGCATCATGATGCCATAAGAGAATATGTGCCGGACTTATTTGGGCTTTATGCCATTCATCTAAAGCTGTAGTGCGCCAAGAGCCGGCATTATAAAGCTGTGCTTTTTCGCGGCTCACCCCAGCTTCATGCCAGCTTAAGGTATTTTCAAGGGCAGCATACGCAGAGCCAAAATATTTGAGCAGACGCACAATGGTGCGCGGGCCAATGCCCTGCGAATGCTTTAAAGCCAAGGTAGCCCAAAACTGAGCGCGATCAGCTTGGGATATATGCTGCCATGGCATCACGACCATTACAGTCTTTTATTACGAGCAATCTTAGCAGCATTTGAATTGGGAAAATCAGCCAAAAGGGCTCTATACTGCATTTGAGCATTGGCCGCATCACCAAGTTTTTGATAGGTCATGCCTGCTTTTAGCAAAGCATCAGAGGTTTTATGATGCTTGGGAAAATGCGTGGTTACTTGCTTAAAGGCATAAAGAGCATTGGTAAAATTACCTTGAGAGTAATAGCTCTCCCCTATCCAATAATAAGCATTGGGCACCAAGGAGCTTTGCGGATAGGCTTGTAAAAAAGCTTCAAATTGCGCACGGCCTGCTGTGGCTTGACCACCACGTACCATATCAAGAGCCTGCTTGTAGGCGGCTTTTTCCTTGCTTAAAGGGCGAGTAGGCTTTACGGGCTGTGCGGGCTGTACCGGTGCAGCTGTAGCCATTACAGGCGTTGCCGGTGGCATGGGCGCTTGGTTTTGAGCAGCAGAAGCTATGGTGGGATCCGTAGACGCAACAGCTGGCTGAGCTACTGGCACAGATTGCGCACCAGAAGGAGCTCCTGGCACATACATGGGCGTTTCAGGTGGTAAGGAAAGTTCTTGAACAGCGGAGTTTTGCGCAGAAGCATTTTGAGCTTTTGCAGCTTGACTTTCCACTGTTTGCACATCAGCACCATCTTTTAAGGCCATTTTATTATTAGGGTCAAGAGAGCCTAAAGGCGCTTTGGGTTTTTGATTGGGCTGTGGCACAATGGCGTGCTGTGCAGAGGCTGGTATGGATGCAATGGTAGGGTTTGTAGCCTTGGGTGCAGGAGTAGCCGGCGCCGCTACGGGTTTTGGCGTAGGCTTTGGCGTCGTGTTTGCAGGCATGGGCGTATTGCTTATGGGGCTTGCATAGGCCACAGGAACATGACCGGGAACTACAGCTTGTGCAGGTGCTGCGGCCGGTGTTCCCACTGGCTGGGCCACAGGACGCGCCGTCATACCGGTTTTTTTACCGCTTTTATAATACACATCATACACACGGCCTTGCGTTGCTTGAACTTCTTGCCCTAAAGATTGTACACGACCTTCAATGGCAGCCACACGATTATCTATTTCAACCACATTATTCTGTGTCTCTATCAAGGCTTCATCGCTTTGCTTAGAAGCGCAGCCTGCGCATAGAGCACCAAAAATAAGTAAAGTACTTAAAACTTTTATGCCATGGATAGCACATGTAGATTTACCAGCGCTCTTTTTTCCTTTCATGACAATCCCTCCAAATAACGTATGCCAGCACTATGCCTTATATTGTAATACTTTTCAAGACATCTTGCGCTTAAAGCCAAATTAAGGCACAAATGAGCCACACCACAAGGAGAATTATTTTCATGGATTTTACCACCATTGATTGGCAAAATGTGGCACATATGTCACGTATCCTTCTAAGTTCACTCTGTTTTTTAGCTTTAACAGCCCTTCCTCTCATGGCCATTGCAGGGCAAACCCTTTCTCTTATTCGTCAGCGAACCGCCTATGCTAAATGTGCCAAGCAAATAAGCTTATTGGCGCTTATTCTAGGTTGGCTCCTCACGCTTGCAGGCTTTTGGCCCCTTTGGTTACGTTTAAGCCCCACCATTTTAGCGCATATGCCTGTAGACGGCCAAGCCTTAGATCTCTACACCCTATGGCTAGCCCTAAAAAGCAATACCTACCTCTTGGCACATATCTATGCCGGCGGTTTACTTGTAGGTGCTACTTTATGCTTCTCTTGCTTTTATGGCCTTTGGAAAAATTGGAAAAATAATCGCGTAGCCATTCAATGTTTAGCTCTGGTAGCCGCATGTTGGTATGGTATGAGTCTTTTTGCTACGCTGAGTATTGTAAGCGCCGATGCGGCCCTTACTCTTGGCATAGAGTATAGCCAAAGCTTGAATAACTTTTTCCTCCCTAGCTTAGAGAGCACCTATTGGAATGCAGCTCCCTATGTACTCCCTCTAGCTTTTGCCATGGCTGGCGGTATGGGCTGTGTATGGCTTTTACTGCGCCGTACCAGTGATGATTTTGGTCGTGATTACTATGCCCAGATGCTCCCTTGGTGTGCTTCTTGGGCGCGTAATGGATGGCTTATTTTCTGGCTTCTTTTACTAGCAAGCACTAC
>CAYJPR010000070.1:0-6095 GCA_964372075.1 uncultured Desulfovibrionaceae bacterium | reverse complement strand
TCATGCAAGCCTCACTTTTTTCTGCAATATATTATGCCTGCTCTGGGGCAGTGTTTGTTGTTTCTTCTTCGTTGTTTTCATCGTCATTGCTGTCATTTTTTTCAGCATCGTCATCTTTTTTCTTTTTGCGACCAAAGAGTGCCGCCACACCTATGCTTAATTCATAGAGGAGCATCATGGGGAAAGCCATGAGCAATTGAGATATGACATCGGGCGGGGTTAAAATGGCGGCAATGATAAAAGAGCATAAGACGGCGTACTTGCGTGCTTTACGCATAAGCTCGGCTGTAATAATGCCAAGGCGCGATAAAAAGAAGGTAAAGAGCGGCATTTCAAAAATAAGCCCAAAAGCTATGAGCAATTTCATGGAAAAGCCTAAATATGCGCTGAGCGAGGGCATGGCCGCTATGTTTTCATCGGCAAAGCCCACAAAGAAGGTGAAAGCATAAGGGAATACCATGAAAAAACAAAAGGAAGCGCCGGCAATGAAAAATCCTGCTGAAATCACCGCCATGGGAATCATGTACTTTTTCTCATCGTCGTACAATCCTGGCGCCACAAAGGACCAGATTTGATAGAAAATAAAGGGCGATGCCACAAAAAGTGCCGCCAATAAGCCCACTTGCACATAGACAAAAAAAGCTTCGGGCAAAGCGGTAAAGATAAGCTTGGACCCTTCAGGCAGGGCGTTGATAAGAGGCTTGCACAATTCGGCAAAAAGCTGTTCGGCAAAGGTGTAACACACAATAAAGGCTAAACCTATGGCAATGAAAGAGCGCACTAAGCGGGTGCGTAACTCGCCAAGATGCTCCATGAGAGTCATGCCCTTGGGTTCTTCCGGTGTGGCTTCACCTTCTGGGGGGAGACCGCGCTCTTCGCGAGTTTTACGCGGGGGCGGAGTGCGTTTTTCTTTTTTGAGCTGGGCAAAGGTCACTTCACCAGCTTCTTCTTGCCCTTCTTCTTTAGCAGCCGCGTCGTTTTTTTCGATATTTTCGTCATTTTTGGCTGTATCTTCTGTAATGCTTTCAGTGCTTTCTTCAGCAGATGTAGGGGCAGGTACAATGCCTTCTATACATTCTTCCGCTTCAGTTGCCGCTTCAGTGCCCGATTGTGTAACAGATTCAGACGTGGACGCAGAATTAGGCTGAGGTGTCACAGCTTCAGGTTCAGCTGTGCTCACAAAATCTTTTTCTACAGGCTTTTCTGTGCTCATGCCAATTCCTTTTCTTTTGCAGAAATGACTTCAGAAGTGGCAGACGTGGCGACAGGCTCTGCTTTTGCTTCATGCGTAGCTTCCGTGGCTTCGGCCTCAGCTTTGGCTACAGCGGCGGCTAGGGGAGAGTCATGTGCAGGCTGGTCGGGCACAGTTTGGTTGGGCGCAGGCTGTTGAGGTGTGGCCTGTGTATCTACAACGTTCTGCTCAGACTCACTTTCAACTTTGGCAGTGGGTGCGGAAGCGGGCTTGGCTGTACTGGCATCGGCTTTGGCATCGGATTTGTTTTCATCCTTACCAAAAAGCTCTTCTTCGGCTTCTTTTTTGCGCTTTTCATGCTCGTCATTGGCCACTTCGGCATTCATGGTGCGCTGAAATTCTGTGGACACGCGGCGGAATTCGCCCATGACCTTACCTACGGTTTTGGCTATGCCGGGTAAGGATTTGGGGCCAAGTACCACAAGGGCCACAACTAAAATAACTAAAAGCTCTGTACTCCCGATGCCGAACATGATTCACCTCTTGCTACAAAAACGATGACGGACAGGTTTTTTTACCCATGCCCGCCATCGTAACTACGTATATTTAAAACATTATGAGTTTTTGTTCAAAAAGGCTTACCAGCAAGAAAGGCGCTTTTTTTTGCGTAGGGAGTGTATTAGACATACTCGACCGGAGCAAAAAACAAGCCTGACGCAGCTGGAAGCCTTTTAGGGCAAAAAATCAACTACTCCCATTCAATGGTGCTCGGTGGCTTAGACGAAATGTCATAGACCACACGGTTAACACCCTTAACTTCATTGATAATACGGCTAGACATACGCTCTAAAAGCTCAGCAGGCAAACGCGCCCAGTCTGCAGTCATGGCATCTACGCTATCCACAATGCGCAGGGCAATAACGTGCTCATACGTACGCCCATCGCCCATAACGCCCACGGTTTTCAGCGGTAAAAGCACGGCAAAGCCTTGCCATACCTTACGGTACCAGCCGGACTCTTTAAGTTCTTCTTGTACCACTTTATCGGCTCTACGTAAAATTTCCAAACGCTCTTCGGTGATTTCACCTAAAATACGAATGGCAAGGCCGGGACCGGGGAAGGGGTGACGCCAAACAATGGAGTCCGGCATACCAAGCTCTGCGGCAACCTTACGCACTTCGTCCTTAAAGAGCTCACGTAAAGGCTCAATGAGCTTCATTTTCATGGTATCTGGCAAGCCGCCTACGTTGTGATGGCTCTTGATAACGGCGCTGGGACCCTTATGGGAAATGGATTCAATCACGTCGGGGTACAAAGTACCTTGAGCAAGGTAATCCACTTGGCCTAAGGCTTTAGCTTCATCGTCAAATACTTCAATGAAGGTATGGCCGATGATTTTGCGTTTTTTCTCAGGATCATCCACACCTTTAAGCTTATTAAGGAAAAGGTCTTGGGCCTGAACAAATTTTAAATTAAGGTCAAAGTGCTCGCGTAAGTAGTTGACCACTTCTTCGCCTTCGTTGAGGCGCAACACACCGTTATCCACAAAGATACAGTGCAAGCGATGACCAATGGCCTTATGCAAGAGCACAGCCACCACGGTGGAGTCGATACCGCCGGAAAGGGCACACACCACATGGCTATCTGGGCCCACTTGAGCCGCCATTTCGTCTATGCAACGTGTGACGAAAGAAGACATGGACCAGTCAGGCGTAATCTTGGCAATTTCAAAGATGAAGTTGCGGATGATTTTCTCGCCGTCCACACTGTGATGCACTTCGGGGTGGAATTGCACAGCGTACACTTGCTTGGCTTCATCAGCCATGGCAGCCACTTCTAAAGTGGGGGTGCTGGCAATGATTTTAAAGCCTGCAGGCACAGACTTTACTTTGTCGCCATGGCTCATCCAAATGCGGGATTTTTGGCCTCTGTCAAGACCGGCCCATAAGGGAGACTCTTCCACAAAGGTGAGTTCTGCGGGGCCATATTCACGTGTTACGGATTGGGCCAGCTCGCCGCCGAGGTTTTGAGCTAAAAGCTGCATGCCATAGCAAATGCCAAGCACGGGTACGCCAAGGTCCAAAAAGCCTTTATCTAGCGTGGGAGCATCGTCCTCGCCCACAGAAGCGGGGCCGCCGGACAAAATAATGGCGTTGGGATTCATGGCCTTTACAGCCTCTGCGGTGACATTGCAGGGGTGAATTTCAGAATACACACCAGCTTCACGAACGCGACGTGCAATAAGCTGGGTCACTTGAGAGCCATAATCAATAATAATAACTTTACTTGGCATACTTTCTTCCTTGGTGAGGTTGACGAACAAGATTGCCGTGAAACTCTTGTAATAAACAGGGGATATATACATTTTTTAAAGCAAAAAACGCATATATCCCTCCTTGAATTTTGTTAATGGAACGCTTTTCCAAGCATTACATGCACCCAGTTAAAACTAATTATCTATGCGATAGTTAGGAGCTTCCTTGGTGATGATTACGTCGTGCACATGGCTCTCACGTAAGCCCGAAGCGGAAATTTCGCAGTATTGGGTCTTGTCTTTGAGCTCTTGTAAATCTTTGGCGCCCACATAACCCATGCCGGAACGTAAGCCGCCCATGAGTTGGTAGATGGAATCCATAACGCCGCCGCGATAAGGTACACGGCCTACAATGCCTTCCGGTACAAGCTTTTTGGAAGCTTCTTGGAAGTAACGGTCGGAGGAGCCTTCCTTCATGGCGTCAATGGAGCCCATGCCGCGGTAAATTTTGTAAGTACGACCTTGGTACAAAATGGTTTCGCCGGGGCTTTCTTCGGTACCGGCAAAAAGACCACCAATCATGATGGTATTGGCGCCCATGGCCAAGGCTTTTACAATGTCACCGGAGAATTTAATACCGCCGTCGGCAATGCAGCAACGGTCAAACTCTTGTGCGGCGCGAGCAGCTTCTTGAATGGCGGTTACTTGGGGCACGCCCACACCGGCCACAATACGCGTGGTACAAATGGAACCGGGACCAATACCTACTTTTACAGTATCCGCACCGGCTTTAAAGATGGCTTTAGCGCCTTCATAGGTACCCACATTACCGGCTACCAATTGGCAGTTGGGGAAAGCGGCTTTAATTTCTGCAATGGAACGCAATACGTTGGCAGAATGTCCATGAGCAGAGTCTAGCACAAGCACGTCGGCGCCAGCGTCAAGCAGGGCTTCTGCGCGTTCTAAATTACCCACGCCAATGGCGGCGCCTACGCGTAAGCGGCCTTTGTCGTCCTTACAAGAAGTGGGGTACTTTTGTACTTTATCAATGTCTTTCATGGTAATAAGGCCGCGTAAGCCGCCGTTTTCATCCACCACTAAAAGCTTTTCAATTCTGTGTTCGTGTAAGTGATTACGAGCTTCATCAAGGGAAGTACCCATGGGCACGGTCACAAGATTTTTAGACGTCATCACTTCGCGCACCATGATGGTGGAGCCATCTTCAATGAAGCGCACGTCACGGTTGGTCAAAATACCTACTAATTTGCTGCCGTCCACAACGGGTAAGCCAGAAACGCGGTATTCTGCCATTAAGTCAAGTGCTTGCTTAACAGTGTCAGAAGAACTTACGGTGATGGGGTCTAAAATCATGCCGCTTTCAGACTTTTTCACTTTTTCAATTTGTAAGCGTTGACGCTCAATGGTCATGTTCTTATGCACAATACCGATACCGCCCATGCGTGCCATGGAAATGGCCATGGCGGACTCGGTAACGGTGTCCATAGCTGCGGAAAGCATAGGAATGCGTAAGGGAATGGATTTAGTGAGTTGCGAGCTGATATCTACTAAGTCTGGGGTGACTTCAGAATAGCCGGGAAGCAATAAAATATCGTCAAAGGTAAGGGCTTTGCCAAAGTTACTAGGCATGGTATCCTCGTAAGTGTTTGTTATCGTTAATCAATTTAAAACGGTAATTTATATAAAATTCCTTGAAATGTCAATACTAATTGTGCTTTCTCAGGGAATTCTTCTACAAGGGGAAGTTTTTAAAGAAAAATTTCTTATTGTTAGAGATATATAGGCATTAAATCTCTCTAAGGCAAGAGGTAGGACCACATTGCTTTGAAAGTTTCTTTATGCATAGTTCTTTTTACCTGCATTGTTTGTTTCCGTCGCATTTTTTACGCTACCCTTAAGAAAAAACTTGCAGAGTCGATATATGCTATTAGGGAGTATTGCTCGCCAGAGAAATGTCTTTGCATACTTTTTGCAAAGCATTACTTGTAAGCTTTTTAGGCAAGAATTTCCCCATGAGAGGTTTGTTATGTCAAATTCCATTTCCGGTGGCATATCTTTTTCCGGCATAGGTAGCGGTACCGACTTTAGCGCCATGATAGAACAACTTTTAGAAGTTGAGTCTTTTCGCTTAAACTCTTTACAAGACACCCGTGACGTTGCCTCTGAAACTTACGAAGCCTTTCAAGACCTTCTTAGTACAGTAAGTGAAGCCCAAGAGGCTTTGTCCTTACTTAATACCTATGAAGAATTTCTTACTAAAATTGCCTCTAGCAGCAGCGAAGCCACCCTTGGGGTGAAGGCAGATGCCAATGCTGTAGACGGCACCCATACCATTGACGTAAAGCAATTGGCCTCCAATGCCATTTGGGCCAATAAAGGCAATTACGAGTCTAAAAATACCGTTCTTAATTCATCCGGTGTGGCGCAAGAATTTTCCTATACCTATAAGGGTGAAACGCGCACATTGGCTGTGCCTGCGGGTACCACGCTGGAAGGTTTTGCCAATATGGTAAACCAAGACAAAGCCAATCCGGGTGTGAATGTAAGTATTTTAAAGACGGGCTCCGGCTATTCATTCCAAGTGTCCGGCGATGAATCCGGTGCGGATGCTTCGCTGGAAATTCACCCATC
>CAYJPR010000069.1:0-6126 GCA_964372075.1 uncultured Desulfovibrionaceae bacterium | reverse complement strand
CACCCTCTGGAACTCATCATTTTTCAATTGGAAGAATCCAGCCGCTTTTCCCATGCCACCATGGGCAGTAAGGTCATTGCCGGTAAAGATATGATGCACGTCTGGGCAAAAGCCCAAGACAAAGATGGTATTAGCCTTAAAGATGCTTTGGCATCTCGCGGTTTTGACTTTGACAAAATTCCAGAATCAGCCCGCAAAGGCGAAGAATTTAAAAGCTTTATAGAGCTACACATTGACCAAAGTAAAGATTTAGAACGCGCAGGCAAGGCAGTGGGCATTGTAAAAGCCATTGCCGCCCCCATACGTTCTAAAGTCACTGTACAAGGGCGCGCCGACCACTCCGGCTCTACGCAAATGCAGCACAGAAAAGACGCTTTAGTGGCTGCTTCTGAATTAGTTCTAGCCATTCACCGCATTGCTTGCGCCTATGCCCCCAAAGGCATTGTGGCCACGGTGGGCAATATCAAGGCTTTCCCCGGTGCCATGAATGTGGTGCCCGGCATGGCAGAGCTTTTTGTAGACTTACGCGGCATTGATAAAGCTGTTATGGATGAAGTTTTTGCCCTCTTTAAGCAAGAAGCAAAAAGCATTGATGAAAAATACGGCACTGCCATGAGCTTTGAGCTATTAAGCGCTGAAAAGCCTGTGGCTATGGATACGCATATTCAAGACACCATCGCCAGCGTGTGCGAAGAACTTAGCATTCCCTATGAAAGCGTTATTAGCGGCGCCGGTCACGATGCCATGAACATGGCTCCCCTTACGCCCACAGGCATGATTTTTGTGCGCGGAAAAGGCGGCATTAGTCATAATCCTGCAGAATTTGCCTCAGAACAGGACATTGAACAGGGTTTTGAAGTTCTTTGCGCTACATTAAAGCGTTTGGCAAAATAATTACCATAAAGGGGAATTCTTTATCTCATGAGCTATCAGCCCTAAAAAGCTCGACATCTACATAAAAATAATATATTTCCCCCACGACTATTTTATATAAGAGGAGTTTCTTATGACTGGAGTTTTTGGGATGATCATTGGTCTGCTTATTGTGGCAGTGGTGGTTTATCTTCTCATCAAACAACATGACACACGTTTGGTCTTAATTGGTGCTGGCTTTGCCATGGCCCTTTTGTCGTTAAATCCTATCCTTGCCTTGGACGCTTTTTCTAAGTCCATGGTATCTAGCGGACTTATTCAAAGCATTTGTTCTGTGATGGGCTTTGCTTTTGTTATGAAATATACCGAATGCGATAAGCACCTCATTCACTCCCTAGTGAAAGGCTTATCTAAATTACGTTTTGCCATTATTCCCGGCGCCACTGCCATTACTTTCTTGGTAAATATTTCTTTAACCTCCGCCGCAGGCGTTACTTCTGCTGTGGGCGCAGTGCTTATCCCCCTACTTATGTCCTTGGGTGTACATCCTGCCACGGCAGCTTCTGCTGTAATTTTAGGAACCTTTGGTTCTTGCATGTCGCCAGGTCTTTCCCATACGCCCATCATTGCTAACCTTGCTCAAATGGAAGTTATCGACATTGTAACCACTTTTGCCACACCTTCTATCATCTCCATGATTATCGGTGCCCTATCTCTTACCGTGGTAGCTATTCTGTTAAAAGAACATAAAGGTTATGTCATGGAAGGCTATGATGATAGCCAAATGCAATTTAAGGTAAACCCCCTTTATGCCATTTTGCCCCTTTTCCCAGTGGCTATGCTTATCATCTTAAATATCTCAGAAGTGCAAGCGGCCTTACCTTGGGCAAAATCCATTAAAGTGCCTCATGCCATGCTTATTGGCTCCATGGCCTGCCTTCTTGCCACTCGCGTAAACCCAGCTAAAGCTACAACGGAATTCTTCAATGGTATGGGTAAGGGCTATGCAGACATCATAGGCATTATCATTGCCGCGGGCGTTTTTGTGGCTGGCATGAAGTCCTTGGGCATGATTAATGAACTTATTGCTATGTTACAAAATACCAATGAGCACGTGGTAAAAATAGCCGCTGTCTTTGGTCCCTTCCTGTTGGCAGTACTTTCCGGCTCCGGCGACGCCGCCGCCATTGCTTTCAACGAATCTGTAACCATTCACGCACCCAGCTTTGGTTTAGAAATTTCTAACATGGGCGTTTCTGCCGCCTTAGCCGGTGCTCTTGGCCGTGCGGTTTCTCCCATTGCCGGAGCTACCATTGTGGCCGCGGCTCTTGCCAAGGTAAATCCCATGGAAATACCTAAGCGCACAGCTTTGGGCATGATTATCGCCGCCATTGTGCTTATACCTGTACTTTTATAAAAAGCTTATTACGCGATTTATATAATTAACTATGAGCCTTTGTACCGTAAAAAGTACAAAGGCTTTTTACCAAGCATACGCCCCATACAATCCATACCAAAAGGAAAAATCATGTCAGATACTTTACGCACCACCATCAAGGCCATGGAAAAAGCCATCATAGCTTGCCGTCGAGACCTACATACCTACCCCGAAGCAGGCTGGACAGAATACCGCACCACAGCCCTTGCCATTAAGAAAATGCGTGCCTTGGGCTATGAAATAACCTGCGGAGAAAAATGTCTGAACAGAGCCTCCATGATGGGCGTGCCCAACGCCGAAGCACTTAAAAAGCACGAGCAACGAGCCCTTACTCAAGGGGCAGATGCAGCCATTTTAGATGAAATGCAAGGCCTCACAGGTTTTTGGGCTGATATGAAATTCAGCAATGACCCCATTACTGTGGCACTGCGCTTTGATATGGATGCCAATGACGTACAAGAAAGCCATGACAATGCCCACAAACCTGCGGCCCAAGGCTTTGCCTCTGTCAATGATGGCGTTATGCACGCTTGCGGACACGATGGACACGTGGCCATGGGCCTTGCCGTGGCAGAAGTGCTGGCAGGTTTACAAGATACCCTCAAAGGAACAGTACGTTTCATCTTCCAGCCCGGAGAGGAAGGATGCCGTGGTGCTCAGCCCATGGTAGAAGCCGGAGCCATGGAAGGCGTAGACTATGCGCTGGGCCTACATGTGAGCTTTCAAGCCGCCCAAAGCGGCCAGCTCATTTGCGGCACCATGGGCTTTTTAGCCACCACCAAGTGGGATGTAAGCTTTACAGGTAAGCAAGCTCACGCAGGCGCTGCCCCCCAAGAAGGTAAAAATGCCCTACTGGCAGCGGCGGTATGTGCGCTGAACCTTCACGCCATTTCTCGCCATGGTGATGGTATAACACGCATAAATGTGGGCAAGCTTGTGGCAGGACAGGGACGCAATGTTCTTCCTCCCAATGGTCTTTTGCTCATGGAAACACGCGGTGCCACCAGTGAGCTTAATGACTATATGATAGAAAAATCTGAAAATATAGTTAAGGCCGCCGCGCAAATGTATGAATGCGAATACAGCATTACAGCCGTAGGTTCAGCTCAAAGCGCCCAAAGTGATGCCGAGCTCATGACCATGGTGGCGAAAGAAGCAAAAACTATCCCCTACTATACGGACATTATGGAAAGTAAAGATTTTGGTGCTTGCGAAGATTTTACCCATATGATGCGCGCCGTACAAAAAAATGGCGGAAAAAGCACCTATCTGCAAGTGGGTATGGACAGAGCTGCCGGCCATCACAACGATAAATTTGATTTTGATGAAGCTGGTTTAGTTCCTGCCATCGAATTGATTTGTAAATGCGCTTGTAAACTTTTGCGTAAAGTATAAAGAGGAATTTTTGCTGGGGAAAAACCTTTTTTGAAAAAAAGTTTTTTCCCCAGACCCCTTTTCCAAAAAACTTTCATGGCCACAACAAACTATCTTTGAAAAAAAATTTCGTCGCAATGAAGTTGTAAAAGATTGAAAGCTTTATGCCATTCCCTTTTACATAGAATACGCGTTTTCTTTTAATCCATATATTTACGTAGCAAAGCAAAAAGTTCTGTAAAATTAATGGGCTTACCCACGTGCGCATCCATTCCTACAGCAAGACAACGTTCCACATCTTCACGGAAAGCATTGGCAGTCATGGCAATAATAGGCACAGACTTAGCTCTTGGTATATCCATGGCGCGAATGGTTTTAGTGGCTTCATACCCGTCCATCCTAGGCATTCGAATATCCATAAGAATAAGATGATAGGCATCTGGTTGAGCCATAAATTTTTCAACCGCTTGTAAACCATCTTCAGCTATATCAAAAGCCACCTGCGTATCTTCCAACAATGCCATCACAATTTCGCGGTTAATTTCAATATCTTCCACTAAGAGGAAGGTTTTCCCTTTAAAATTCAAAGGAGCATCATTGTTAAGTTGCACTGAAGAGTGCTGTTCCACAACTCTACCCTCTATGGGCAGCTCGCAGGGAAGTTCAAAGCCTATGCACGTACCTCTATTTTCTTCGGAATCAAAGAAAATTTCACCGCCCATAAGTTCAATAATTTCTTTGCAAATGGAAAGGCCAAGACCTGTTCCTCCGTACTTTTGCGCAATGCCACTATGTGCCTGCTGAAACGGTTGGAATAAATGACTTTGCTGATCTTTTGCCACACCTATACCAGTATCAATTACAGACAGTTTAATTCTGCATTTCTGTGGTGAAGCCTCAAGCAATTGCGTACGCAAGGTAATGCTTCCCCCTTCGGGAGTAAATTTTTGCGCATTAGAAAGAAAGTTGGTGATAACCTGAGCAATACGTTGATCATCAGAAATAATGGAGCTAGGAATATTTACGTCATGCTCCACCACAAAAGTCTGTCCTTTTTCCGTCATACGAAAGCCAATAACATGACTTACACGCTGTACCACTTGTTCAAAATCTATGATATCATGTACAATTTCAATTTCTTTGGCTTCAATTTTAGACATATCCAACACATCATTAATAATGCCTAAAAGATGCGTAGAAGCATTTTCAATTTTTCCTATACAAGCATGGGCCTTGGAAATATTTTGTGAATCTTTTCCAATCTTAGACATACCAATAATGGCATTCATGGGCGTGCGAATTTCATGAGACATATGCGCAAGAAAATTACTTTTAGCTTCACTGGCAATATGGGCCTTTTCTGCGGCAATGCATAATTTCTCATTATTGGCGGCAAGATTATCACTCAAGTTTTGTATAGTTTTTGCCAAGTCTCCCAATTCATCATCACGATTAAGCCCATAAATAGGTGCTGTTTCTTCTTGCCCTTTAGAAGATGTGGGCATTAAACTTTCTACCATCTTTGCCAGAGGGATAAAAATAATTCGACGGCCCATTAAGGTTACCAAGAGCACATAACCTAAGAAAAGCGCCAGCGTAATCCATAAAAGAGGCACAATTTGCTGCAGAGAAAATAAGGCAGAGGTGTTAAAAAATGTAATAACTGTCCAATCCGTCCCTTCAATGGGGGCCAAGGCAGCATAGGAATAGCGCTCTCCCGAATCCAGCTTTACTAAGACAGGGCGTTTTGTGCTATCAAAATAGCCAGTAATGGAAGATAAGTGTTTACTTACCGCAGTCAAAAAGACAGGTGCGGAAAAAACTTCGCTAATGTGCCATGAGCTTTCATGCACCAATTGCGTGTACTCATCATCGCTATCCATTTGCACATTGCCATCTTTATCTATAACTATTCCGCGAATATTCTCCACTTTATATTTTTCAAAGGCTGAGATCAAAACCTTATCAAAATTAACTCCGCTACATATGACGCCTAAAAACTCACCCGTGGCAGAAAGAACTTTATAGTTAATCCATACATGTGTTCTATGCAAAATCTTATCTGTATCAATATTTAATTCATAATCTTGAGTAGCTTTTTCCGTTTGAAAGTACCACATGTCTTCAGGCGCATCAGGATCCAGCGTTCCCCCTGAAGTAAAGTTTTCCCATGTACTTTCGCGATTAAGATTATACTCATTTTTTGAAGACAAAATACCATAATAAATAAAACCATTATGCAATCTTTTGGTATAGTCTTCTGTTTCTTCAAAAACTTTTCTTTTTGCTTCTAAATCTTGATCATTTTTAAACCAAGCCCGTACATTATCTGAAGTCGCCACAGATTTCATAACACCTAAATCAGGCATAAGATGTGCGCTTAAAGAAGAAGCTGATTTAAAAGAATATAGCTCTGCATAATCTTTTGAAACATCATCAGC
>CAYJPR010000068.1:0-6259 GCA_964372075.1 uncultured Desulfovibrionaceae bacterium | reverse complement strand
ATGACGTGGCCATGCTGGGAGCCAAGCCGCGTTATTTAACTTGCGCCTTCATTTTGGAAGAAGGCCTAGATATGGAAATTTTAGAAAGCGTTGTGGCCCACATGGCTGAAGCCGCCAAAGAAGCCGGCGTGAGCATTGTTACGGGTGACACCAAGGTGGTACCACGCGGCATGTGCGATAAAATGTTTATTAACACCACAGGCATTGGCGAAATCATCACCCCGCACCCCACTTCCGGCTCTCAAGCACAAGTGGGCGATGCTATTATTGTGAGCGGCCCCATGGGCAATCATGGTCTCACTGTTATGGCCCAGCGCGAAGGCCTGTCCTTCATTAGTGATGTGACTTCCGACTCTGCCCCCCTCAACCATATGGTGGCGGATATTTTAGATAGTGTGAGCGATAAAGCTCATGTGCATGTACTGCGCGACCCCACTCGCGGCGGCCTTGCCACCACGCTTAATGAAATTGCTGAGCAATCACAAATATGTATAGAATTAGAAGAAAGCCGTATTCCCGTAGACGCTTCTGTACAAAACGGAGCTTCCTTCTTGGGTCTTGATCCGCTTTATCTTGCCAATGAAGGCAAGCTTATTTGCCTTGTGCCCGCCGCCGAAACCCAAGCCGTACTGGAGGCCATGCAACGTAGCCCCTATGGCAAAGGCGCCGCTTGTATTGGGCATGTGGTAGCCGCCCAAGAAGGGCAAAGCCGCCCGGGGCAAGTGATACTTAAAACCGATATTGGCGGTAAGCGTTTACTTTCCATGTTAGAAGGCGATCAGCTACCTAGAATTTGCTAATTTTTGAAGAGAAAATTTTCAAACCATACATACAACTCTCTGGGGGAAAACTTTAAAAAGTTTTCCCCCTTTTACATATTTTCCATCACACTCAGCCCTGCCCGCATCTTTTTTATAAAAATTTGCTCTTCTAAAAACACTCCTACTGTCCTACACCTCCTAGAGGACGCACGCTAGACAGCACAAAATATCCAATATATATAGTAAGATACATTTATTGCCACTTTGACTCTCCTTAATTTTCTGCTATTCTATACGCGTAATTGCATAATTATATGCTTTATTGTTCTCAGCTTAAGGAGTTTTCTATGCGCATTCTTATTCTAGGTGGTTATGGTTTTTTGGGACAACACATTGCAGCCAGTTTATGCCAAGACGGGCATGAAGTGCAATGCACAAGCAGAAAAAGCTCTCTCCCTGTCTCCATTTCTCCGTGGACCTATGCCCATTGGGATGGGCAAAGCCCCAGTCAGCTCTATCCACTATTGGCAGAGCATTCCCTTATCATCAACCTTGTGGGTGAAAATATAGCTCAAAAGCGCTGGACCCCCATGGGTAAAAGACGCATTCTGCACAGCCGTTTACGCTCCACAAAGGCCCTATACTGGGCATTGCAACATATGCAACGTGAGTGTATCCCCTTACCGCGATATATTCTACAAGCCTCTGCCTGTGGTTATTACGGCTTATGGGACAGTTGCCACACAGCCCCCATATGTCACGAGGAAAGCCCTCAAGCACCTCAACCAGCCTTTTTACCCTCTGTATGCGCATCTGTAGAAAGGTCATTGCATCCTTTAGAAAATCTAGGGGTAAAAACCTGCATATTGCGCTTTGCTCCTGTACTTGGCAGAGCATGGTCTCCCCCCACAGCCGGCGGAGAGTTAGAACCGGCTTCCTATGATTTACATCAATGCGCCCAAACAGCTTTAGCGGGATTATTACGTCATATGGTACCGCCCTTTAAAGCGCGTCTTGGGGGTGTTCTTGGTAGCGGCAAACAGCCTCTAAGCTGGGTACATATTTTTGATCTTTGTCAAAGTATTTGCCATGTGGTGCGCCAAGAGCCCCATGGAATTTACAATATTTGTAGCCCCTACCCTGCCCCCATGCGCACCTTTGTACAAGAATTAAGCACCTGCTTAAATGTTCCGGCTTTTGTATCTGTACCACCATTTCTTCTGCGTTTTGCCCTAGGACGCATGGCCGATGAAATGCTTCTTCAAGGGCAAAAATGCACGCCTCAGCGCCTTTTGCAAGAAGGCTTTACCTTCCGCTTTACCCGCCTGGCATCAGCCTTGTATGATTGTTTATGCCAAGATGATTTTCCATCACAAGATATGGACATACACGAAAATTCAACTACCTATACAGAAAAAAATCAAGATCATAGCCAAAAAGTAAAGTCCTTATAAATTTTCATAAGTTTATCCCCCCCTTTTGCTAAAAAATATTTCGTTCAAAAAGGGGGGGATTTCGTCAAAACACTGACCCCCAGCCTTTCATCAATATTTTTTCCTTTACATATTAAGCGAATATAAAAATGGCACACCCTTTGCTATCTATAAATATATTTTGAAACTGCAAACGCGCAGGAGAGTTATATGAGCGAGCTTTTTTCATCACAGATACAATTGGTAGGCAAAGTGCTAGACATGCGCTTGCAACGCCAAAATGTTATCAATAGTAATATCGCCAACGTAAATACCCCAAAATACAAGCCTCGTGAGCTTGAATTTGAAAGCGAATTACAAAAGGCGCTCGATCTCGACAACAAGGGAACCATGGCCCGCACTTCGGGCGGACATATGCCCACCTCTTTCGTTGCCAGCAATTTCCAAGCCGAATGGTCAAAAAAATTCACTCCGCGCGACATTCACGGTGAAGACAGGGTGAATATTGACAAAGAAATGACAAAACTTGCCAAAAACCAATTACAATATCAAGCCTTAACACAAGTTATTCAGAAGAATTTTGAAGGCATTAAAACTATAATCGCGGAAGGTAAGCAATAATGGATTTCATGACAGCTCTAGACATTAGCGCCTCTGCTCTCACTGCAGACCGCACGCAGATGAACGTCATCTCCATGAATCTTGCCAATGCCAAGACCACGCGTACCCCCATGGGTGGCCCTTACCAAAGGCGCACAGTGGTTAGAGCGGCAACAGATGTAGATGATCCTTTTTCCAAGCACATGCGTACAGCCCTTGATCGCGAACTTAAAGGTGTGCGTGTTATGGCCGTCTCCATAGACAGCCGTCCGCTGAAGCAAGTGTATCAACCAGGGCACCCCGATGCCAATGCCGAAGGTTATGTGTTTTACCCAGACATCAACGTGGTAGAAGAAATGGCAAACCTTATGACTGCACAGCGTAATTATGAGGCCAACGTTTCCACCATGGATGCTGTAAAGCAAATGTACAATAAAGCCTTAGAGATTGGAAAGTAGCAATTCTTTGACACCAAGTTTTAGACGCTAACGGACTTTGAGCGGCATAAGGAGAAGAACATGAGCATTAATAATGTAGGCATACAAGCATACAGCAAAGCATTACAAAATTTTGGGCAAACAGAATCTGCGCTTAAAGAATCCACCATGGGTTCTTCCAGCAACAGCATGAGCTTTGCCAATGTTCTGGACCAATCCTTATTGCGCGACAGCGTAGACCGCGGCGAAAACTTTGGTGCCCACGCAGATTTTATTAAACAACAAGTGGCTAATACCTTGCCAACGGCTAACCCCAACTCCTTTACCGATACGGTGAAAGGAAGCTTAAACCAATTGCAATCTTTGCAAACAGCCAAGGCCTCAGCCATTGAAGACTTTGCTTCTGGACGCAACCAAAATGTACACGAATTAATGATTACCTTGCAAAAAGCTAGCGTAGCCATGAGCCTCACCTCTGCCGTACGTGGCAAGGTTATGGAGGCCTATAAAGAGCTGAGCCGCATTCAATTCTAGCAATCTATCCCGCAGGGGCATCCGCTTCGTCAAGAAAGAAACACAGACCGCTTATGCATGTTTTATGCATTACGTAATCTGTGTTTTTTTATTTCCGCGCACCTCGCTCTACTGGAACAAAGTACACACACGCTAGGGACAACACATACTTTTTTACCCTTTTTCTTGTTCATACATCTTCACAAAAAATTCCTCTCAAAACCTCTTAAATAAACAGGCTTTGGCACAGTCTATGCTACTCATATATAGTTCTGATAATTTTTTGACACACGGAGTCCTCTATGCAAGCACCAGACTTTAAACAATATGGCGAAAAAATTAAAGATATTTGGGAAAATTTCAGTATTACCCAGCGCGTCATTATTGCTACAGTGGCGGCGGCAACCATAGCTGGATTCATAATGCTCACCGTGTGGATGAATCAAACCAATTATCAGCCCCTCTACACTAAACTTAGCCCCGAAGACGCTGCCAGCGTTGTGGCAACCCTACAAAAAGATAATATACCTTACGAGCTTACCAATAATGGTAGCACCATCATGGTGCCTGAAAAACAAGTTTATGACCTACGCATTAAAATTGCCGGCGAAGGTAATCTTGTAGGTCAAGGTATTGGTTTTGAAATTTTTGACGAAACCAAAGTAGGCCAAACAGATTTTGTTCAAAAAATCAACTACATGCGCGCATTGCAGGGTGAATTGGCCAGAACGTTAAGTGCTTTTCCAAGTGTAGATACAGCGCGTATTCACCTTGTTATGCCCCAGCGCTCCCTTTTTGTAGAAGAACAACAAGAACCCTCTGCCTCCGTTGTCTTGAAGTTAAAAGATCAAGCCAGAAAACCTGATGCCAAAGAAATTCAGTCCATTGTAAACATGATGCTCATGAGCGTGGAAGGTTTAAACAAAGCGCATTTATCCATAACTGACAGCCGCGGCGCTGTGCTCTTCCGTCCGGAAACAGACTCCCTTACCGGCATTTCCTCCACGCAAATGGAGCATAAATTACGCGTTCAGCGAGATTTAGAACGCCGCATTGATGAAATGCTCTCCCCCGTTTTTGGCCCCGGCCGCGTTATTTCTAAAGTTAACGTGGACATGGATTTTAGCCAAAAGACCATACGCCGCGAAATTTACGATCCAGAACAAACCGCTGTGCGCTCTGAACAACGTAGTGAAGAAACACAAAAAGGCCAAGCTAACCTTGAGGCCGGTTCCCCTGATGTGAACTTCCGTGGCGATGGTATTACCGGCTCTGTCTCTACCCAAGACGGTAGCCGCGAAACACGCACAACCAACTACGAAATTAATAAAGAAGAACAAAATATTATCTCCAATGTAGGCGATGTGAAACGCCTTACCGTAGCCGTTATTGTAGACGGCACCTACACAAAAGTAGACGGCGCTTGGGCCTTTACCCCGCGTTCAGAAGAAGAAATTAAACGCATAGAGCAATTGGTTGCCAATGCTGTAGGTATTGACACCGCACGCGGCGACGCTTTAGAAGTAAGTTCTGTTCCTTTCAACGATTCAGAGCCTCCGGCAGAGCCTAATCTTGCAGAAGTTATTGTAAACTATGCCGACCGCTTAGGTCAGCCTATCTTAAATGCTCTCTTGGCCTTCCTCTTCCTTATGTTAGTGGTTCGCCCTGTGGTTTTAGCTCTTATTCGCCCCAAAGTGGAAGCTGGCGAAATGGTAGAAGGCTTAGAAGGTCTTCCCTCTGCGGAAGAACAATTAGCTTTGTATGAGGCCATGGAAGAAGCGGCTCGTGCTGAAGAAATTGGTCAACTTGAAGCCGACGAGCCCGATGATGAGCTTATGATTTTCAAAGATGTGGAATCCTTACGTATCAACATCTTTAACCTATCAGAACAGCATATGGACCAAGTTATTGTGATTATGAGAGGATGGATAAAAGATGGCGAACGAATCCGTGCGTAAAACTTTTGAACAAGCCGTAGCCGGCGACCCTGCCGCTGTAGAAGAGCTAAAAGCTTGGAAGAAAAAGCAAAGGGAAACATCTCGCCGTGTGGAAGAATTGAAATTGCGTCTTTTACAGCTTTCTGAAAAGCATTGGGACCAAAGCATCAATATCATCAAAGGCTGGCTTGACAAAGATTAAAAGCCTTGCGAGAATGTCCACCTTATGTTGCTGGCTTGGCTACGCCAAGAAAATGACAAATTACATTCTGACCTCACATAAGCGCAGGTCATCTTATAGATATATCGGCTAGTAAAGGAGAGGTAAATGGAGTTAACCGGTCAAGAGAAAATCGCTGTTCTATTGTTGGCAATGGGGGACAAATTCACCTCTGATGTCTTCAAGCGTATGGACCGTCAAGAAATTGCCACCATCTCCAAGGCCATTGTAAATCTTGAACCTGTCCCCAAGGAAGTGGTGGAAGAAATCATGCGCGAATTCCACACTGCCCTTGTGGAAGGCGTGGATATGATTTCCGGTGGTTCCGATATTTTAAAACGCATGCTGGTGAAAAACG
>CAYJPR010000067.1:0-6368 GCA_964372075.1 uncultured Desulfovibrionaceae bacterium | reverse complement strand
GCTTTAACCTTTGGGCAGGCTTTGAGCCCCTGGGTAAAGGCACCAATATTTTAGATTTAGAAGATTTTATCATTAGCCAAAACTTGCTCCCCCTAGGCTCACTGGCCGTGCTTATATTCTGCACCTCGCGCTATGGCTGGGGCTTTGAGAACTTCCTCAAAGAAACAGATACGGGCAAAGGACGTAATTTCCCTGCCGCCATGCGCATTTACTTAGCGTATATTTTACCGGCTATTATTCTCTTGGTTTTTGCTCAGGGCTATATAAAGCTCTTTAGTAAATTCTAAAGCACGCTACTCTTACAACATAAAAAGCCGCCATGTCCTCTAAGGGAAATGGCGGCTTTTTGCGAGACATATACATGATTGCAGCAAAAACAAGCTTAACGAAGCAGACTGCCTATTTTCAGCGAATTGGCCTAGTAGTCTACGTCTAAAGTCACATCACTATCATAACAATTAAGCGCAATACCCAGCGGCGTAATAAGCATGGGATTGTAAGGCTTAATGACATTTTTACCCGTTTCTTTGGCAATAATATGTTCCATATCTGTAAGGCAGCAGGTGCCCCCCACCACATAAATATCTTGCACATCAAAGCCTTCAATATGCTTTTTCACAATGGAACCCATTTTTTCAATGACAGGGCGCACAATGGGGAGAAGCTTTTTATGGTTGGCGGCATCTCTTTTCATTTTTTCCGCCTCTGCCACGGTAATTCCGCCATTGCCAGAAATAACCAAGGACACATGCGTGCCCCCTGTGGGCTCATCGGCAGTGTGAATAACCTTACCATCTTTAAAAATAGATAGACCCGTGGTACCGCCACCAATATCTACAATAACGCCATTGCTAATATTGAGCACAGCATTGGCCGCTGTGGGTTCATCCAGCGTTCCTGTAACTTCTAAACCTGCGGCCTCCACCACATAGCGATGCGTGGTACATGTGCGAGAATCCGTTCCCGGAGGCACGGCAATGGCTGCATTTTGCAACTTGCAACCTAGCTTTTCTTCCACTTCAGCCACAAGGCGACGCACCACGTCCACAGCTCCGGCATAATCCACCACAAGACCATCGCGCACCACATGGGCAAATTCCAAGGCGCAGGCCAAGGGTTTTTTCTGGCTGTCCAGCACCACTACCACCACAAAGGCTGTGCCCAAATCCACACCCACATACAGTTTTTCCTTAGGGTCTTCGGGTTTACGTGGTGTCTCTATACATTGCTCTACTTCTCTTACGAGATCTTCCATGGCGCTTATTGACATAGTTCTTCCTTTAAAAAAATTCTTGCTCCTTTGTATACAGACTTAAGCCAAAAGGCAATGCTCAAAAAAAGCGAGAAGGTGTTTTCCCTCTCGCTCTTTTCTGTCTGTTTGTGTTTATGAAGCTGTTAATAAAGATTACTATCTTGAAAAACTCTCCCTAAATTTATACCGTTACAGAATAGCGGCAGGCTGTTCAAAAAGTGTACAGTGCAAGCCCAACGATGCAGTGTGCATTTTTTCAACGGTCTTTTTTAACGGTAGGTCGTTCAAAAAGGGTTGGATGCGAGGCAAGCGAAGCTTTTTGCGGAGGAAGTGTATATAGACATACATGACCGGAGCAAAAAGCAAGCTTAACGAAGCAGACAGCCCTTTTTCAACGACCTACCCTAGTCTGCCCTATGCACAACTTTAACAAAACCCTCACTATTTTTAGCAAAATCCTGCAAAATAGCCTGCGCTTTAGCACTTTTACTTTGTGTAAAATGCGCTGTTAAAAGCTCCTGCAAAGCTGTTATATCTTCTGCATCTAAGCTTTGCACCTCAAGGTCCACAGGGTTTAATTTAGAGCTAATATCTTCTGCCGAACCTTGCACATACACCACGCCGCCGGTCATACCTGCGCCAAAATTGTGCCCTATGCAAGAAGAGCCCCCCAAGATGACCACAGTGCCGCCGGTCATGTATTCGCAGGCATGTTCGCCCACGCCTTCCACCACCGCTTGCGCACCGCTATTACGCACGGCAAAACGTTCTCCTGCGCGTCCGGCAATAAAAGCCTTGCCTTGTGTGGCGCCGTATAAAGCTACGTTACCAATGATGGACTGACCGCCCTGCATCAAAACCGTATCTTGTGCCACAGAATTCTCTTGCGGTGCCACCACAATTTGTCCGCCACATAAGCCCTTGCCCACATAATCATTGCCGCTTCCCAAAAGGGTCAGCTTCAAGCCCGTGGGTGCAAAAGCCCCAAAGCTTTGTCCTGCGGTACCGGTGCACTGTAGCGTAATGAAATCTTCCGGCACTTCACTATAGCTGAGTGCCAAAAGCCCTGCCACGTGAGTTCCTATGGCCCTATCGGTATTGCCCACCTCTTGACTAAAGGTAAGAGGTCTTTTTTGCTCCAAAGCTTGCTGGGTCTGCCCATAAAAATCCTCTTCCCAAGGGGCCATTTCTATGGGGCGCGCAGGACGATTATGCACATCACAGCGCTGTACATAGGGCAAATGCTGGAATAAAGCCGACATATCCACCTTTTTAGCCTTGGGAGGTAAAAGCGCTGTATTCATTTCAAATAAATCAGCCTTACCTATAAGTTCATCCACCGAGCGCACGCCCAATTGGGCTAAATGCGCACGGGTTTCCGTGGCAAGGAAAGTAAGATAGCTTTCTATATGTTCCGGCTTACCGGCAAATCTACCGCGCAATTTATCATCTTGCGTACACACACCCACAGGGCACATACCCTTAAAGCATTGACGGCACAACACACAACCCATGGCCACTAGCAGTGATGTGCCAAAGGCCACATGGTCTGCGCCTAGCATAAAGGCCGTCACAATATCTTTAGCCGATTGGATTTGCCCATCGCATTGCAATGTCACCTTATGACGCATGGCATTGACTATAAGGGCTTGATGCACTTCTGCCAGACCAAGTTCCCAAGGTAAGCCCACGTGATAAATGGAAGAAAGAGGCGCCGCCCCTGTGCCGCCATCGTGACCGGAAATACAAATACTATCTGCTCCGGCCTTCACCACACCCACAGCCACTGTGCCGATACCGGCTTGCGCCACCAGCTTCACCGAAACTTTCAAACCCTTTTTCAGCTTTTTAATATCAAAAATAAGCTGGGCCAAATCTTCAATGGAATAAATATCATGATGCGGCGGCGGAGAGATAAGCGATACGCCCACCTTAGTATGACGCACCTTGGCAATATAGGGCGTCACCTTATGCGCAGGCAATTGGCCCCCTTCTCCGGGTTTTGCCCCTTGAGCAATTTTAATTTGCACTTCATCACCGGCGGCTAAATATTCTGCCGTTACCCCAAAGCGACCGGAAGCAATTTGACGCACGCGCGAACATAAATCATGTTCTGTTCCGCGAGAGAGAGAACGTTGCACTTCTTCGCCGCCCTCACCGCAGTTGGAATACAAGCCCAAATTATTAAAAGCCTGCGTAATGCATTCATGAGACTCTTTACTCAAAGCCCCTAGGGACATGGGCGCAGACCAAAAACGGCGACGAATGGATTCTACCGATTCCACCGTGTCTATATCCACAGCCTCGGTGGCCTTGGTTTGCCACACAGAGCGTAGAGTAATGTCTTCTTCTTGCTTGGCTAATTGCTTAGTGTACAGCTCAAAGAAATTATAATTATTTTCCACCACAGAAGCACGTAAAATGGAGCAAATTTCCTTAGACCACAAATGCTTCTCGCTCTTGGAAGTCTCATGAGTTTTAATAACATACGACAAAAAGCGGTGATGGTTTTCATTATAAATATCTTCCAAGGAAATACCGCCAATGCGCGATAAGGTTCCTGTAAAGTACTTATGCATCACATCTTCATCCAAACCTATGCACTCAAAAGACTTAGACCCAATAAAAGATGCTAAGGTGGAAACACCCAAACGGGCAAAGACCTTAAGCAAGCCCTTTTCTAAAGCCGCCACATAGCGTTGTATACACGTATCTAGTTCAAAAGATTCTTTAATTTTCTTTTTCTGTACATAGTGCGCCAAGGCCGCATAGGCGGCATAAGGATAAATGGCATTGGCCCCATAAGACAAGAGTAAGGCCATATGCATCACTTCATAAGCCTGCCCGCTTTCCACCACAATATCACACGCGTGACGTAATTTTTTGCGAATAAGCTCTTGATGCACCGCCGCCACAGCCAACAAAATAGGCACAGGCATGGTGTCCTTAGTTAATCCTTTATCAGAAATAATAAGAACCTTAGCCCCTTCATACACAGCCTTTTGCGCCGCCAAAGAAATACTTTCTAATATGGTGTTAAAACCTATATACCCGGCATGGAGGGGCATATTTATATTAATGGTTTGCGTTTTTACCGCTGTATTTTGACGCATACTTTCCACGGTATCCCCAAAGATGAAAGGATTTTCCAAGGAAAAATACGGCTCTTGCTCCTGAGGCTTTTGGAAAAGGTTGATTTTCCCCCCCAAATTGGACCGCAAAGACATGGAAAATTTTTCACGAATGGGATCGATAGAAGGATTGGTCACCTGCGCAAAGAGCTGTTTGAAATAATTAAAAAGCGATTGCGGTTTAGAACTTAATACTGCCAAAGGCTCATCAAGCCCCATGGCCCCCACGGGCTCTTCTTTAGTTGTGACCATGGCGCTAAGCATGGCTTCAGGACCTTTTTCATCCAAACCAAAGAGCTCAAAATACTGCCCATTATCCCCGGAAACTAAAGTAGCCTCAGCCTTTTCACTCTGCTGTACCGAAAGCTCCAAGCGCTTGTCTTGCAACAAAGTGCTATAATCTGCCATTTCAAAAAGCTTTGCTTTAATTTCTGCATCATGCACCACTTTGCCCTTGGCAAAATCCACCATAAGCAAGGTGCGCGGTGCCAATTGCCCATGTTCCACATAGGCATTTTGCGGCAAATCTAAAACGCCGGCTTCAGAGGATAGAATAATAATATTATCTTTAGTTATGGAATAACGGCAAGGACGCAGGCCATTGCGGTCTAAACTGGCGCCCACCTTGCTATGTCCATCGGTAAAGACCATGGTGGTAGGACCATCCCAAGGCTCCATTAAAGGTTCATGATAGGCATAGAAAGCCTTCTTTTGCGCATGGCCTTGAGGTAAGTCAAAGGTAGGCTCCGGAATAAGCGTGGTCATGGCATGGGTCACATCGTAACCGCCCTGTACCAGCAATTCAAAAACATTATCAAAAGCGCCGGAATCGCTGGTGCTGGGATGAATGCAAGGCAATACATCCTGCAAATGCACCCCAAGCACAGGGCTTACCAAAGCCTCTTCACGCAAGGCCATGTGAGTTTTATTGCCGCGAATGGTATTAATTTCCCCATTATGGGCAATATGCCTAAAGGGCTGGGTCATATGCCAAGAAGGCTTGGTATTGGTGCTAAAGCGCTCATGGAAAATAGCAAAGGGCACCTTAAAGCTTTCTGCCTGCAAGTCAGGATAAAATTTCCCCAAATTTTTACCCGGCATAATGCCCTTATACACAATGCTATGCGAAGAAAGACTGGAAATATGAAAAGCGCTCAGCTCCACATGCTGTTTTTTCAATACCTTAATGGCTTCAAATTCCATTTGCTTGCGTAAGACATACAAATGCTGTTCTATATTTTCTACAGTGATATCAGCACGCTCTGCCACAAAAAGTATTTGTTTAAATTCCGGTAAAGTAGCTAAAACCTTACGAGAAACGATATTAATATCGGTGGGTACTTCACGCTGCGCAGCCAAGCTAAAGCCGTACTTTTTCGCCACAGAGGTAACGCACTCCATAAGGCTTTCATGCAAAAAGCTCTCATAAGGCAAGAAAAAGTTTCCAAGGCCCCAACATACAGAATTATCTTTTACAACAGGAAAAATCTCAGAAAAAAACTCTCGAGGAATGGGCACAAGCAAGCCGGAGCCATCGGACATTTTCTTATCATCTTCTTGCCCGCCTCTATGGGTTAAGCGAGACATGGCCTTAAGTGCGTATTCCACAATGCGATGCTCAGGCGCGTTATCTATATTTCCTACAAAACCTACACCGCAAGCATCATGCTCTTGCAAAGCATTATAAAGAGATTTTTTCTGCATATATACCTCAAAAAATAATAATTATATATTCTAGGGCATGTGGCTTAATGGAGGAAAAAGGGAGACGCCATGCCTTTACGCCTTTCTTTGGAGTTATTATTTGGAGCTGTTATTTTTTTGTAGGGGAGGAAAAAACCTTTTTGGAAAAAGCTTCTGATGCCCGACAAAATTTTCTGGGGGAAAACCTTTTCTGAAGAAAAGGTTCTTCCCCCAGACCCCCTTTCCAAAAAACTTTTCTTGCCATCACACCCTGCCCACAGCAAAGTCATATTGGCAATATA
>CAYJPR010000066.1:0-6603 GCA_964372075.1 uncultured Desulfovibrionaceae bacterium | reverse complement strand
AGATGAAAGTAACTAAACAATCGAGAAATCGATTGTTTTTCTTTTGTTCAAACTCATATAATTAATATAAAAAATAAATACGCGGAAGACAAATATAATTTGATCAATATCTGGATCCGGATGAGATGTTTACACACTTCTATTATTGAAAAAGAATGTTAAGCTTGTTAAAAGATTATCTACAATTAAATCAAAATCGCAGTGTATTGTTTGATTCAATGGAGTTGTATGTTACAATTTACTTACAAAATTGATTATTATCTAGATATCTTGGTGATAATCAAACAAATATACTTAAATACGGTAATAGAGGTAAGTAAAAGTTAAAATTATTAACATATACTGCTGCTAGAAGTATTTTTTCGAACATCATTTATGGAGGGGTAGAAATGAAACTTAAAGATTTTAGTATTGGTTATGACATTGGGATCACATCAGTAGGTTGGGCAATTATGAATAATGAAGATAATTCATTAGTTGATTTCGGGGTTAGAAAATTCAATGAAGCAGAGCAGGCTCAAACTGCTAGACTCAACAGATCGAGTAGAAGAACATTAAGAAGAAAAAGGTGGAGATTGGATCAACTAAAGCAAGCATTTGTTGATTTTAATCTATTGACTAAGGATGATTTGACCGAAGAATACCTAAGATTTTACAAAAAAAACGGAACTGTTGAATCGAGTGAAGAAACAAGTAAAATTCAAGACATTAGTCCATATCATTTAAGAGCGAGGGCTTTAAAGGAAAAAGTAACAACAAGAGAATTATTTTTAGCTTTATATAATATTTGTAAAACAAGAGGGCATTTTTTATTAGAAGGTATAGATTTTAGTGGAAGTGGTATAACTAAAGAAATATTTAGTGAGATGTTCTTAAACTTGGTTAAAGAGTATGTTGAAGTTAATGATTTAGAAAAATTCAAGGAAGATATATTAAATAGGCTATATATAAAGCACTTATCTCAGAGTGAAATAAAAAATATAATGAAGTATAACTATTGCACTAGTGAAGAAGATAATGAAATCCTAAAAAACATTATTTTCTTAATAACTAATTACAAAGTTAATCTAAAGAAAATCTCTGAGGAGATCGTTTTAGATGGAGTTGGAGATAAGACGACAAATATTAATGATCTTAAGAAAAAAGACGATCTTAATGATTTTTTAACCGAGATTGTAAATGTTCATGATACATTGAGGGTCTCTAGAATTCTAAAAGAAGATGACTATGTATGCACAAAAAACCTTAAAGAAATGGATAAGATTTTTGAGATTCAAAAATTAAAACAAACAGATCCAAAAGGATATGTAGAACTAGTTAAAAAGATTCAAGGAAATATGAAAGCTAAGGATGCTAAATTAAGTAAAGGGAGTTTAAAGTTAATAAAGAATCTTAATAATAATTATCCTAATGGTCTTTACGAAAAAGAAGTCAGAGATATTTTAGTGAAACAAAGTGAATTTAACAACAAAATAAACAAAGAATTTATTGAAGTGTGTTCAATGATTGTTAGAGCTAGGATACCTTATTATATGGGCCCACTATCTATTGAGGCAAAAAATGCTTGGATTGTTAGAAATGAAGGAAAGGTGAAATATAGCTATGAATATGCTTTAAAGAAACAAAATCTATTTAATGAAGAAGCAAGTATTATTAAATGGAAAGAAGCTATGATATCAAGATGTACAAATCTTCCTAATGAATTCGCAATGCCTAAGGGAGCTTTCAGATTAGAGTTGATTAACATCTTAAATGAGATTAATGTTCTTCGAGCGGAAACTGAAGATGTATACTATCTGACTAAAGAAGATAAAATTAAAATAATTAATGAATTATTTCTTAAGAAAAGAAAAGTATATTTCAAAAGTGTCGCAGAAAAATTGAGTATTAAAAAATTTGGAATCAAAAGTAATAATCGAGACCATTTTAACAATGGGTTTACTTTGTATTTTAATATTATTGATGTTTTACCAGAGTATAGATTAACTTCTATAGAGGAAGTTTATACTAACAAAGAAAAGATTGACTTTATTGATGAGTTAATCACAAATCTAAATCTATTTGATGAATACAAATCAAAAAAAGATTATTTGATCAACAAGTTAAAGATAAACTCCTCAAAAGCTGAAAAACTAGCTAGAATAAACTCAAAAGGATTTGGATCACTTTCAAAAAAATTCTTGTATGAAACAGTAGTAGACCAAAATGGGGAAACAGTATTTGAGAAATTATTAGAAGATAATTCAGATAATTATAGTAATGAACTAATGACAATTAAAACAAATGCTATGGATAAAAACGGAGAAGTATTAGACTTTTCTGCCAATAAATATTCAGAAATATTAAAACTAAATAGCAATTTAGGAATTCATTTGTTAATGGACAAGAACAAACCATTGATGCCTATGTCAAGACCAGTAATTAGAGGATTAAACGAATGTTTTAAAGTTCATAATGAAATTATGAATCTTTACGGTGTCCCTAGCAGAGTAGTAATAGAAACTGCTAGAGATTTAAAAGATACAAAACAAAATGGAGAACAACCAGCACGCCATTTTGATCAAATGAAAAAATGCTATGAGTATCTAGTTTCACAATGTAAAGAAAGAAAAATTAAGCCAAGTATTGGTTATGAATTTTCGGCTCTAGAAGATTATTTATCTTCAAATAAGAGAAAAGTTGAACTATATATTAGGCAAAATGGTGTATGTTTAATTTCTGGAGATAGGATAGATATCAATGATTTTAGCAATTATGAAATTGACCATGTCTTGCCAAGAGGTTTTGGAGATAATTCCATGGATAATTTAATTTTAATAAGAAAAGATATAAATATGAAGAAGAGTGATAGACTACCTATTGAATATTTAAGAAATGAAGGGCATATTGAATTTTTAGAAAGTGATTATGTTAATAGAGTTAAACAACTCCACTTGATGAAGTTAATATCTGATAATAAGTTAAAAAGACTACTATTAGAAGACAGTAAAGAGGCAATGGGCTTTATCCAAAGGAACTTAGTGGATACAAGGTATATTATTAGAGAATTTATGGCAATTCTAAATGCACACAATAAGCACCATGGAAACAATACAAAATTTGTTGCACTGAAAGCAACATTCAATGGAATCTATAGAAATGCATTTGATATGCCAAAAAATAGAGATATAGGCGATCAACATCACGCACATGATGCTGCTATGGCACTAGTTGTAGATAAGTGTATTTCAGGGATTTATCCTAATTATGATTCTAGAGGTAATAATAATGCATATTCTAAATTCTTAGATAACTTCATTAGATTTGAGAAAGAGTCAACAACAAAAGAACAAAAAGAAAAAATAAATGACAATATTAGATTTTTAAGATATATGTACAAAAGCGCTTTTAATGAATCGTACAAAGCAACAAACAGTTTTATTACAAACATAAAAGTAAGGACCCCACTTCTTTCTTGGAAAGCGGAAAAGAAATTTACAGGAGAATTTTTTAACGCTACAATCTATGGTAAAAAAGATTATTCAAGCGCAGCTCCACTATCAATTATTGGAGTCAACAATAGTAAAAGATCGTTTAATTCAATTAACTGTGTTGCAGTTGATTTCTACAAACTGACTACAAATAAAGGAGCTAAAAAACACTTTGCAGTCCATATACCAAAAGTAATAGTTAATCAGAATGGATTGATAAATAAAGAGAAATACCTGCTCTTAGTAAAAGAACATTATGGTTATAATGAATTGATAGATGCTAATGGGAATTTGATTTCAGGTGCATTTAGGCTAAGGATGTTTAAGAATGATATGTTTTATGATACAGAAAGAAAAGAAGTAATGCTATTTAATATTGGAAGCATTGTTAATAAAAAACTAGAATTAAGACATATAAATATATATAGCTATAATAAATTTCTAAATTATAAAGAAAAAATTTGGAAACAAATTAATCAAAAAAGAGATAATAAAAAGTTAAGCTCTACTGATTTAAAGGATTTAGTAGTCAAAGTGATTATCGAAAATGTTGATGAAAACTTAAAAGAAAAAATAGACGTATTTAGATCGTTGATAACTGATCACTTAAAAAATAACGACATTACAAAAGTTATAGAATACAGCTACTGGCTGATTTTAAAAGATGATAGTAATTTTAGAATACCTAAAATTAAAGGACAAATATTACCAGTTGCAAATAATTTAAAACAAGAAGACTCCCAGTATATTAAGATTTCATCTTCTGCTTTGGGAATCAGAGTTTTTAAGAAAGAAAACAATTTAATTATAGAAGGTCCAAACGATGGAGAATACAATAACAAGTATTCATTGATTAAAAAAGAAAAATATAGTTGGCAAATATAGAAATTAATTGTATTATTTAAGTAACAATTATAGATGAGTTATTTAACTAAATAGAATAAAAATAATTTGTCATCCTAGAAGCCATCAATCGTGATGGCTTTTCTTTTATTGATATGGGTTGGAAAACAGTATATATCAATGAAGAGTGTTCAGTTTCTTTGGCGTTAAATTCACTAAAAGTTAAGTTTGAAGATGAGTATATTAATGTATCTTTAAACGATATTGAAACAGTTGTATTTGCACATGATAAGATGACTATAAGTATTCCAATTATTAGTGCATTAATCGAAAAAAACATTGGTATTATAGTTTGCAATAAGAGTAGAGATCCATTAGGTATATTCATGCCATATAATAATCATTCATTGGTATTTAAACAAATTGATAGTCAAATATCTTGGCGATTAACAAGAAAGAAAAGATTATGGAAATTAATAATTCAAAACAAGATAAGAAGCGAAAGAAAACTATTAGAATATTTAGGCGTTGATGAACTGCAACTAAATATATTTAAAAGATATGAAGAAACTGTGGAGACAGACGATAATTCAAATAGAGAAGGAGCTGCAGCTAGATTATATTATGATTTAATTTTTGGCAAAAATTTCATAAGGCACAGTTCCACAACTTACAACTTCTGTTTAGATTATGGGTACAAAATTTTGGCTTCTTATATTTCAAGGTTTATAGCTTCAAGAGGTTATTTGGTTCAGTTGGGTATTCATCATAGAGGAGAAAGCAATCCATTTAATCTAACTTATGATTTCATAGAAACATTTCGCGTATTAATTGATTTTTGGGTTATATCAAATATTAATGAAAATGATGAATTTATGATGGAACACAGACTGGAATTAACAAATATCCTAAACTATACAGTAAGAGTAGACAAGAAAAGACAAAGGCTGTCAAAAGCGATAGACATAATTATTGATTCATATTTTTCATTTCTGAATGAAAATAGTGAGGAAATAAAATCTATAGACTATCTGAAATTTTATGAATTTGAAGAAGCAGATTAGATTTATGAGATTAATTATATTTTTTGATGTACCAATGGTGACAAAAGGTGATCTCAAAGATTACAGATTGCTAATTAAATATTTGAAAGAAGAAGGATACATTAGAATTCAATTTTCAATGTATTGTAAACTATGCATAAATGCCATAGCTGCTAATACATTTTCTAGAAGATTACTAAAAAATATGCCAATAAAGGGAGATATAAGATACTTAATATTATCAGAAAATCAATATCAATCAATTAAAACAATTTCCACTAAATTTTCATTAACAGAAAAAATAACTAATAGAAATAGAATGTTAGTAATAGGAGGTAGAAATGAAACTAATCAATGAAGACGGAACAGAATTTTATATTTCAGAGTCAAGGTTATCAATAGTAGACTACGGAAGTGATTTCCAAAAAATATTTAATTCAATGTATTTATATTTTGAGAATAAAAAAGGTTCTAACTGTAATGTACTTGATGTGGAAAATGATGTAATTGAAAAGAAAGACATTTCAGTGATATATGTTGATGGTAATGATTTAACATCGGGATTGATACAAGGTAATAGTAAAAGTGTATTAAAGAACTATTTGGAAGAAGTGATGTTAAATAATGATATGATGTTTATTAATGTATATAAAGCTCTGGAGAATCTTAGAAGCTCTTTTACTGATATTGGTTTTATTAAACTTAAAGAGAAGTTATTGAATGGAATAGAAAGAAAAACTAATTTCATAAAAGAGGATATCAATCTAACAAATATATCTCAAATATTGAAATTAGATCTTAACGATTATTCTAAAACAGAGATTCTTCTAATGTACTTAAATATTATTATTGAATCTAATAAGGACAAAAAAATCTATATAATTCTAGGAAACATAGTTTTAGATGATACAGTCATTGATTGGTTAAAAATAAAACAAGAAAACTTATCATTGATAATAGATAACAAATCAATTGAAGATATCCATATTTTTGAAAGTATTGATTTAGAAATCATTAAACAAAATAATGACAGTTATATAGAAGAGATATCACTTAGTAATACTTTTAAGTTAGATTATTTATATTCGATAATGCAAACAACCAGAAAAAACATCAACTTTCAATCAGAAAAAATAAAAAAATTGTGCAATATTTATAGTGAAAAACATCAAAATTTTAAACTAACATTCTATTCAAGTCATCGTTAAAAAGGCTTGAAATAAACACTTTAGAGCAATATAATTAGT
>CAYJPR010000065.1:0-6625 GCA_964372075.1 uncultured Desulfovibrionaceae bacterium | reverse complement strand
GGAGTTTGAGGGGGAGAGGGGAGAACCTTTTTTCAAAAAGGTTTCCCCTCTCCCCCTCAATAAAATAACATCAAAAATAATAAATCAAAAAAAACAAAAACTACACATTAAAGAGGAAATGCATAACATCGCCATCTTTAACTACATACTCTTTGCCTTCGGTACGAAGAACGCCGGCGGTGCGGCAAGCGGATTCTGTTTTGTGTTGTACAAAATCATCATAGGCTATAACTTCGGCGCGAATGAAACCGCGTTCAAAATCGGTATGAATAACAGAGGCGGCTTGGGGCGCTTTCCAACCATTTTTGAAAGTCCAAGCGCGTACTTCTTTTTCGCCTACAGTAAAGTAGGAGCAAAGGTCAAGGGTAGCGTAGCCGGTACGAATAATGGTTTCTAAGCCACTGGATTCAATGCCAAAAGAAGATAGCATGTCAGCTTGTTCTTCATCGGGCAGGCCTTGTAATTCTTCTTCGATTTTTGCACAAATGAGGGCAAAACCTGCACCGCGTTCGGTAGCAAGAGCGCGTACTTTATCTACATAGGCATTACCTTCAACAGCATGTTCTTCATCTACGTTAGCACAATAAATGGTTTTTTTGGCCGTGATGAGCCCCATTTCACGCCAATGAGTGGCAAAAAGCTCGCCATCTGGCTGTGTGAAAGTAATGGCAGGATTACCTTCATTAAGGTGAGCGAGCAGGGCAGCTACTTGTTCGGCTACGGCTTGAGCACTTTTATCACCGCGAATTTTGCGTAGGCGTTCTACACGTTTCTCTGCAGATTGGATATCGGAGAGAAGGAGCTCTGTTTCAATGGTATCAATGTCACGAAGGGGATCTACTGTGCCGTCTACGTGAGTGATGTTTTCATCTTCAAAACAGCGTACCACGTGAACAATGGCAGCGCATTCTCGAATATTTGCAAGGAATTGGTTACCAAGACCTTCGCCCTTGCTGGCACCACGCACAAGGCCGGCAATATCAATAAAGTCTACATTGGCATGCAATGTTTTTTGTGGATTTGCCAATTCTGTAAGTACAGCTAAGCGCTTATCAGGTACAGATACGGTAGCTTTATTGGGCTCAATGGTACAAAAGGGATAGTTAGCAGCTTGCGCATTTTGAGCTTTGGTCAGGGCGTTAAAAAGGGTGGATTTTCCCACATTGGGCAATCCTACAATTCCTATACTTAAAGACATATATAAACTCCAAAATTTATTTTCATGTGCTGTATGCTTGTAAGCGCCAAAGTGTTTTTTGGCAAGCATACATTTGCACTAAAATTGTATACATTACGCAAGAAAGCAGCAGAGCTTTTTTAAGCTACTTAAGCATACTGCAATCTTTTTATGGGAAAACAAGGTGTTATACGTTGCCGTTTTCTTCTGAGTCGTCACTGTCTGAAGCAAAAAAGGCTGCAATATCAAAATCAGAAGAGGAAGGAGATTTTCTTCCGGCATTGAGCCAAGTGTCTATGGTAGCATAGAGTAAATCTGGCAAAATGGGCTTGGTAAGGTGATCGTTCATGCCATGGCTTAAACTAATTTCTCTATCACCGGTCATGGCATGGGCAGACATGGCAATAATGGGAAGTTTGGCAAAACGCTCCATGGCGCGTATGGTGCGTGTGGCGGTAAGACCGTCCATAATGGGCATTTGAATATCCATAAAGACCATGTCATAATAGCCATTGCTTACCATATCTACAGCTTCTTGACCGTTATTAGCAATATCTACAGTATGGCCTTTAGATGTGATAAGTTCTTCGGCAATAAGTTGATTTATTTCATTGTCTTCTACCAACAAAATATGCCCTGTAGCAGCAAATTTTGGTGTGCTTTCATCTGTAGTAATTTTTGGTTGTTCTACAGGTTGTGAGCTAACATCAAGGTCAAATACTGCGCTGAAGCGGAAACGTGAGCCTTTGCCTATTTCGCTTTCTACCCAAATGCGTCCACTCATCATTTCCACAATACGTTTAGAAATAACAAGGCCAAGACCTGTACCACCGTATTTTCTGGTGGTGGAGGTATCTGCTTGTGTAAAGGCAGAGAAAAGCCGCTCGCATTGTTCTTCAGAAAGGCCAATGCCAGTATCTTCTACAGTGAAATAATAGCAAATTTTTCCTGGCCCTTCAAAGGTGATATTATCAATATACACCGAAACACGACCATTTTCTGTAAATTTAATGGCATTACCAATGAGGTTTAAAAACACTTGTTTTAAGCGTAAGGGGTCACCTACAAGCTTGGTGTCCAGCACATTTTCGTTAAATATTTCCCCTTGAATATTTTTATCAATGAATTTAGGTGCAAAGAGGGTGCGTAATTCATCTTGCAGGTCAGCAAGAGAAAAGGTTACATGCTCCATTTCTAGCTTACCGGCTTCAATTTTAGAAAAATCTAAAATATCATTGATAATACGCAAGAGACTTTCGGCAGAAAAAAGGATTTTATCTATGTAAGATTTTTGCTGATCTTGTAATTTTGTACGAGAAAGTAAATGTAAAAGTCCTAAAATGCCATTCATGGGCGTGCGAATTTCATGGCTCATATTGGCAAGAAATTCACCCTTAATGCGCGAGCTTTTTTCTGCAGCATCGCGAGCTATGGCTAAAGCGTCATGACTTGCGGCAATTTCTGCCATCATGGTTTTTTGTACGCTCACATCATTAAGATAAGATATAACCCTTTCTTCACCATGGATAGTTTGTCTTTTAAGGGTAAGCTCCACAGGGAATGATTTGCCCGTTTTAACATTTAAAAGCTCGCCTTCATCATAGGAATAGCCTTGCGCAAAAGCTTCAGTGAAGCGTTGTACAATAAGCTCAGCCATAACTCGGCCATCTTTTTGTTTTTCAGGAATAACTTTATAAAATTCACGTAAATAATCTTCTTTACTATCAAAACCATAAAGAGATAAAGTGGCGAGATTGCAATCGACAGGGGCAAAATCTTTACCCCATATATTAATGGCATAGGGAGCATTATCTAAAATGGTATTAATATCTGCAAGGCGCTGTTCCACCTCGTGCATGTTGGCTTTGGTTTCACGAAGATCTTTGTAATAAACGACAGCAATGTCTTCCTGTCCATTTTTAGTGCGTACAATGCTAATTTCTGCAGGAAGCTCTTCACCCTGAGCGGTGACATGCATCCACTCAAAGCGGGTGTGACCGTGTTCAAAAACTTCTGCTAAGCGTAAGGGAATAAGGTCTGCAGAGCGATTTCCGCAAGGTTGGAATTCCGGCGTATAACTATGGAAGTTGGCTATGTATTCTTCTTTGGTCTTAGCCCCAAAAAGATGTAAGGTAGCTTCATTACAATCGAAAAGCTCAAAATCTTTATTCCATAAATCCACACCTATGGGCAAGTGCTTTAATAAAAGCTGCATACGATCATAATTGCTTATGATGGCATGTACAGGAAGTTCAGAAGCATTTTTTTCTGAAGCGAAGGAAAGTAAATATTTTTTCCCCTCAAGAAGTAGGCAAATAACAGCAATTTTAAGATAAAAAGACTGACCATCACGGTCCACATAGGTCCAGTTAAAAGAACAATAGCCTTCGTCTAAGGCCTTTTGCAAATGCTCTAAAAGAGTTTTTTCTGAACTCTTTCCGTCGGGCTGAAATTCCGGACAAAAGGAAAAATAGGTAGTAATAAATTCTTCTTTGCTTACACCAATGAGTTCCAAACGTTTATGGGTACAATCTATAAGCTGTAGATTTTCATTCCACAGGGTAGAACCCAAAAGGGAAGTGTTCATGATCTGGCGTGCCAAAGCATCGTTTGTGTCATCTGTCTGAGCTTCTGGCGCCATGACAGAATGCAATGGCGTTAGATGGCAAAGGAGATATTCTTTTTCTTCTTGCTTAATGAGGGTGAAGGAAAGCTTAGAAAGAAATTCTTCTCCATTAAGCTTTTTAAAGACGAAGGTACACTCACCATGCCCATTCACCATAGTATGACGAGCCACTTCACGCAGCATATCACTGGAAAATTTTTGATTGGGCTGGCGTTTGGGGAACAGTGTGGCGTGGTCGCGCTTAAAACTTTCAGCGTCAGGAAAACCTAAAAATTCTAATTGTGCTTTATTACAATATATATTTTCAAGGTTTTCTGTCCAACAGGAGATACACTGAGGAGAATTCTCCAGCAGCGCATGGGCTAGTGCGGGGGAAAGCGAGGGGTGCACTGTATCTGTAGACATAAATACCTAATCTTATATGCTAAAAAATTACCTAAACTCATGGGCACAATTTATTATGTCCATGTTGTTAAGTAAAGTAATACTTAAAAATGTCTTTGGCAAGGCTTTTTCCTTTTTTTTTATAGACTTAATATATAGTAAGGCGCTGTGAATACTGAGAAATACATTTTCATACAAAGTAAAAAAGACTTTTATGTATTTTTATGAAGTTTTAGAGCGCCCAAAAAAGATGGCGACTGCTTTTCGGGGAGCAGTCGCCACAAGGGTTTGGAGATAAACCTTATATACTAAGCGTTATTAGCGCTTCATGTTGATAACTTGTTCCAACATGGTATCTACAGTGGTGATACCCTTGGAGTTACCTTGGAAACCGCGCTGGGTTACAATCATTTGCACAAATTCTACCGACATATCCACGTTGGATTGCTCGATATGGTAGGCATTGATGTTACCCATACCGGCGATACCGGCTTGCGCCTGCTGAATGCTACCGGATTCGGCAGTTTCAGAGTAGAGGTTGCCGCCTTCACGGTACAGACCTTGAGGATTTACAAAGTCGTACATGGCTATTTGGTATAAGGGCATTTCGATGCCGTTATTATAGATGCCGTAGAGCACGCCGTTGGCGTCGATGCGAGCATTGGACAAGCTACCAGAGCCATAACCGTTTTGCGAGCTAAAGTTAATGTTATTGTGATCATCCAATCTGGTGGAAGCACCGTCAGCGCGATCTACAGGTACCAAAGTAGCCAATTGACTATAGCTAATGGTAGAAGCTGTGCCGCCGGCCAAGGTCGTCATCACATCTGCCATGGAAGTGGTACCAGAAGGTCTGGAGCCCACAACACCGCCCATGGCCCAAGGATCCACTGGGTTTTCAGACTGTAAACCAAGGTCAAATTCGATGAGAATATCTTCGGATTCCTTGGAATTGGTAAGATCGCTTTCCATTTTCGACTGACTTACTGAGTTACCCATGGGGTGACCGGAAAAGTTTGCCGTAAAGACAGGGTAACCGGAATCAGACACAGGAGTAGGCTGCCAAGACAAAGCGGAGTCAGGGTGACCGTAGCTGGTGGCAATGGCGCCATTATAAGAACCATTATAAGCATCTAAGTAAATCTCATCTTCTTTAGCTTGCGCGGCCTTTTCCTGAGTAGAGGCATATCTACCGTCATCTATAAAGGCTTGTTGTGCATCAGCATAAGCATCATCATACTCTGTAGAGCCTACTGCATGACCCGATGCATCAGCAATTTCCTTAGCGTAAGCATCACGTGCTGCATCTGCGGCATCCGTACCTGCCTTTTTTATAATATCTTGATTAGCTGTAGTTGCCACAGCAATATCAGCAGCATTTTTTGCCGCATCAATAATGCTATCAGGGTCTATAGCACCATTTCCAGGCATTTGACCTGGGTCTAGGTCTGCATTGGGCATATAGGTGTAAGAAGTTTGACTTACTAATTCACCGGAAGAGTTAAAAATCATGGTACCTTTCATAAGAATACCGGCTGCTTCTGTTTCTTGGAAGCTCGTGGCACCGGTGAGCACGCCTGTGGTGGAGTCGTATGTACCACCAAAGGAACGAGCGTCTTCTTCTGGATTCATGGTGAGCAAGTATTCATACACCTTGTAGCCTGTGGGAAGACCATCAATAACATCTACAACATTTCCGGCTGCGTCTTTTGTGGTCGCAGGTACTTGGTCAAAGTAACAGGTAAGGTTATGCACATTACCGGATTCATCATACACTTCAATATGTGCAGGATAGACATAGGCATCTTCAGAAAGAGCAGGATCGCCGGGGTTTTCAATGGAATGCTTACCATTCCAGCTTTCAGACATGGCGAAAAGCGGATTGGTTGTAGTAGCAACGCTCTTATCAAGACCTTCTTCAGCCGTAAGGTTTACGGAAAATTCTACTTTGGTGGTAGCTTTGGGTAAGATGGTCCAAGTATCTAGCACGATATCTTTGGCACTGCCTACAGTTTGAATGCCTTTAGGCTCAGAAACTAAGGGGTTAATGCCGGTGGCAGGTAGGGGAGTATCAATATTATCCACAGGCCAGCCTTGCAATACTTCGCCAGAAGGCAAAGTCAAGAAGCCTTGGTTATTGAAATTAAAGTTACCTGCGCGGGTGTAATAATCGGCGCCAGTATCTGGATTGACCACTTTAAAGAAACCATCGCCAGAAATGGCAAGGTCAGTGGCATTGTTGGTGGACTCAAAAGAACCTTGAGAAAAGTCGGTGACGATGGTGTTAATACCTACGCCAAAACCAATTTGAGTGGGGCCGCCGCCGCTGAAGCTATCTTGATATACAAAATCTTCAAAGTCCATACGTTGGCTTTTAAAGCCGATGGTACTTACGTTGGCAAGGTTGTTACTGATGGTGTTCATTTTTTCACCATGAG
>CAYJPR010000064.1:0-6658 GCA_964372075.1 uncultured Desulfovibrionaceae bacterium | reverse complement strand
TTTGCCCTGTATATGTATTGCAAAGCACATAATAAAGAGCCACTGCTTTTCTATAAAGGCGATGTCATAACAAAGCCAAATCTTTTGGCTATGATAGTTGAATTACAAATACCCATTACTCATGAGCCGCATTTACATGTATGGGACGGCATTTTAGTAACCGTAGATTGTCAATACGGTATGCGCAATGTGACAAGGGTAGAGGCCCAGCAAGTGGCGGTCATCGATCACCACATACAAGAGGCAGATTTGCCAGAGCTGTGCGATTTACGCCCTTGGCTTGGCTCTTGTTCTACGCTTATATGGGATTTATTAAGTAGAGCGCATTTTACTTGCGATACAAATGTTGCCACAGCCTTGCACTATGGCTTGCTTATGGATACCAACTGTTTTTCCGAACTTAAGCACCCTTTAGATAAAGATATGTGGAATGCCCTTGTGGTGAATGAAGACATAATAAAAATGTTACGTCTATCCAACTTATCTTGGGAAGACTTGATAAAAACTTCCTCATCCTTAAAAGATCTTATCAAAATTCATGATGATTTTCCTGTGGTGATTATTCCCGTACCCAGCTGTGATGCCAATTTGTTGGGAGTTATTGCAGACCTTGTGATACAGGTGGATAAAATTTCTGCCGTGGTGGCTTATACTGCTTTAGAAAGCAAGGATTGGAAGCTTTCTGTGCGCACCACTACGAGAGACACCATAGCGCCTCACGTGGCTGCTTGGCTCACTGAGGGCATAGGCGGCGGCGGCGGGCATATGGAGAAGGCCGGAGGTACTGTCTCGCATACAAAATATATGCAACGCTTTGACCATAAGCCCTTTGATAGTTATTGCAAAGAGCGCTTAGAAGCCTATTATAAATTGCATCGCATTATCAATTGTGCAAGCCTTGAGCCTTTACAGCACTGGCCAGACGTAACTAGATGTAAGGTATATAGAAAATTGCCAACAATTCAAGCTTTTATTGAGCTGGAAAAGGTTTTTGGCTTAGGAACGGAAATTGACGTACGTACCCTTGAAGGCGATATTTCCGTTACCTGCCAAGAGGATAATTATTTACTTCTTGGCACAGAAGCTGAAGTGTATCCTATTAAGCGAGATGTTTTTGCAAAAACCTTCATTAAGGGCGATTTTATATATGCGCCTTATGGTACATATCATCCTACAATAGTTAATAAAAGCACAGGTAAACGCGTGTCTTTACGCGAGTATGCACAATGCTGTCAAAGCAAGCCTAAGCAAATACAAGCTTTTTGTTTGGAAGAGTCTGAATATGTAAAGGTATTTACCTCTTGGAATAAAGAGGGCTACTATTCAGGAAAGCCGGGCGATTTTGTGGCAATTCAGTCCTCCCAAGATGTGTATGTTATCCAAGCCGATATTTTCGCAAGAACCTATGCTAGAGACTTTAGCAGTGAAGATGTGTCCACACTGCCGCAAGCGCAAGCCATTGCCGTAAAAGAGGCTTATGAGGGGTCTCTTTATGGGTGGGCTGTACAGTCACAAGAAAATTTTTGTGTAGACGGTCGCGTACATAGTCAGGAGGGCACAACGTATTATGGCAAAAGTATGAATTGGCTTATACAAAATGTGCAAGGAGAATATGAAATACTCTCCAATGATGCTTTTATGCAAAAATACATTTTCCAATAAAGGTTATTTGCGCACTTTATATGTGAAGAAGGATTTTGTAGAGCAAAATTTATTTGACTGTTTGAAATATAAATATTCATTTGTCTAAGCTTTGCCAAAAAAGGTATTTCGCACCCTTTTCGGCAAAGCTTAGGAAGATTTTCTGGTTTAAAGTGGTATCTTTAATTCCAAGATGATTTAACGGCTTTGCCTTGATTCTCAAGATTTTTTTGAAGGCTTTCACGCGCAGGCGAAAAGGCATCCAAAGACAGCTGAGGTGTTTTCCCAAGCATCAGTTCTGCCAAGGTTTTTCCCATCATGGGTGCCAATTGGAAGCCGTGAGTTGTGTAGCCACAGTTGTGGTATAAGCCCTGCACCGCTTGTGAGGCGCCCACCACAGGAAGTTTGTCCGGCATATAACCTTCAAAGCCGGCCCACCAACGAACCACTGTGGCTGTATTCATAATGGGGAAATAATCCGCCGCTGTGGCCACAGAATCGCACATTTCTAGCGTGTCCATGCGCGTGTCGTCATAATTCTCATCTCCGCTACTAGGATGCACAAGGGCTGGGCGCGCTCCGCCAATAACCACAGTGCCATTTTCCATTTGCTTAAAGGAAAGGCCACGGTGCAAGCCTGAAACCACAGGTGTAATAAAACGCGGCATACGTGCGGTAACGGTCATGGAAATGGCTTTGCGCACCAAGGGAATGGGATCTCCTGCCATGGCAGAAATTTCAGCACCCCAGGCACCGGCGCTATTAAGCAATTGCGGTGCTGTAAAAATGCTACCATTATCCACACGTACGCGGAAAGTCCCTGATTCGCGTTCAATACCAACCACGCGGCAATGTTCGTGAATAGTTGTGCCTGCGGCTTTGGTGCTCACATGAAAAGCTTTACACGCCTTATAGGGCAGGGCAAAGCCATCTCCCTTAGAATACACACCGGCAATGAATTTGGGAGCAATGGCGGGAACAATTTCACGCAAGCGTTCTTGACCTACCAATTCTTCAAAGTGATAGCCTAATTCTTTTAAGGTGGCTTGGCGTTTGTTTATGTCGGCTAGCTCAGCTTCTGTTTCTAAAGCGCACATCATGCCGGAAGAACGGTAACCGCAATCACAACCGACTAGGCTTTCCATGTGGCGCCACATGCGCTGAGATTCTATGCTAATGGGCAATTCTGCAAAGTGCCTGTTCATAACACGCACCCCACCAGCATTAACTCCAGAGGCATGGCGCGCTGTGGTATCGCGTTCTATAATGCATACTTTTTTACCGCCACGGGCAAGGAAAAGGCTTGTGGCAAGACCCATAAATCCGCCGCCAATAATTATTACATCAAAATCATTACGTTGCATTATGCGCCCTCCTTTGGCAATTCAGCTAATTTGGCTAGTTCTTGTAAAGGAATGGGTTTTAATGGTGGTCTAATGCGTAAAGGTTTCATGTCGTGAGGGGCGATATTTTGCAAGGCGGCTACCACTTCTGTAAGTCCATTGGCGCACATGCGACCTTGGCAAGGGCCCATGCCAGTGCGTATGAGAGCTTTTATGTCATTGACATTGGTGCAACCTTTGCGCACTGCTTCTTGTACATCTCCCACGGTAACATGTTCGCAACGACAAATAAGCGTATCTGCATCAACAGGATACCAGTCGGCACTGGGGGTAAATATGGCTTCCACAAAGGGACGAGGGGCGCACTCATGCTGTAATTGTTTCATGAGCGGAGCCGCCAAGGTGTCTCTGGTACTGGCTGAAATGCGCCCGAGAGATGTGGCAATTTCAAGGGCGGAAAGTCTGCCACGCAAGGCCGCTGCTTGCGCGCCTTCCACACTGGCGCCGTCGCCTGTGGCAAAAATACGATGTTCTGTGGTTCTGCCCCACGTATCGGTGACAGGGTACCAATAGCGTTGCTCTTGATTCCACATGAGGCGGCAACCTATTTGATTGCATAAAGCCGTGGCCGGAATAACGCCAAAATGTGTTATTAATGTGGAAATTTCAAAGGAAAGCTCTTTGCCCTTGCTTGTGGCTGTTACGCGTTCTACAGCGTGCTCCCCATGGGCGCGTAAATGACGAATGGAATGGTAGTACGGTACTTTATGCTTTTTGCACGTGGCAAGCATGGCGGCGCCTTTTAAAAGGTACGGGGCGCGTCTCAGGGCTTTGGGGAGTTTGCTAAGTGCGTTCCATGAGGGTAGGGCCGGGCCGGTGTCTAAAATGGCATGAATGCTAACACCAAGATGCAAAAGATGCACGGCTTCAAGCAATAGAAGAGGGCCATTACCGGCCAATACCACAGGGCCTGTGGGCACGTGGTGAGAGTCTTTATAGGCATTGCTTGCTCCGCCGGCGGTGATGACATTGGGCAGCGTCCACCCTGCAAAGGGAACAGGGCGTTCCATGGCGCCTGTAGCGTTGACAATATAGGCAACGTCTACCTTATGTGATGTGCCGTTTTGGGAGTAAAAAAGCCTTCCTTCTTTTTCTGCTTGCCACACAGAGGCGCCCGCAAGGTAGGTACAGCGAGTTCTGCCAATACTGTCTGCCAAGGGTAAACCGGCGGTATAGTCGCTACCTAAGAGTTCTTTTTGCGCAGCTGTGCTGTGCTGTACATTTCGGTATACTTGTCCGCCAAGTTTTGTTTGCTCATCTAACAGCAAAACAGTAACGCCGTGGCCGGCAAGTTCACCGGCGCAAGCCATACCTGCAGGGCCAGCGCCCACAATGGCAACATCATAAAATTGCATAATAACCTCTAATTTTCCTGATTATTGGTAGCTTTGCACGAGCATGTGTGTGGCTTTGCAAGGTCATCTTCTATATGAAGATAGTGAGGCGGGGCCACCACATCATGTTGCTGGCGTATGTTCATATTTGCTTGTACTTCAGTGAGGCAGCCTTGACGATTGGGCACACCGTCAATTTCCACAAGACATTCATAGCAAACACCCATGAAGCAATGCGGAGCACGCGCTTCGCCTGTGGCCGGAGACTTTCTAAAAGGCTGCGCGCTATGGCGCACCAATGCCGAAGCCACGGTGCTTCCTTTTTCTACCAAGACGGCTTGCCCATCAATGTGGATAGTAATCATTTCTTTTATATCTGACATAGCTATTTCCATAATTTCACTACAGGTCGTTCAAAAATGTAAAGCGCGAGAAAAGCAAACTTTTTTACAAAAGGCACGTAGTAAGACATACGTAACTGGAGTAAAAAGTAAGCCTGACAACGCAAATTACATTTTTCAGCGGCCTGTTAAGACCTTTCATGGACGAGAAAGATCTTAACAGGAGGTGGTTACACGTTTAGCGAATGCTATCTAGAGCCTTTTGACCCCATTCTTTACCAATATCTTCTAAAACAACAGGCCATGCGGCTTCACGCACATGCTTGGCATAAGCGCCTAATTCATCAGAGCTAAGCGGCAAAATTTCTGCGCCGTATTTGGCCAATTCATTTTCAAAGTGAGTTTGATCTGCTTCTGCATGGCTCCAGCGGCGATCTTCAAATTCCTTGGCAGTGGCAAGGATAGCGGCTTGAATCTCTTTTGATTGCTCTTCAAAAAGCTCTGTATTCATGATAAGGAAGTACACTTCAAAGTGAGTGTTTACAGGCATGTAGAACTTGGTGATATCGCGGAAAGATGCATAGTAACCTTCTGCACCGGCGCCAAGTACGCCGTCTACAACGCCGGTTTGCATGGCGGTGAAGGCCTCAGAGAAAGGTAAGGGGGTGCCAATGAAACCGGAATTATCAGCAATAAGCTGGAAAGTTTTTGCAGGGGGCACGCGAAGCTTTAAGCCTTTTGCGGTGGTGGGGCTTTGGTAGTTTTCAGGCTTTTTAGCTAAAGCTATACCGCCAAAGTACATGGGGTAAGCGGCAAGTAGGGTAATGCCTTGCTTAGCATAAATGTCAGCAATAATTTTTTGGAAAGGAGCACCGGTGACAAAGTTAGCTTTGGCTTGGGCCCAATCTTTCATAAGATAAGGGAAGGATACAATTTGCATGCGTCTGTCTGCAGCGGCGGATGCCGTTTGACAGGCCATGTCTATGGCGCCAATACCAACGCGCTCTTGTACAACAGTATAATCACCCAAAGCATTAGCTGGGTAAATTTTTATGCTTATTTCACCATCGGTGGCTTTATTCATGCCATCAGCAAATCTTTGAACATCCTCATGTATGCGAGCTGTTTGAGGGCGCATGTGTGAGAATTTCCATGTTTCAGCACAGGCTGCTGTAACGTTAGATACAAGTAAGGTGGCTGCAAAAGCACAACATAGTAAACGCTTCATAACTAAATCTCCTTGGAACACCAATGGTAAAAAGTTGAACGGTTGACTCTTGCCATGAGCAAAAAATATGCCACTGGAGCAGGGGGCCGTTCAAAGATTGTAAGTAGGCAAGATGCGTGAAGTACACTATTTACAGCTATTATCATGCGGTTAGCCTTTGTGAGATGGACTTATAAAAGACTTTTTTGTATAAAAAGTGGTGAAAATATGCAAAAAGGTAGAAAGTGAAAGGCTCAGGCTTCGTTAGGGCAGTATACAATGTACATAGATAAAAGTGTTCAAAATTGAAACATGCCTTGACGGCGAAGCGTATTTATGTTGTAAATTCAATACGCAATTTTATGTTTCAAATTTGAACATGTTTCATTTTTGAACAAATAGGATGTATAATGACTTTAGAAAATCCTCCCTTTGACCTGCAACAAGCCATTGTAAGCTCGCATGAAAGGTCACGCATTCGCGGCATAAGTGTAGATACTCGTTCTCGCACACAAAGACGGCTTTCCGAAGAAGAACTCACCAAAAGGTATCAAGAAAATGCCGTTTTACTGGAAGTATTATGGCCGCATTATATGGAATTACAAAAGCTTCTCGCGGTGGATACCTTTACCGTGGCTGTGGCAGATGCTCATGGATATGTGCTGCATTTAGCCGGCAAAGAAGAAGCTTGTAAGGATAGTGAGAGGAGAAATTGCGCTCCTGGTTTTCGCT
>CAYJPR010000063.1:0-6669 GCA_964372075.1 uncultured Desulfovibrionaceae bacterium | reverse complement strand
GTTTCTATAAAGAATACATCCACGCCGCCGTGCAAAAGGCCGCGTACTTGTTCACTATAGGCCGCCATAAGCGCACTGGGCTCAAGCTCACCCAAAGGTCTGGCAAAGTAGCCTGTGGGACCTAAGTCACCGGCCACAAAAACCTTACGCCCTACGCTTTGCGCAGCGGCGCGAGCAGCTTTGGCCATTTGAGAGTTATAAGTAAAAACATCTAACCCTTTAGGGAGCTTAAGAGCATTACCCCCAAAGGTACAAGTAATAAGCACATCAGCACCGGCATGAGCATAAGCAGTATGAATATCACGTAAAATATCCGGGCGTTCCATGCAGAATTCTTCTGGACTCATACCAGCTGGCAAACCGGCGGCTTGCAACATGGTCCCCATGCCGCCATCTAAAAATAAAAACCGCCCTTGCTGTAAAGCATGACAAAAATCACTCATGTTGCACTATCCTTATTCTCTATTTAGGGTATTATTCCCAACATAATAAATTATATTGTATTTTTTATCTGTCAAATTTCTTAAAAAAAAATTTCTACAGGCAATGCCACAAGAAAACAAGTCTTTTCCCACAAAAAGCCTAAAAAAATCTTTTTTTTTCGTATTTTATACCTAAAGTGCGGGAGAAAAAAAATCCTTGAAAGCATGTATTTTATGCTGTGCAAGGGCAAGCTTTTATGATACACATAAGGTGTGCTCATCCCAATTGCGCCTTAGTCGCACATTTCTACTTAAAAAATGCAAAAAGAACAAACGAAAAACGCATCCTCTCCTGCAGCCCCGACATCAGCTGTCACAGCAACTCAACTATCGAGAATATTATGAAAAAGAGTATGAAAGCCCCTGCCAAAAGTGCTTCTGCCGCCTCTTCTGCCAAGAAAAAAAATGTAGAAGTGGAAATTGTTGCGCCCGAATCTGCGCTCCTTCAGCCAGAAAAGGACCTCCAACAGCGTTCTCAAAAAGTTGCCCCCAAGGACGATAAGTCCCTCATTGTAGACGATGACACTCCCGTGTTAGACGTCACTTTAGACGTGACGGCCAACGCCCTTGAAGACGATTTAGATGAAGATATATCTGAAGATTTAGACACAGATGTAGATCTCGATATGGATGATCTAGATCATGATGTGCATGAGGACGTGCATGAACATGACGATCACGGCAGTGCACACACACAAGGGCATAAATCTCCCACTCGTCCACAAGCTTTGGCACGTGTAAGCACCAGTCGCGACAATTTACATCTGTACCTGAAGGAAGTAAGCCGCTTCCCCATGCTACAGCCCGATGAAGAGCAAGCCTTGGCCCAGCGCGTGCGTGACCATGGCGACACCGACGCAGCCTTTCGACTGGTATCTTCCCACTTGCGCCTTGTGGTAAAAATTGCCATGGATTTTCAGCGCCGCTGGATGCAAAATGTGCTGGACCTTATCCAAGAAGGCAACGTGGGCCTTATGCGCGCCGTCAATAAATTTGACCCCGATAAGGGCATTAAATTTTCTTACTATGCCGCCTTTTGGATTAAAGCCTATATTCTCAAATACATTATGAATAATTGGCGCATGGTAAAAATTGGTACCACCCAAGTACAGCGTAAACTCTTTTTTAACCTGAATAAAGAGAGACAAAAGCTTATTTCACAAGGCTTTGACCCAGATGCGGCCATGCTTTCTGAAAAGCTTGGGGTAAGTGTAGACCAAATTCACGAAATGGACCAACGCCTTGGAGCTTCGGACATGTCGCTAGATATGCAAGTAAATGACGCCTCTGGCGGCGCTTCACGCATGGACTTTTTACCGGCTTTAGACGCAGGCGTAGAAGATAGTATTGCCAGCAGCGAAATTGCCGCTCTTATTCAAATGCATTTGGAAAGCATTATTCCCAAGCTTAACGAAAAAGAAAATTATATTTTGCAAAATAGATTGCTCACCGATGAACCTGTTACCTTGCGCGAAATTGGCGAAAGATATAATGTCACCAGAGAAAGAGTGCGTCAATTGGAAGCGCGTTTGCTAGAAAAGCTACGTCAACACCTTAGCAATGATATAAAAGACTTCTCAGAAGAATGGATAAATACCTAATATGAACAGCACCGTAAGACACAGCCTCCTCTGTATTATACTGCTTTCCTCTTGCCTGCTCATAGGCTGTGGTGGTTGTGCTAGCGTAGATACACAGACAGAAAGCGCCACTAACCCTGAAAAGCGTGCGCCTGTTCCCCCTTCTGAGCCGCCGCTTTCCAGTCAGACCATCTTTACGTATTTGGTCTTTAACCACGCTTTACTCAAAGATGATGTACGCCTTCTGGTGCAAAGTTTAGATAAGTTAACAGCCTTTAATCCGCCTGCTACTGTGTATATAGATGCAGGCATTTGGGCTTTGGAAAATAGCGCTCGCCCTTTGTTGCCCTTACTTAAAACAGGCCTAGAGGCGCATGAAGATTCTATTCCCCTTAACTTGCTCTATGCTGAAATTTTGCAAAAAACCGGCGACACCCCTGCCGCCATTTCCCATATGCAAAATTTTATAAAGGCTTACCCCGACGTATCAGATGCCAAGGTGGAACTTTCTATTCTCTTTGCCCATGAACGTAACTTTAGCGAAGCAGAAAACGTTTTACGTAGCATAGAAGAAAAAGATCGTACTAGCTTGGTAGATTATTATCATGCCAAAGCCCTTGTGGGCCTCAAACGTCAGGACGAAGCCAGAGCGTACCTCGAAGCAAGCATCAAAAAAGATCCTGAGTTCATTGAAGCCCTCAATGATTTAGCTTTTTTATATGAGCGAAATAAAGATTTTCGCAAAGCGCGCGATACCTACCAAAGCATATTGGATACTTACGGCACTAACCCTGAGTTAGTTGTGCGCGTTATTTTGCTTTCCTTGCGCCTAAAGGAAACAGAAAAAGCTTTGGAGCTTTTTGAAAACAGCCCCATGACACCAGAGCTGACCATCACCGTGGCCAGCATGTTTGTGGACGCAGAACTCTACGACATGGCTGAACCCATTTTACTTGGGCTGGCTGACATGGAAGACGCTCCTCAAGATTTGTATTTTTATTTGGCGGCCATTGCCTTTGAGCGCGATAGAGATGCTCAAAAGGCCTATGACTGGCTAACGCATATTGACGAAGACCATGAGGAATTTTCCAGATCCTTGCTTTTGCGCACAAAACTCCTCATGGATACGGGGAATTTTCCTCAAGCCTTGGAAGAAACACGCCTTGGCAAAGAAATTGATGCAGATAATATGCAATTTTGGACCACAGAAGTGGCCATTTTAGGCAGTCAGGGACAGTTTGACGAAGCGCTTTATCTCTTAGCTGAAATAAAAGAACGCTGGCCCCATGAAGGCGAAGTGATTTTTTTACTTGCTTCCGTATTGGATCAAAGCGGAGATAAGAAAAATGCCTTCAAGACCATGGAAGTACTTTTAAAGCAAGAGCCTGAGCATGTGCAAGCTCTTAACTACGTTGGCTATACTTTAGCCGAGCAAAGTAAGGAGCTTCAACGCGCCATTGCACTTTTACGCAAAGCTAATGCTTTATCTCCCAATAGTAATTATATTTTAGATTCTTTAGCTTGGGCTCTCTTTAAGGCCGGTGAACGCGAAGAAGCATGGGAAATTATACAACAAGCTGTGGCCGCCCAGGGTGAGCCAGAAGCTACCATTTGGGAACATTATGGCGATATTGCCCGTAGCCTTGGCAATATTGAAGGTGCTCATAGGGGCTATGTGCGAGCTTTGAACCTCTCCCCCTCCAATGCAGACACCATAAAATATAAACAAGATCAATTATAAAATATTATTATGAAAAATACACTCTCTCGCCTTAGCCTAGGCCTGCTTATGCTGGGCCTATGTGCCTGTGCCAAGCCCTCCATGGGCCCCATAGACTCCGACGCCGATGCTTTATGGAAAAATTATGCCAAAAGCGCCCAAACCCTCAATAAGCCCTTTCGTAATGCGCTCAGCTTGCGCTATGGCACAGAAGGACGAACCGACCGCGTTTCGGCCCTACTTTGGGGTAATTCATCGCAAACCCTGCGCCTTGATATCAGCGCTTCTGTGGGCATTACTGTAGCCAAAATTTTAGAAAGCCCTCAAGGCTTTATGCTCTATATTCCTCAAGAAGAAGTGGCTTACGCTCAAGAAGGCGCCAAGAAAACTTCCTTCAACATAGGCATTCCCCTGCCCCTCAGTCTCGAACATGTGAGCTTACTTTTACAAGGTCATTATGCCACGGTCTTTGGTTTGCAATTTGACGGCAAGCCCATGCCCCTTAAGGAGACAGATCTAGCGCTGTATGGCTTTCCGGAGTTGCCAGAAGACGCCGTGGCCTATGCCCTAGAAGACGGCCCCATGCGCGGAACCTTGGTGCTTAATGCCTTGGGACAGCCCATTTTTTGGCAAGAAGACAATTCCACCGGCTGGACCATGGAATTTTCTTATAAAGAACACGAAGAACAAACATACAAATTATATATTAGACACTTAGCCTCAGATCGCAAAGCCATTATCATAGTAAAAGAGCGTGCATCTGACCTCAACCTCTTTACGCCGGAGCAAATGAGACTTATCTTGCCCCAAGAGACGGTTGTCTACCCTCTGGAAGATTTAAACCCAAACCAGCTCTAGATTTTAGGAGAAATTCATGTCTTTGTCCGTACATATTGCTTCTGACCATGCCGGTCTTGCCCTCAAAAACCTTGTGGTAAACCAATTGGAGGCCCAAGGCCATAAAGTACACGATCACGGTACCCATAGCACCGAGAGCTGTGACTACCCTGTCTTTGCCCAAAACCTTTGCCAAGGCCTATTGCAAGATAGCCCTGAAGCTAAGGGCATTCTCATTTGCGGCACCGGCATAGGCATGTCCATCATGGCCAATCGCTACAAAGGCATTCGTGCGGCTTTATGCGCCAATGAATTTCAAGCCCGCGCCACACGCGAACATAATGATGCCAATGTCATCTGTATTGGCGAACGCGTCACCGGCCCCGGCCTTGCTTTAGATATGGTGCAATTATTTTTAAGCACACCCTTTGAAGGCGGCAGGCATCAACGCCGTATTGATTTTTTTGATAAATAAAGCGCTCAGCGCAATCTAGCTATTCACCAGCCTTTGTTTTTTGGAGAAAAAATGTTAATTTACAATACATTAAGTGGCAAGAAAGAAGAATTTGTTCCTGTAAATCCCGGCAAAGTAAATATGTATGTGTGCGGCATAACCGCCTATGATTACTGTCATATAGGTCATGCTCGCTCTGCCCTTGTTTTTGATGTTATGGTACGTCACTTTCGCCATCGCGGTTTGAATGTAAAATTTGTTCGTAACTTTACCGACGTAGATGATAAAATTATCAATCGCGCCAACAAAGAAAATAGAGATTGGCGTGAAGTGGCCCAAACCTATATGCAAGCCTTCCATGAAGATATGGACAGATTAGGCGTTTTACGCGCCGATGAAGAACCTTGCGCCACCGATTATATTGCTGAAATGCAAGCCATGTGTGAACGCCTCATTGCCGATGGAAAAGCCTACTCTACCCCTTCGGGCGATGTGTACTTCCGCGTGCGTTCTTATGCGCCTTACGGTAAACTTTCAGGCCGCAGTCTTGACGATTTACAAGCCGGCGCCCGTGTCACCCCCGGTGAAGAAAAGGAAGATCCCCTAGATTTTGCTCTGTGGAAAGGCGCCAAACCCGGTGAGCCTTTTTGGGAAAGCCCTTGGGGCAAGGGACGCCCCGGCTGGCACATTGAATGCTCTGCCATGAGCGAAAAATATCTTCCCTTGGACATTCACGGCGGCGGACAAGATCTTATCTTCCCGCACCATGAAAATGAAATTGCTCAAACAGAAGCTTGCACCTGTAAGGAATTAGCCAAATACTGGGTACATAACGGCTTTGTGCAAATCAACTCTGAGAAGATGTCCAAATCGCTCAATAACTTCACCACCATTCGTGATATTTTAGCGCAATACCTGCCCGAAAGCTTACGTTTCTTCTTGCTCAGCAAGCATTACCGTAGCCCTGTGGACTTTACAGATCAAAGCATGGATGAAGCCGAGCGCGGTCAAAAGCGTGTGTACCAATGCTTACACGATGTGGAACAAGCCCTTATGCGGGACAATTGGAAGAAATCTCCTTTCCCAGAAAGCTATGAAACAGAATTACAGGGCCTTATTAAAGAGATAGATCAAGCCCTGCTGGACGATTGTAACTCTGCCGCCGCCCTTGGGCATATCTTTGCCATGGTACGCGTGGTCAACAGAGCCATGGAAGATAAAGCTGCCAAAAATAGCGAAGGTATGCCGGCTCTCTTGCTCCTTTTCCGCGAAACCTTACGCTCTTGGGCCGGAGTTTTGGGGCTTTTCCAGCAAGATGCCAAGCAATTCCTTTTGGATTTACGCACCATGCAAGCTCAACGCAAAAACATTGATGTGAGCCGCATAGAGCAAGCCCTGCAAGATCGCTTAGAGGCACGCCAAAATAAAGACTTTGCCCGCTCTGACGCCATTCGCGATGAATTGGCAAGCATGGGCATTGAACTGCGCGATACGCCTGAAGGCGCCGTGTGGGATGTTATGTAGAAGTTGATTTTTACTGGGAGGGGGAACTTTTTTTAGAAAAAAAAAGTTCCCCCTCCCAGACCCTCCCCCTCA
>CAYJPR010000062.1:0-6682 GCA_964372075.1 uncultured Desulfovibrionaceae bacterium | reverse complement strand
AAACTCAATAAGGCAAAGGATATTGCGGAAGATATAGAGATTAAAAAAGAAACTTCGCTTGAGAATGATGCGGAGCTTGAAGACAATACTATTTTGGATATGGATGAAATCCTTGCGGGGCTGGGTTCCAAGGATTTTTCCGTCTATGATGAGCTTAAAAAGAAACTTGTGGCCAAAGGCATTCCCGACAGTGAAATAGCTTTCATTCACAGTGCCAACACGGATTTGCGTAAAGCCAAGCTTTTTGAGGATGTGAACAAGGGCAATGTCCGTGTGCTTATCGGTTCCACGGCAAAAATGGGCGCAGGCATGAATGTGCAAGAGCGTTTGGTGGCGGCGCATCATTTGGACGCGCCGTGGCGTCCCTCTGACCTTGAACAGCGCAATGGGCGCATTATTCGCCAAGGTAATGAATTGTACAAAAAAGACCCTAATTTTGAGGTGGAGATATACAATTATGCCACAAAACAGACCTATGACGCGCGGCAATGGCAGACCATAGAATATAAGGCCGCCGCCATTGAGCAATTCCGTAAAGGCGATGTTTTACAGCGCAATATTGACGATATTCAATCCGAAGCCAGTAATGCCGCTGAGATGAAGGCCGCCGCCAGCGGTAATCCGCTTATCCTCATGGAAGTGAACCTCAATACGGAAAAGCGTAAATTGGAAGCCCTTTCGGCGCAATTTATGCGTTCCAAGCACAGATTAGCTGACCGTATGAAGTATCTGAGCAATACCGATGAGCGTTTTGTCCTGGCACAAAAGACCCATGAGGAAAATACACGCCTGCGCGACACGCATACCAAGAAAATTACGGAGAATGATAAGGAAAAAATCGTCATCGAAGTGTTGTCACAGGGGAAAACGCTTACCGCCAAAGATAGCGAAGCCTTGCGTCAGCTCTTCACCGAAGGAGCTAAGTCTGTTATGAAAAACAGAAGCGAACTGGTACCTTTTGGGCAATACCGCGGTTTTGACGTTTCCATGAAATATACCCCCACCAATGCCAATGACGGCTTTCAATTTGTCATGGAAAACACATCGGGCACCAAATATGCGCCTAAGAATTTGGTGTACTCCTATGACGATAAGGTCAGCTTGAACGGCCTTTTTCAGCGCATGGACAACTTCTTGGAAAGTGACTTTGATGCCAAGCTCGCCATGGACAAAGTTGTGCATCAGCGTGAAAAAGAAGAACTGCCACATGTACAGAAGGAACTGGAAAAACCCTTTGCCCAGTTGGATGAGTTAGGGCTTGTGCGTGACAATCACGCCGCTGTTCTGCGTGAGCTAAAGCGTATGCAAGAAGACCATGGCTATGAGTCTGAATGGGAGCCTAAAACGCTGGAGGAATACAAGGCAGAGAAAAAAGTGGCTGTTACGCGCTTGGTACGTACTGAGACCACAGAAGTGGTAGTGGAAGCGACTCGCGTTCTTGAGTTTGGATAAGTGATAATAAATATGGTATTTTCTTGAAAATTAAAAAGGAATAATAAATGGCAAACATTGGATATATCCGCGTCAGTACCTACGACCAGAACACTGACCGACAACTTCACGCTGTGCCGCTGGATAAGGTATTTAAAGAGAAAATCAGCGCCGCCGCGCAATCACGTCCTGCACTAAAAGCATGTATGGAATATCTGCGTGAGGGGGATACCCTCCATGTGCATAGCATCGACCGTTTGGCGCGTAGTTTGATTGAATTGCAAACCACTGTACAGGAATTGAATATTAAAGGGGTAGCGGTGCATTTTCACGCAGAAAACATGCTGTTCCCCAGTAAAAGCGAGGGGGCTCCAGCCCCCATGCAGGAATTGCTGTTTCAAATTCTGGGAGCCTTTGCACAGTTTGAACGCAACCTCATCCGTGAACGCCAACAAGAAGGCATTGAACGTGCGAAAAAAGAAGGTCGCAAGCTGGGACGCCCAAGCAAAGTTTCTGAAAAGGACAAAATAACTATCCGCGAAAAATTCAAAGCTGGAGCAAGCCCTGCCGCTATAGCGGAGGAAATGGGAGTAAACGTGTGGTCAGTATATAAATTGTGCAAGGCTGACCATGAAGAATAGAATAAATAAATACAGGTATGTAAATAAAAATTATCAACCAGTGCCTGCGGTTTCACCTACTATTTAATTCATTTCAGGATAAATTCATTATATCCATTTGCGCGTTAGCTAAGTTGTGCACAGCACTTGCAAAAGCAATACTACGAAGTGGTATTTCTGAAAAATAATGTTTCTCAATTCTGCTCTTTTCATGCTCAATAACCTTGTTTAATGCAGAAATAAGATTACAATTTGTGAGATTAACACTTTGAGGATTTTTTACAGTTATAACTGCATTCATAAGAGGTATTCCGCTGTGTGTAGATGGTGAAGCGCTTTTAAATATTACATTTTTATTTTTTATCTCATTTGAAAATAATATTTTTAAAGCTTCTAAGTTAAATATTACATAATTCTTTTCTCCAACTGGTAATTCTAAGCATTCTAACACAAAAATCTTTCCGTTTGGTTTCAGGTGTTTAATGTAACTATTAAGTGTTTTACAAAAATCTTTACGTGGTAGCTCGTGAATCACATTTGCAAAGATACATATATCAGCATTTAAGTTTCTAAAACTTAGTTTAGCTTCGAATGATTTTAGTTTATCTTTGAGACCAATTTTAGTTGCATATGCATCTATTCCACTAAGATTTTCTTCACAGATATCAATTCCGTAATAAGATATTTTAGCTACAGTTTCCTCATCAATTGATTTAAATAACGCTAGAGTTCTTCCAAGACCGCAGCCAATCTCTACAATTTTAGGTTCTTCAACTTCTAAGCCAAGAATAAAGTTTTGGATTGCAGAAACTTGTGGGTCATTTTCTTTACCTTTTGAAGCGTCAAATACATCTGGCTCTCTTAAACACTCATTTGCATATTTTAATAATTCGTACTTAAAAGCATCTTCAATAAATTTATTATATCTAAAATCAGTTGAGAAGCCTGCATATAGTTCAGTTATTTTGTTGAAAACTTGTATATCATCAGATATTTTAGTGATTTGATTCCTATATTTACCATCTTCATTTTTAGAATCTATATCTTTTTCAAGATAAAAAAGTCTATCAGAGGATACAGACATCATAACTGCTGGCGAGTGAGTAGTTATAATTACATATTTTTCTTCACATAAACCACTTATTACTTCAATTATTTTTCTTTGTAAATCTGGGTGAAAATGTGAATCTAATTCATCAATTAATATTAAATGAGGGTTTTTATCATTATCTTTAAATAAAATTAAATCCGTAAGTAAACTTAAAAATTCCAACTCACCAGTACTTAACTGATAGAAATTTGAAATATCATTAGATGTCATAATCCCTATTTTAGTACCGTTTATGTCACTTCTAGATTCAAGTTTTTTATCAAAAACAGTAAAAAATCCATCTATAATTATTTTCCAATTTTCTTTATCTTTATCATTCGACTCATGCACAGTTCCAGCAATTTTTAATGTAGTAATAAGTGAAAATAAGTCCTCGTATCTTTTTAAGGTGATTGAATGGCTGTTAGTATAAATAAAATCAAATGATGACAGTGGTTTTTGGAAGCCATATTCTTGTTTTTTATTATCAGATGCTAAATTCCTAATTGATTGCCTATAATTTGTAATCATTGGCTCAGGTGATATCTTAACACCATTAATTTTGCCATTGCTTTCTTTATTGGATTTATCAATTTGATACTCTACTTGGTCTAAGAAGTAGTAATGTCCATTTGAATGCTTGTTTCCGTTATGAGCTATAGCAAGTAGTAGTTGCGATTTACCACTTCCGTTTTTTCCAGCAACAACATTTATCCCTTTTTGTATTTCAAAATCTATATTTTTCAATGCCATAAAATTTTTAATATCAATTTTCATTTAATTCCTCCATAACATTCCTTAATACCCTGAATCCATAATTTTTTTATATATCAAAATTATACTATATCAACAAGTTGAAGTTTTGTGAGTGCTGTGTTTTATCGTATATGTAATGATATTTTAATAGTGTAGCGATGTTACCCCATTGATATTTTCCATTCATCACGCTACAATGCGACATGCTCACTCCATACCATGCTAAGCTCTTTGCGGAAGAGCTCTCCCTACAGCGTCCATCGGATGATGTGCGACGTTTTGCGTCCACGCTACTTGGTGCAAAGCTAGACTTGAATCCTCATCAGGTTGATGCGGCGCTCTTTGCTTTTCGGTCGCCTTTGTCTAAAGGAGCCTTGCTTGCCGATGAAGTAGGTCTTGGCAAAACCATTGAGGCGGGTATTGTCCTTGCGCAAAAATGGGCAGAGCAAAAAAGGCATATTCTTATCATTACTCCTGCCTCTTTGCGCACCCAGTGGCAGCAAGAGCTTCTGGACAAATTCGCCTTACCGTCCGTCATCATGGATAAGCTTTACTTTGAACTGTGTTGCTCCCAAGGGCAGCATAATCCTTTTAATGCGTCGCAACTCATCATCATATCATACGACTTTGCACGTAAAAAGTCAGAACTGCTTTCACGTATAGATTGGGATTTGGTGGTTATGGACGAAGCGCACCGCTTGCGTAATGTGCATAAAAAAGGCGCTACCACAGCCAAAGAGCTCAAACACTCCCTTGCCCACGCCCCCAAGCTATTACTCACGGCCACCCCCTTACAAAATTCTTTGGAAGAGCTGTATGGCCTCCTGAGTTTCATAGATGAACATATTTTCTGCGATATTAAAACCTTTAGGGCGCAGTTTAGCAAGCCCACATCTGCTGCTCTAGCAGATATGAAAGTACGCCTTGCCCCTGTTTGTAAGCGCACATTACGCCGTCAAGTAACAGAGTACATTCGCTATACAGAACGCCGCGCTTTAACCCAAGATTTCACTCTTTCCCCGGAAGAAGAAGACTTATACACGCAAGTTTCAGAATTTCTACAACGTGAAAATCTTTGGTCATTGCCCGCCAATAACCGTGGGCTTATAACTCTTGTTTTGCGTAAACTTTTGGCTTCTTCAAGTTTTGCCATTGCCGGTGCTTTAAAAACCATGCTCGACAGGGTTGAATTTGCGCTCTTCAATTATGCTGAGCACAAAGAAGGGGATGTTGCTCGTAAAGAACTTGAAGACTTAACGCATGATTATGAAAGCATAACTCTAGAAGAAGAGCCTGCGCTGTTTGGTATCCGGGGCAAGACCATTCCCACTCTTGAAGAAGAACAGCTTTTACGTGAAGAACGCGAGCTTTTGATAACTTTGCATCTTCGCGCTGAAAGTATACGCCAAAATTCTAAAGGTACCGCCTTGCTCCATGCCTTGGAAGAAGGCTTTGCCATGACCGAAGCCCATGGTGGTGCGCCCAAAGCTATTATTTTTACAGAATCGCGCAAAACGCAAAATTATCTTTATAAGCTTCTTTGCTCACAGGGCTATGCAGAGGAAATTGTTTTATTTAACGGTTCCAATAATGACGCGCGTACCACAGCCATTTACCAAGCGTGGAAAGAGAAATACAAAGGAACTTCTAAAGTCACCGGTAGCAGAGATGTGGATGTCCGCGCAGCACTGGTGGAAGCCTTTAGGGAAAGTGCCCGCATCATGATTGCCACAGAGGCCGCTAGTGAAGGTATCAATCTGCAATTTTGCTCCTTAGTAATAAATTATGATTTGCCTTGGAACCCACAACGTATTGAACAGCGCATAGGCCGCTGTCACCGCTATGGGCAAAAGCATGATGTGGTAGTGGTAAACTTTTTAAATCGTAATAATGCCGCTGATAGACGTGTATTTGAGCTTCTTTCTGAAAAGTTTAAGCTTTTTAGTGGTGTTTTTGGAGCTAGCGACGAAGTTCTCGGCAGCATAGAGTCCGGTGTGGATTTTGAAAAACGTATTGCAGAAATTTATCAAACATGCCGCACCCCACAAGAGATTCAAGCATCCTTTGATGTACTACAAGAAAAGCTTTCTGAGCACATAGACGCCTCTTTATATTCCACTCGGCAAAAGCTTTTAGAAAACTTTGACGCTGAAGTTGCCCAAAAACTACAAGTCTATAAGGCGGAAACACGCTCAGCTTTAGATGCACATGGTATTATGTTTTGGGAGCTTAGTAAGTACCATCTAGCACCTTTTGCCTCTTTTGATGATGCTTCTTTACACTTTTCCTTACGCAAAAGTCCTTTGCGAGAAGTTCTTTTGGGGGAATATGCCATAACAGAAGCTACAGGGCAAAAACAACGATACAGCTTGTCCCATCCGCTTGGACAGTGGGTTGTACAGCAAGCAAAGACGCAAGCTACACCCACAACAGTACTGCGCTTTGAGCTTTCTCGTGATACTAAAAAGATTTCTGCCCTTGAAGCCTTCTTAGGAAAAAAGGGTACACTTTGTGTGCATAAAATATGCGTGCACGCCTTAGAACAAGAAGAGCATCTTTTGCTACTTGCTGTGACAGACACAGGTGAAGTGATACCGCCTGAAATAGCACGTAAATTTTTTGATATTCCTGCAAGCATGGATGCATCTCTTGCTGAAGTAACTCCGCTTACTACGCAATATACTCAAGAAAAGGACGCCTTACTTGAATCCATAGCCACACGTCATGCTAGCTATTTTGACGAAGAAATGACTAAACTTGACCGCTGGGCAGATGAGCGCAAAAG
>CAYJPR010000061.1:0-6742 GCA_964372075.1 uncultured Desulfovibrionaceae bacterium | reverse complement strand
GTACGTGGGTGTGAAATTTATTGATTCCATTCAAGGGCATTGGGCTGATGTTAATTCTTACGATGACTTTGGTGGATGGCAAAATACCATTGGTGGTGGTATTTTTGTGGGTTATGATTTTTATCATAAATTTGATGTGCCCTTACGCGCTGAGCTAGAATATGCCCTTCGCTCAGACTGGACCGGCGACGAAGACTACGCCATAGGTACCCATAGGGTAAATCTTGATGCCAAAGTTAATGTACAGACCTTGCTTTTCAATGTGTATTATGACTTCCGCAACAGCAGTGACTTTACGCCTTATGTAGGTGCTGGTGTGGGGATGGCATTTGTGCGTAGCTTTGCTACGGCTGATAGATATAATGATGTTGGTGCTCGCGTTGCTCATGCTAGTGCAGAAGGCTACAGCACTGAATTTGCGTGGCAAGTTGGCGGCGGTGTATCTTACGCATTTACTGACAATGTATCCGCTGATTTAGGCTATCGTTATTTAGGCCTTGGCAGTGGCGGTGATGATATTATTGGTGGATTTAGCGGCGCCCATGAGTTTAGTTTAGGTCTTCGCTTTACTTTCTAAACCCAATTTACTCTGATTTTAAAGGGCCCTTTTTTCTGAAAAGGGCTCTTTTTTTGGGCGTAAAAAATGCCAATGTACAAGAAAAAAGGGGGTAAAAAAGCTCCCAGCTACGGAGTAGAGGGAGCTTAATGCTATGGAGCCTGATGTTATGGAATCTATGCGTGTTTGCTTCTATGTGTTTACTTCTTGCGGCGCTTTACATATCCCATACCGGCAAGGCCTATGCCCATGAGGAGCATGGTGGCCGGTTCAGGGGTGGGGCTTGGGTCATTGAGTTTAATGGTGTCAATGAGCTCTACAGACCAAGTAAAGTCTAACATGGATATTTCGCCTTCCGCTGTACTAAAGCCATAATAGGTGTCGTTTTTATAGGTAAAAGTATCTAGCTCTAAAGCAAGAGACAAGAGATAATAGTCATCTCCGTATTGAAAAGTGGCTATTTCGCTTACGGGGTTAAAATCACTGGTGATAACGGCAAATCTATCGTTGGGATTTTTACTACTATTTAGCGTCTCGCTGAACATGAAGTCAAAGTTGTAGGTAAATGGGTCAAGATCAATGGCTACACCATTGGCTTTGGTTAAATCAAAATCCAGAGACATGCTTCCCTTGGTAAGACTTGCAACGCTAGAACTAATAGCTTTATTCTGATGAGTCATGGCTGTGGCACTACTATCTGTACTTGAGCCTGTACCTGTATGAAGTGTTAAGGAACTATAATTTCTGTAGGAATCACCCCATAGTAGATGTGTGTCACTGGCGTATTTAACGCCTTTGTTCCAAAAGCCCGTGCTTTTACTAAATTTAACGTTACTGAATGAACCTTCTAGACTGTAATCCCAATGGTCTATGGTTGCGGCTGAAGCCGTCCCTAGGGAACACAATAACACTGTGGTAATTAGAGAGGCACTAAGAATCTTTTTCATAAACTCTCCTGCATAAAGTTGTTATGAGAAATAGATACTCACGCATATTTGAGAAAGTTATGCAGGAAGTATTCCATGAGTATACATATTGAAATGATAGGGTTTATTTTGTAAGGTCTTGAAGATGTGTAAAGAAAACCGACAGATGTGTCGATGTTTTTTACAGTGGTAATGGTAAGTATAGGTGAAAAATAAGAGTGTATACTTTGTTTTTTGGGCGGATAGATGAGGCTTTTAAAAAAATTATACAGCCTTGTGTCTGTCCAGTACGCGCAAAGACACCGCTTCATGAATATGGTTATGGGTAATATGCTCTTGTTCATGAAGATCAGCAATGGTGCGGGCAAGACGCAATATGCGCGTATAAGAACGTGCGGAGAGGCCAAAATTGCGCACCACACGCTCAAGGGTAGCGTGCCCTTTAGTATCTAGGGCGCAGTGTTCCTCAAGCATGGAGCCAGAAAGATGTGCATTACATAAACAGGAAGTGTGCGCATAACGTTCTTGTTGACGCTGTCTTGCGCCAAGAACGCGGGCACGCATGGAGGCGGAAGAGCCATGAGAGTCATGTGCTGTGGTGGAACTTGTGGCAGCGCGTAAATCTTCATAGGGAACAGCCGGCACTTCTATGTGCAAATCAATACGGTCAAGCAGGGGGCCGGAAAGTTTGCTGGTATATTTACTCAGGGCTTGCGGACTGCATGTGCAAGTGTGCTGAGCATCCCCATGGTAGCCGCAAGGGCAAGGGTTCATGGCTGCAACAAGCATGCAGGAAGCTGGAAAGGTGAGGGAGCCGCGAGCACGGGCAATGCAAACAGTACCATTTTCTAGAGGCTGACGTAGAACTTCTAAGGTGGATTTTTTGTACTCGGGAAATTCATCGAGGAAGAGTACTCCGCGATGGCTGAGAGAGACTTCTCCCGGCTGAGGAATGGTCCCGCCTCCGATGAGGGCTATGTCGGAAATGGTGTGATGCGGCGCTCGGAAGGGGCGTGTGTGAATGAGGCCAGAATCAGGGGGAAGTTGACCGCACACACTGTAAATTTTTGTGACCTCTAGGGCCTCTTCAAAATGGAGAGGGGGCAAAATGGTGGGAAGGCGCTGAGCAAGCATGGTCTTTCCACTGCCGGGGGGGCCTATGAGTAAGATATTATGCCCACCTGCGGCGGCAATTTCTAGGGCACGTTTGGCGGCTAGCTGGCCTTTTACATGCGCATAATCAAGGATATGGTCCAAGGGACGATGCAGTTCTTGTGCCTGTGTGGGCTCAAGGGGAGATTCTTGGGTAAGGTGGGCCACACATTGGAGTAGGTCGCGCGGAGCGTACACGGCAATATCTTGCACCACGGCCCCTTCTTGGGCATTTTCTGGCGCCACGAAAATTCCTTGTGCTTGCTCTTGGCGAGCCAGCAAAGCTAAAGGAAGTGTACCTTTAATGGGCTTAAGCTGCCCGGAAAGGGACAGCTCTGCGGCAAAAAAATGCTTTTGAAGACTTTGGGCGGGGATGATACCTGCGGCGGCAAGAAGGCCAAGGGCTAGAGGCAAGTCGTAACCAGCGCCTTCTTTGCGGCGGTCGGCTGGGGCAAGGTTAACAATGATGCGCGCCGGGGGCAGGGGAAAGCCGCAAGCGCGTAGGGCAGAGCGGACACGCATTTCTGCCTCACGCACAGCTTTTTCGGCAAGGCCCACCATGGTGAAATTAGGAATGCCCATGCGTTGCAGGTCAATTTCCATATCCACACGTAAGGCGTCCACGCCATGAAGGCTTCCACTACCAATGTGTACCAGCATATTACTCCACAGCTTGTCCAAAGCGGTTTAAGCGAATGTTGTCTAAACCATTGGCAGACCAATAAATACGCCAAGCTTTGCCATGCATGGCCGATTTTTTCACAGTACCCCAAAAGCGTGAATCTTGAGAATTGTCACGATTATCACCCAGCATGAAGTATTCGCCTTCAGGCACGGTGTAGGGGCCAAAATTGTCGCGAGTGGGGTAGATGCCTTGCGGGTCTGAATGGCGCACATAGGCTTCTTGTACGGGCTGACCATTGCGGAAAAGATGCTTATTACGCATTTCTATAATATCACCGGGGCGGCCTACTACGCGCTTGATATAATCAAGAGAAGGGTCTTTGGGGTATTTAAAGACAATGACATCACCGTATTCTGGGTCGGGTCCTTCCATAAGATAGCTATCGGTGAAGGGGATTTTAACGCCGTAAGAAAATTTTGATACCAAGAGGTGATCACCCACAAGCAGGGTTTGCAACATGGACTCTGAAGGAATTTTAAAAGCTTGCACAATGAAAGTGCGGATAAATAGGGCTAAAACAAGCGCTATGATAAGGGCTTCTGCATATTCACGAAAAAGAGATTTTTTAACATTGTCGTTATTGGCTAGGCTATTGAACATGATTTCTTCCATTTTTGATAAAATTTGATAAAGGTTACTATGCCGTACTTTGAGCCTAAGTCAAGGTCTTTTTTATGAAAAAGCGCCGTATATAGTGCTATATACGGCGCTTTGGATATGACTATAAAGAAGGCGAATCTGACGCACTAGATACTATGCTGATATGCGGATATGTTTTTCAATAGTCTGTTAAGTAAAGAAAAGCATTCGCACACAACTTATAGCAGAAACTACTAATAAGAAAAGTATGGCGCCTTTTTTAAATTTTTGTTCATCCAGCTTGCCATAAAGTTTATGCCCAATGGCTAAGCCTGCCCCCATGATGGGAAGAAAAAGTAAAGACACCCAAAGCGTATCCCATGTGGTGAGACCTTGCTGTACAAAAATGGCAGAAGCCCAGACATCGGTAATAAAAAAATACGCTATAATGGTGGCACGCCCCACGGCCGCTCCGCTGGGACTGGAAAAGAAAAGCAAGATAACTGGCGGGCCGCCATTGGCAGAAGCGCCGTTAATAATGCCGGAAACAATGCCCGTGCCCACAATTTCTGTGGTGCTTAAATGACGCTTCATGCTAAAGCCGCAAAGCAGTAATATGCTTAAAAACATAACTGTCACATTAATGGCCACGGTCATAGGCACAGGAGAAATGATAATAAGCGAAGCCACACCCAGCGGTGTGCCTAGTATAACCCCCACCGTGAGCCAGCGCAGCATTTTCCAGTGTACATACTTCCAAAGCACCGGTAAATGCACCACGCTGGCTAGTATTTCCCACAATAAAATATAAGAAGCCGCTTGAGCCGGAGGCATAAATAAGGTCATAACCACCACTAAGGCGAGGGAAAAGCCAAAGCCGGTAACACCGCGTAAAATAGCCGCTAAAAATACCGTACAGGTCACTAAGGCCAATTCCACGGGGGAAATCTGCAATGCTGAAAGCACGTATGACAATAAAAAAGGATAGTCCATACTCTCCTCTACGGTAGTTGGGTAGTTGGGTAGCTGGGTAGTTGCTACTTAGAAAGGCTAGCTACACCATATTTCGCGCTTCTTAAGTCAAAGGAATAAGATCGTCTTTGCTCAAAAGCGACACATCAAATTTTCTATTCAAAGCCGCAAAATGTGCAATACCAAAGCCAATTTTACGCAAATAAGAAAACACCCCAAGGGCTCCGGTAGGGAAATTGCGCGCTTGTGTTCCGTAAAGCGCGCATAAATCAGGAAGGTCGCCAAAGATTTCTTCTACGGTACTGCCGTATTTTTCAAAGATAGGACGAACGGTACCCTTTTTGATTTCACTGCCAATACGATGCCCTGTCATGGCCGCCGCCATGGCAGAACGACATAAGCCAATGGCAGTAATCTTGCCCTCTCCCAAAGCAAGAGCTTTAAAGGCTTGATCTTCACTGGCAAAACCGCCGGTAATGGTAATCGCAGGAAGCGTTTTATTTTCAGCGTGTAATTTTTGCGCTATACGCAGCACATAATCTTGCAGCATAATGGTAGGCACAGACCATTCATTCATCATTTTTGACGGGCTGTACCCAGAGCCGCCGCCTGCGCCATCAAAAGTTACCATATCAATGGCATTGTCACTTGCCATACGCAAAACGCGCTCTAGGTCTGCACAGTCATAGCCTGCCATTTTTATATAAATATTTTTGGCCCCCCATGAACGAAGGTTTGCAATGTGCTTTGCAAAGCTTTCTTCAGTCCACATGGGCAATCTGCCATAGGTATAAAAATTAGGGCAGACACCTTCTTCATGGGCTTTTTGTATGGCGGGATCTTCAGGGTCAGGATGCACAAGGCTTCCAGCGGCTTTTTTCTGCAAGGCTGTTTCAAAGTCTTTCACTTTAATAACGGGTTGAATACCCTTTGCAGATTGACCAAATTTAATTTCAATGGCTTCAAATCCGTATTTTTGCAATGCAATTTGAGGCACGCCTGCCATATCATCTTCTATATTACATTGTAAAATCATCTGCCCTTTGCCACGATAATAGGGCGTATAATTTTCTCGTATTTCTGCAAGAAAAGGAAAATCTGTAACTTGACCATTTTTCATAACAAGACCGGCATCTTTGGTGCGTGCATCTTCACCAATGACACAGCTTACACCTGCCATGGCCGCGCCTGCAAAGTAATCTTGCCAATTAAGCTTAATAAGAGCCGGTAAAAATAAGGGTAAATCTTGAGATACTTTATGTTGTGTTCCATAAGAACGGGCAAGATTTACATTAAATACGGTAGCTGTTTCAGAATCTTCCTCTACGCCTTGTGCTCCAAATACGCGCCCATTGATATTAAAATGAGAATAATCAAAAGGATAGTTTTTTTCCGATGCTATTTGATTTTCCCCTGTGGTAATGGGGTATACCGTTTGCGAGCCTAGCACTGCCGAAAGAGCAATTTCACATGTTCCCGGGCAATCTCGTACACACATGGAACACATACCCGACGTGGAGCATGTTGTTTTGCTAAAGTTTTTGCCTAAGGTAAAAGGGGAACTTAAATTAGGTGAATATGACATGCTTAAACTCCTTGTATAAAAATATAGCAGTGCCACTGTACGTTTTGCGCACAACAATATCAAGCGCGTGTAAACTTTTTATACAAAAAAGCTTGTTTTGCAGAAATTGTTTTCTCCAAAACAAGCTTTTTCTCAAGTTTTAAACTTAAGCCCTATTCTCTTTTTTGTAGATGCGCTATTCAAGCCACACTAATCGGGCACACTGCTCCAGGCCGGCACAGAGGCAATGCTTTCTTTTTTAAAATACACATCCACTCCCAGCAAGGATTCTCCATAGCTATGAAAAC
>CAYJPR010000060.1:0-6866 GCA_964372075.1 uncultured Desulfovibrionaceae bacterium | reverse complement strand
GTGAACTTTAAGCATGTGAATGGCTTTAGCGTGAACCTTGGCGCAGAAGGTAGCCGTGGCATGCGTGACGGTATTATGGGCAAATTAGAAATGAAATACGAGTTTTAGTTGTAAAAAAATAACAGAGTATCAATGCGGAAGTAAGGTGCATAACGCCTTATTTCCGCATTGATTTTTTATAGGTATATGTCTGTATTAGAGGCAAACCTAAAGGTTTTCTTTCTCACAAAAAAGTCCTGTGTCATGACAACACAGGACTTAGTAAGAGTTTTATAAGGTTAAGCCTTTAGGCTTGTTTAGCTCTAAAAACGCTGAGCAATTCGCGTCTGGACAAAGCCTTGGCGCCAGCACTAGCATGACGCACAGGGCTGTTTGCCTCGGCTATGGCTTTGGGGAATATCTCTGCCGGTGCATAGGGGAAGAGATAAATAACCCGTACAGAGTCCACGTCGCCAAGTTCAGCTTGAGGATATTTACCCTTTACGGCTTCCAAGCGCTCATGGGCTACCTTGTACATGTCCTCATAGGTACCAAATTGCATGGCGCCTGTGGGGCAGGTAAGTACGCATGCAGGCAATTTACCGTCAAGCAAACGGTCATTACACATATCGCACTTGGTTACCACTTTGTCAGCTCTTTGACGAGGAATGTCATAAGGGCAGTTGTCGCGAATGTCCTCATAGGGGGCATCCTTGGTGAGGTCTGTAAAGACCACAGCGCCTGTTTCTTCATCGTGAATGATGGCTCCCTCTACATCTTCCGCCGCATAGAAACATGGGGGGTCGATGCAGTGACGGCATTGCTCTGGGAAGAAGATCCAATTTACTTTATCATCTTCCACAGGAATTTCCTTAAAATGAACGAGTTTTAAGGTGTTTCCTGTGAGCTCCTTGGGGTTTTGATGTGAACCCCAATTGTGTGTTTTTTCTGCGGGCAGGTCTTTCCACTGTTTACAAGCCACTTGGCAACCACGGCAAGCGGTGCATAAGGTCAGGTCTACAAAGAACGCTTTCATATTACACCACCTTTTCAATGTTTACCATGAAGGCCTTGCTCTCAGGAATACCTGTGTTGGGGTCACCAACGGCAGGGGTGAGCAAGTTGGCAGAATCGCCACCATCTTGGGGATTATGCCAGCCATAGTGCCAGGGGAAGCCCACCATATGCACAGGCTTGCCTTCAATTATAAAGGGCTTGACGCGCTTGGTCACAATGGCCACGGCAATGAGCTCTCCACGAATGGAAGAAATCTTTACCTTATCGCCATTTTCAATGCCTCTTTCTTGGGCAAGCTCGGTGCTGATTTCAGCAAAAAGCTGAGGTTCGCACTCAAGCAACCAAGGCATACGGCGGGTCATAAGGCCCGTTTGCCAATGTTCGGTAACGCGGTAGGTGGTACCCACAAAGGGGTATTTTTTATTATCTTTAGAAAGCTTTACACCTTCAGCAATGTAACATACTGGGCTGTTAAATTGCTTGGAGAAAGGATGCTTGGTAAGCGGGCTTTCCATGGGTTCGTAGTATTCGGGCATGGGGCCGTCTGCAAGGCCTTGGCCAAAGAGCGTACCCACACCATTTTTGAGCATGATGAAAGGATGCTTGGCGCCGGGGCCACCGCCGCCGTCGATAACATCGCCCACCCATTTGCCTTCTTGCCACTGAACAACAGCTTTATTCTTGTTGTACGGTTGGCCCTTGGCATCCACAGAAGCACGGTTGTACACAATGCGTCTGTTTACAGGCCAAGAGAAGGACCAGTTGGGATACAGGTTAATATTAGCCTGCATTTCCGTTTGCGTGGTATCACGACGGGCCATCATATTGCCGGCTTCTGTCCAGGAACCTGCGTGTAGCCAGTTACCACTTAAAGTAGAACCGTCATTTTGCAAGGCCACAAAGCTTGGTACTTGCGTACCTGCTTTGTACAGCTTATCGCCAATTTTTACATCCTTCACAAAATAGCCATTCATAAGCTTAGCTACCTTAGAAGGGGAGAAAGCATGACCATCGCCCCACAATTCTGTACCAAGGTTGATAATGGGGTCAGGATAGGCCCCGCCTTCTTCCTTGTACAGTTTTTGTAATTCCATGGCTAACCAGTACATGATTTCGCCGTCAGGCTGTGTGCCTTCCATGGGCTTAGGACCGGCATAACGCCATTGCATCCAGCGACCGGAGTTGACTACGGAGCCTTCTTTTTCGTTAAAGGCTGCACAAGGCAAGAAGAACACTTCTGTACCAATGTCTTCCGGTTTCATGCCGGGGCCTTTCCAGAAAGAAGAGGTTTCGTTTTCATACAGGTTAACGTTAACCATCCAGTCCAGCTTAGCAAAGCCGCTACGCGCGGTGTTTACATCTGGGCCACCGCAGGCGGGGTTCATACCCCATGCAAAAAGGCCCTTCACATTACCCTTGGCTATTTCGGTGATGATGCTCATCCAATAATAGTCGGTCATCTTCACGCCGGCATCGGCCTTGGGGTAGTAATTGAAGGAGGTTTCCACATCCTTGCTGGGGTACATGCTCTTAAAGAAGCTAGCCGCATACTTACCACGGTTTTGCCACCAGTTGACGCTCATGGGATCGCCAGAAACAGGTGTTGTGGCCTTCACATAGGCTTCTAAGCTTTGATGTGAAGATTTAGCCACAGGCAAGTAACCGGGGTAGATGTGCGAGAGCAGGGCTTGGTCGGTGGAGCCTTGTACATTGGATTCACCGCGCAAAGCGTTAACGCCGCCGCCGGCCACACCGATATTGCCAAGAAGCAATTGCACTATGGACATGGTGCGGATGTTTTGCACACCATAGGTATGTTGTGTCCAGCCCATGGCGTACATAATGGTACCGGCTTTATCGGCCTTACCTGTGGCGGCATAGGTTTTATACACAGTTTCAAGGTCTTTTACAGAAACACCGGTGATGTCAGAAACTTTCTTTAAGTCGTAACGCTCATAGTGTTTTTTCATGATATTGATGACGCAATTGGGGTCTTTGAGGCTTTTATCCTGCAAAGGTACCTTTTTGTCATCCACTTGGAAAGACCATTTAGACTTATCATAAGAGCGTGTTTTAGCATCATAGCCCACAAAGAGACCTTCCTCGAAGGAATAGTCTTTGCTTACCAAATAGGGGGCGTTTGTGTAGTTTTTTACATACTCTTCAAAGTACAGCTTGTTATCCAAGATGTACTTAATAAGGCCGCCAAGGAAGGCAATATCCGAACCGGAGCGGATATGCGCGTGCATATCACTGCGTGCTGAGGTACGGGTAAAGCGCGGATCCACGTGGATAACTTTGGCGCCTTTTTGTTGAGCTTTCATTACCCATTTAAAGGAAATGGGATGGTTTTCTGCCGCATTGGAGCCCATAATAAGCACGCAATCGGCATTTTCAAGATCTGTCCAATGGTTGGTCATACAACCGCGTCCGAACGACTCTGCCAGAGCCGCTACAGTGGAGCTGTGTCAGAGACGGGCTTGGTGCTCAATATAGACGAGCCCAAGCGAGCGCATAAGCGCTTGTAATGTCCAACATTCTTCCGTATCGAGAGCCGCAGAACCAAAGTTAGCCATACCAAGGGTACGGTTAACCACTTCGCCTTTGGCGTTTTTCACCGTGAATGTTTCGTCACGGGTCTTCTTAATACGTTTGGCAATTTGCTTAACCATCCACTCCCAGCTCACTTCTTTCCATTCAGTGGAATTGGGTGCGCGGTACAGCGGACTTTTGGGGCGAGCGTCGTTTTCAGCTACCTGAATGGAGGCTGCACCCTTGGCACATAAAGAGCCTTGGTTAATAGGATGATCAGGATCGCCTTCAATATTCACCGTTCTGTCGGTGGCGTTCCCTTTGGCCTTGTCACCTGTATGTACGAGCAATCCACAACCTACTGCACAAAAACAGCATACAGAAGTGGTAAGCTTGGTCCATTGCAACTTAGCTTCGGCGGCTTTGGCCATAACAGGCTTTAAAGTAAAGCCAAGACCAGAAACGCCAAGAGCAGTGGCTACAGAACCCAACTTTAAAAAGCTACGTCTTGTAATACTCATAGTTATTTCCTTTTTAAAGGATTACACATCAGTCAAAATGACTGCACAGGAGAGTGCGCCATAAGTCCTCCAAAGGAACAAAGACATGACTCTCCGATGAATATTATATCACAAAAAGGTAGAAAGGTAAAGGAGAAGGCAAGGCTGTGGAAGCCGCCTGTGAGGGAAAAAGGATTGTTTATTGCGCAAGGTCGGTTAAAAGAGCTTCGGCCTGAATGAGATCTTGCGGATAATTAATATTAAAGAAAGGCTTTTCGGCATAGGTAATGATATGGTGCCTGTTTTCTTCAGCTATACATTTGGAAAGGCTAAGTTTTTCTTGCTCAATACAATTTTGTAAGAAGGGCATGGCCTCCACTTCGTAAATGGCTACTAAGGCTTCAATATAAGGTGTGCCGCCCTTTCTGAATGTGGTCATAAGGAGATTTTTTTGTCTACTTATGACCGCATTACGTTCTGTTATAAGCTTGGCTATGGTGGCGCTATCCATAAAAGGCATATCACAAGAAAGTACCAAGACAGGTGCCTTAAAACGCTTGAGAGCGCTATAAATTCCCATAATGGGAGCATAAAAGGCCCGCGAGGTGCTTTCTTTGTGAAAATCGAGACTGTTATCGTAAATACAGGGATATCCGTGTATTTTCTGCTCTTCACGGCAGGATATATACACTTCATTGCAATGGCTTGAGAGCAAGGCATGGGTGTTTTCCAAAATGCTTTGCTTATGAAGGCAAAGCTTTGATTTACACGAGCCAAAGCGAGAGGAAAGCCCGCCAGCCAGAATAACGCCTATTATTTCCATAAAATCCCTGTTACAGCCACAAAGAAAGTGTGGGTTTTTGGAATTTTTGCTGTTCGCAGATTATATCTAGCGTTATGGTGAGCAAATCGTCTAAAAGGGGTAAAGGATTAAAACCTTCACGTTCTCTGTAGTCTAGTATTTTTATGTAATTATTACATTTTTTACAGTGGCATACTTGGCAGTCTTTATCGGTGTCAGAAGTGAAATAGCTAAGCTGTTTTTGCTTGTCTTCAAGACAGATGGGACAGCCAATGCGCGGGGCTCTGTACGAACCAAGGCATTGCGAACAGGTATGCACACGCAGGCCTTCTTTATCTTTTAAGTAAGAAAGCAAAGGTGCTGCGCCACAGTACGGACAGTGTCCGTGGCGCCACACTTTTTCATCATACTGTTCTTTAAGAGTGGATTGTGCATGGGTGAAAAAGGGCATGAAGGTCATATAGGATATGAAGTAGCAGACAAAGGAAAAGGTAGCATCTCTCTCTGCTTGCTCTTGATAAAAAGCTTCTTCCTCATGCATATAGGCCTGTAAAAGGCGCTTGGTAAATTTCTTGTCTTTACAGCTTTCCTGTAATTTTGCCAAAGCCTGTACAAAATCTGTGGTGTGCATGTCTTTGGGGAAGGAAATTTGACATAAAAGTGTTAAGCGTTCTTCAGCTTTGGTAAAATGCGCATAAGGGTATAAGTCCTTACGACTAATGAGGCTTTTGCCTTGAGCGTGTTCTTCTGCATCAAAAGTGTAGGCTACCTTTTTCTTTATGCTTGGTACGTCCAAGGTATACATTTGTTCTAAAAAGTAGATTATTTCTGTGGGGATAAAATCTTTAGAGTGCAGAGTGCGTAAATAGCGTTTAAAATCCGTGTTTGGCATGGTAAATCCGAGCGCAGAGGGTTAAAATGGAGCCTTTTATGTAAAAAGACGCCATCAAGTACCTTACACAAATGTTTTCGTCAAGAGGTAAGGCTTAAGTTATATATTTATCTTCCAAAGGGGCATTTTGGATATTGGCACGATTTGCATTCCATACACAAACCGCCATGGCCAAATTGGGCTAAGTCGAGGCGCGTGATGCTTTGCCCTGCTAAAAGACGAGGTAGAATAAGGTCAATGCCGGTGGTTTTATAGTACAAAGCGCAAGCGGGAACGCCTAGCACTTGTACATGACCAATACGGCCCACTAAAGTCATGGTGCCCGGTAAAACCGGCATGCCAAAAAGCATATCACTCAGCCCTGCATTCATAAGGCCCTTACGCGTAACATCATCTGGGTCCACAGACATGCCGGCGGTGGTGATGATAAGATCTGCCCCTGCCACCATAAGTTCATGGATGGAGCGGGTAATTTGCTCTGCATCATCGGGAGCAAAAAGTGTTTTGACTACGGTGCTTTGTAAGGCTTCGGCTTTTTGCGCAATGATGGGGGCAAATTTATCTTGAATAAGCCCATTAAAAACCTCTGTGCCCGTGACTAAAATACCAATTTTTGCCTGACGCATGGGCAAAATGCTAAAGAGAGGGCCTTCGTCCAGTGTGGCTAAGGCTTTTACAAAATTGCTTTTGCCAAGGTATAAAGGTATAGCGCGGCTTCCGGCAAGGCGGGTGCCTTCTTTTACCATGCTCATGTTGTGTCTTGTGGTGCACATAACATCGGGGATAAGGTTAAAGCGTTCAAGGCGCTCTTTGTCGACCCAGAAAAGTCCACTTTTGGCGGCCTTAAAGTTCACCTTACCTTCACGAGGTGGGCCTTCCACCACAATACCTTCTCCGGCCATATGAAGAGCGAATTTTTGCACCACGGCATCTTCATGAATCCATTCATCGGCATTGGGTGCATTTTCTGCTGTATAAATATGACTGCGGCCCATGTGCTGCAAGCGGCACACATCGCCAATATTCAGTTCTTGACCTGCGCGAAAAGCTGCTTCTTTCACTTCTCCGGGGATGATTTGCGTCATATCGTGCAGGGCATGTTGGCCCACAGCGTCCTGTACGGGGACAGCTTTAAGTTCCGGCC
>CAYJPR010000059.1:0-7031 GCA_964372075.1 uncultured Desulfovibrionaceae bacterium | reverse complement strand
CTGAGCATATCGATGAAGGTGCAAGTGGTCTTATATTTGAGAGGAAAGCATTTGTTGAAATGATGGATATGGCTAAACAAGGTGATATTAACTGCATTATAGTTCGTGATTTAAGCCGATTTGGTCGTGATTATATTGAAACTGGCAGACATTTGCAATCGGTACTCCCTGTAATGAGAATTAGGTTTATAAGTGTTTTAGACAACATTGATACTGCTAGTGTAAATAAAAACCAAGAAATGCTTACGAAACTAAAGATTTTAATAAACGATGCTTATAGTCGAGATATTTCAGTTAAAACAAGAAAATCATTAAAGATTATGCGTGATAAAGGCTTATATGTTGGTGCGATGCCTGTATATGGGTATAAAAAATCGGAGAATAACCGACATCAACTTGAAATTGATGAGGTCACTGCTCCTATTGTACAAGAAATTTATAATTTGAAAATGCAAGGCTATAGCTTAAATAAAATTATGGATTATCTTAATGGAAGTAATATTCCCTCTCCACTACAATATAAAATTATGAAGAAGATGCCTTTTGCTAAAAATGGTTTTGCAAGTACTGAAAATCCTAAATGGTCAGCAACTACAATTCTTCGAATTTTAAAAGATGAAATTTACACAGGTACTCTTGTTCAAGGGAAAGTTAGCAACATAAATTACAAACTAAAAGTTCCGATAAGACGAGCTGAACAGGATATTTCAAAGACTAAGAATTCACATACTGCTATCATAAACAAAAATGATTTCGAATTGGTGCAAAGAGTTCTTAAAATCAGGACTAAAGCTACTGCAAGCAGTGAAAAGCCACATCTATTATCGGGATTAGTCATTTGCGGTAGTTGTGGCAAGAATATGACCATTAAAACAGTAAAACACGAGTGTGGCAATTATAGATACTACTATTGTCTCACAGGTAAGAAAAATGGCTGCACCTCTCCTTCTATGATTAGAGTTGAGAAATTAGAGCAAGAAGTTTTTAAGCAAATTCGAGAGTATATTGGGGAAATGAAAAAATATCGTGACAAGCTCAAGAGTATGTCTTTTGAAGAAATAAAAAGAGAATTTACTGCTGAGCATTGTGCAAAACTTAATGACCTGTATTCACATTTTGATAAGGTTAATTTATACCAGAGAAGTTTGAGTAAATCTTTGGAGGATGATGTTATTAGTATCGAGGAGTATAAGGATTTATCCAAAAGGTATCAGATTGAGTTAAGTGAGTTAGAGGATAAAATTAATTTACTAAAATCTGTAATTGATGATATAGCTGAAAATGTTGAGAATAGGCTTGAGTTTATTACTGAAGTTTGTAATATTAACTGCTCACAGGACATTCCAAGAAAAGTGGTTGTTAAGGTGATTAACAATGTTATTATATATAATAGTTTGAAGTTTAAAATACTATTCGTCTAACATAGTTTTTGTTTTAATAATCATCTATAAGTTTCATTTGTACAATAAACAGTTTTCAAAAGTATACTATTTACTTTACTAATTAAAACTTGTATACAACCCATTTGTGTAGTATAATGTTAATATTAAGTTTGGGAGGTGTACGCTTGAATACTTTAGAGAGAATTAAAGTTTTATTAGATGAGCGAAATTGGACTATGTATAAATTAGCAAAAAAATCAGGTGTATCGCAGTCTACACTTTCAAATATGTTTACTAGAAACAATGACCCTAGCATAAGCACATTAGAAGGTATTTGCACAGCATTTGGTATAACGCTATCTCAATTTTTTGCAGATGAAGGTGACTTAGTTTGTTTAAACAAAGAACAAGCAGATACGCTAGAAAAGTGGGCTTCTCTTTCTTCTGAACAAAAAAGCGCTTTGATTAAGCTATTAAAATGAGAGGAGCGAATTAATGCCTGTATATGAAAAGTGTCAAATTTTTACGCCCTCTGATAATGTAAAAAAACTATTAAATGTTGTTGGGTACAATGAAAATCTATTTGGTAAGAAAGTGGCTGAAAACTCTTGTGGTGATGGAAATATTTTGCAAGAAATAGTTAAAAGATATATTGAAGATTGCATAAATAATAAAATGTCTTTAAATCAAATTTCAATAGGATTGAAGGAAGATATTTGGGCAGCAGAAATTGATGAAAATCATCGTTATAAGTGCATCGAAAGATTAGATTCTCTTGCTAAAACATATGGGATTAGTAATATTTCTTGGAATATTTTCAATGGGGATTCTTTAAAAAATTATGACAAGAATACATTTGATTTCGTAATAGGAAACCCTCCATATATAACATACAGAGAATTAGATGTAAATGAACGTGAATTTGTAAAATCTGAATTTGAAACTTGTTCAGAAGGAAAATTTGACTATTGTTATGCTTTTATCGAAGCAGGTTTACGCTCTTTAAAGGGTAATGGGAAACTTGCTTATCTAATACCAAGCAATATATTTAAAAATAGATTTGCAGAGAAATTACGTGCATATATACTACCATATTTAACGGATATTTATGACTACAAAAACCAAAAACTTTTTAGTGGAAGGTTAACCTCTTCAGCTATTATGGTATGTGATCGTGGAAGTAATAATCACTCATTAACTTATCATAATTTAAGCGAAGAAACATTGACGAACTTAAGTAAATCGAGTTTAAGTGAAAAATGGATTTTTTCTGATACTTTACCTCAACAAGACGGAGAAACTATTCGCTTTGGAGACTTCTTTCACGCTGCTAGTAGCATTGCAACATTACTGAATAAAGTATATATCATTACAAACTATACCCAAGATAATGAACTTACACAGACAGATGGGTATCAGATTGAAAATAAGTTGATAAGAAAAGCTGTTAGTCCTCGTTCATTAAACTACCAAAAAGAAGAATTGTTGCTGTTTCCTTATCAGTATAATGAGGAAGGCTTGCAAAAATATACAGCACAGGAATTTGAAAACAATTTCCCCAAGGCTACAGCGTATCTTAAGGCACATCAACAAGCTTTGAAAGATAGAAACAGCGACAAGGGTATAGAGTGGTTTGAATATGGACGTTCACAAGCACTTACGCATCTTAATCAACCTAAATTATTGATTTCAACTTTGGTAACTGGTAATGCTAAAGTATATTTACTAGATAATGAAACAATTCCTACATCTGGATTATATATTGTGCCTGTTAATAATCAAATACAATATACTTTAGAGCAAGCTAAACAAATATTAGAAAGCAACTCATTCCTACAATATGCACAATCAATCGGTGTTATTTCAAATGGTAACTCATATAGAATCTCACCAAAAGATATTAACAATTTTACATTTCCTTTAAAAATGCTATTGTAAATGTTAATTATATTGATTTTTGCTTAAGAGAATCATGAAATATAGTGTACTTTAATTAATATTTATCTGTACACAAGAGCATAATATTATTATATAAAATTGCTTTAGTAAGGAGGCATTGCCTATATGGAACAACTTAAATATATAATTGAAGATAGTACAATTGCAGAATTATTAGGTGTACAAAATTTCACTAATAAAGAATCAGCAGTTCTTGAGCTTGTTAAAAATGCTTTTGATGCTAAAAGCACTCAACTTAATATTATTTTCCAAAACAAGTCTATTATCATAGAAGATAATGGTAATGGAATGAATTTAGAAGATATTAAGCGCAACTGGATGCATGTTGGAAAAAGTGAAAAAGGTTATTCTGTAATAGATGATAACAATGAAACTAGAATCCTTTCTGGCTCTAAAGGAATCGGAAGATTTGCCTTATCCCGACTTGGAGGAGCAGTAAAGCTATACTCTCAAAAGGAAAATTCTTTCGATAAGTCAGTTGTATGGATAACAAATTGGAATAAAAGTTCTATAGAAGAACAAGGTTCATTAAATGAAAAAGGTACTAAAATTATTATTACTGAACTAAGGGATAAATGGAACACATCTAGTATAGAAAAATTATCGAAGTATTTGTCAAGAACTTACAATGACACACTAATGAACATTACAATTATCTTCGAAGATTATGATCCTATTATAATACAAAAGTACTTTATGGAAGCTAAACTCGGCTATAATTGTACTAGCAAAATAAGCTTTAATTTTTCGTCAGATGAAATGAAGTTAAATTGTATTGTCGAGAGTGATGAATTTAGTGATGAAAGCAAATATTATTGCGAAGATATTGACATTAATTACTATGAATCAATTATTGATATCAGAAGTCAACTATTATCCGATAAGAAGGAAAAAAAGATCGACTTGCCAGAAGAAGAACTTGATAAACTTCTATTAAATTTGGGAGACTTTAGTGCAGAATTATATTTCAGTATAAAAGAATCAAATACAAACGATATGGATAAATTTTTATATAAATATAAGCTTCTGCCGGAGAGATATGAATCTGGTATAATATTATATAGAAATTCATTCAGCATATCTTCATATGAAGGGAGCAAAGATTGGGTTGGACTTGGAAAACGTGCACGATTATCGCCAGCAGCTGCATCTCATCCTACCGGAACGTGGAGAATTAGAGATAATCAGATAGCGGGAAAAGTTATAATAGATAAACAAATCAATCGTTTTTTAGAAGATTTATCAAATAGACAAGGATTAAATGAAAATATATACTATGATGTTTTTGTGAGAATTATAGATATTGGGATAGCCACATTTGAAAGATACAGACAATCTATTATTAGAAAAATTAATGTAAAAAACAAAGAAATTTTAGAGCAACAAAAGACTGTAACTGAAAAATTAATCAAAGATCCTACCATTATAAAAGATCTTTCTAAAGATGAAGTAACGAAATTTATAGCCGAGGTAAAAGAACTAAAAAAGGAAAGCTCTGACTTTAAAAAAGAAATCCAAACAACTGAGGAGCGATATAAATATGATGTCAGAATATTAAATGTATTGGCTACTTCTGGACTTAAAGCTACGTCAATAGCTCATGAAATGCACAATGATAGGAATAGTGTAGATAGCAATTGTGATTCTATTATTTCTGCGATGAAAGAATTCGGAATTTGGGATTTTGTTAATGAAACTGAGAGAACAAAATACGCTTATTCAAATATACCAGAGTTAATAAATAAAAATAAGCGTGTTAATACAAAAATAGTATCTTTTATGGATACTATGCTTTCTGAAGTGGAAAAAGAGCAATTTGTATCTGAAAACCATAATATCAAAACTTTACTTTCAGAAATTAAAAATGTATGGGAAAGAGATTATGCATGGTTAAAAATACAAATTATTCTAGCAGACTCATTGTATTTCATCTTACCAGCAGATGTTATTAAAGTAATATTAGATAACTTGATTCTAAACAGTATTCAACAGAATGAAGATAGAAACCATCTTGTAATTAATATTAAAGTCGAGCTTCACAATGGACTTCTTCAATTTATTTATAAAGACGATGGAAAGGGTCTAAATAGGAAATACGCTGACAATCCAATGAAAATTTTAGAAGTTCATGAAACGTCTAGAAAACGTGGACACGGATTAGGAATGTGGATTGTAAACAACACCGTAGTGATGTCTGGTGGTAATATAAAAAAAATTAATGGTTCAAATGGGTTTGAAATATGGTTTGAGATAGGAGGAGAAATCTAATGAGACAGATAAATATTGTATATGTAGATGATGACTTGGATGAAAATATATCTAGATATCTCGCAAATCATATGAATGAATGTTATGTAACAAAATATGATGAGATATGTTTTAAAAGTAATCAAGGATATGAATCTTTACTTGATAATGAATTAATTAAAGAAGCTAATATTATTTTTATTGACTCTAAACTCTTTGAAAACAATGAAGCTTCTGAGGGTAAATTTTCTGGCGAAGAATTTAAAATGATTTTAAAAAAGCTATTCCCTTTTATCGAAGTTATTGTGATAACTCAAAATGAATTAAGCGAAGATTATGGTACTTTATCAAAATATAAAGGGGGGACCGATGGTACTCCCCAAGATTATTACAGCCATGAATTAAAAAAAGCTCTAGATAGTGCCATAATAAACATCAATATATATAGAAACATTGCAGGAAAGTTGAAATTGAACGAAGGCATTGATAAAGTATTGCTTGAAAAAATCATAAGTTCCTTAGATGGCACTTCCCAATATGATGAATTAAAAGCTAGTGATATTGATGATATAATTGCTGCGTTCAAGGAAATTCAGAGGGAATTTGATGAAAAATGATTACAGGAATACAAAATATTGTAAACCACTATCCGAGCTAGAAAGCAAGAAAAAAACGTTAAATGATCAAATTCTCAAAGAGCATCCTCGTGTTAAAATCGTGTATAATCAAGTGCATGATAGCAATAAACCATATAAAACACCATTCATGGAAATGTATAATTATAAATGCGCTTACTGCGGTAATTCTATAGCTAACATTGATATACGATTATTTGAGGTTGACCATTACATACATGAATCTTCTTTCGGTGATGATAAATCAACTGCTGGAAGAATAGAGAATTTAGTCTTATCTTGTTATGATTGTAATAGAGCTAAATCAGATTTTCTGATTGAAGGAGAATATATAGATAAACTAAATCCAGATTTAGATGGTATAACTGATGTTTTTTATAGAGATGAAAATTATTATATTCAAATCTCAGATATCTATGATAGTGATTTAACAGTGAAAAAATTCTACAATCAATTAAAATTGGACTATAATACAAGACGATTAGATTTTCTACTACTAAATTTAAGAGGTTTACGCGACTCAATAAAAGGACAAACACAAGCGGACAAGCTTAACTCTATACTATTAAAATTAATGGAGAAAAGAAATTTAACAAAATGTTAGTAGTGTAGAGGCGATTTATCAAAAAACGCATATGCAATAGTACATATTAGGTTATTAATTTACATATTAACAATAAAGACCATCTTGTAAAGCAAGGTGGTCTTTATATATAAATATAATTATTTTTTAGTAATAGCTTGACATAAGCGTGCCCAAGCCCGTGCATGCGAAATAATATGAATTGGAGATCTAAAAAGCGAAAAC
>CAYJPR010000058.1:0-7250 GCA_964372075.1 uncultured Desulfovibrionaceae bacterium | reverse complement strand
AAAAAAGCCCTACATTGCTGCAGGGCTGAAAGTTTATTTTGGCGTCCCCTAGGGGATTTGAACCCCTGTCGACGCCGTGAAAGGGCGTTGTCCTGGGCCAGCTAGACGAAGGGGACGCTTCCACCGTGGTAATATCTCTTTCGAGAAACTAGCTATTTACCGCGGCAATGAGGCTAAGCCTCTATGGTAATTTAGGAATCTTAAATTGCTTTAAGTTGGCGTCCCCTAGGGGATTTGAACCCCTGTCGACGCCGTGAAAGGGCGTTGTCCTGGGCCAGCTAGACGAAGGGGACGCATTCCTTCTAGACGCTCGCTCATGTGTTGTGCGTTCGTCGTGAAGAGGGTTCTACGCAAAAGAGTCCCCTTCGTCAATACTTTTTTTACTTTTTTTTCAAAAAAACATTTCTCTGTCATGAAAAGCACATTCTTTCATAATTTTTTAAATAAGATACGATAAAAACAACTTTTTAAACAAAAAACAGCCTTTGTAAGCACAAGACTAACAAACCATCTACCGTCAAGAGATTTGCATTTTCTCACGCCCATTGCTATAGCAAAGACATCATCACATCCTAAACCTATGGAATTTTTATGCCTGACAGTGAGCAGAAAAACACCCTTGAAGTCCATACAGCAGAAAGCGGACAAAAACTCCTTCAATTTCTCATGCGCCGCTTGAGCCTGCCCCAACCTCTACTCCACCGTTGGATTCGTACAGGACAAGTACGCATCAACGGCGGGCGCGCCAAACCTTTTGCGCATGTGAGCACAGGAGATATGATACGCATTCCTCCCTTTGCTCTTGGCATGAACCAATCCGCCACCTTTGAAAAGCATCCCGAACAAATTTCACAGGCGCACATTACACAGGCACAAGAGTCGCAAAAACAAGAAATAGTGCTGGGCCCTCTGCCTCCTGTGGTCTATGCCGACGAACATATACTCATTTATAATAAACCCAGCGGCCTGCCCGTACACGGAGGCACAGGCCATAGCGATTCTTTAGCCCAGCGCCTAGAAGCGCATTTTAGCAAGGCCCCCTTTAAACCTACGCCTGCCCATAGATTAGACAAAGACACCTCCGGCCTTATTTGCGTGGCCCAAAGCTATAAAGCATTACGCGCCTTACAAGAGGCTTTTGCCGCCCACACCATGCAAAAAGAATATTTAGCGGTGGTGCATGGCTCATGGCCTCATGAGCACACACAGCGCCTCACCCATACCCTTGCCAAAAAAATGCAGGGCCATAGGGAAAAAGTATATACACTGCCAAAAGCTCACGCCCACGCACAGGAAAATTCTGAGACTGAAGATGGCAAAGAGGCCATTAGCCTTGTGCGCTGCATTGCCCGCTCTGCCAAGCACAGCCTTATGCATATTCGCCTTATTACCGGCCGCACGCATCAAATTCGTGTGCAAATGGCCCATCAAGGGCATCCCATTGTGGGTGATGGCAAGTACGGCGCACAGCAAAGCCCTTTATCCCGCTTCAAAAACAGAAAAGGCCCTAAGCTTTATTTACATTCTTTACGCCTCACCTTGCCCACGCCCTTGGCAGCAGACGATGCCGCCCTGAGCAAGCTCGCAGGGCAATGCTTTGCTGTGCTTCCTCCTTGGGAAAAGGAATTTGCTGTGACTACCCTCCCCCCTCAGCTTGACAGACCCTAAGTTCTCAAGGTAGAAGGGACTTTATTTCAACATATATCAATTACATTCAGGAAATTCCATGTCGAACCAAGTGCCGCAAATCGTTTTGGTGGGGCGCCCCAATGTGGGCAAATCCACCCTCTTTAACCGTCTTATTCATAGTAAGCGCGCCATTACCCACGACCGCCCCGGCGTAACCCGTGACCGCATGGAAGGCATTGTACGCCAGCAAGGCGAAGTTCTGTACGGCATTGTGGATACAGGCGGTATCACCCTTGATGCCCACGCAGAAGTCATCGAAGGCCCCGAAGGTATTCGCGGTTTTGAAGCTGATATTTTGCGCCAAGCCGAAGAAGCCTTAAGCACCGCTGTGGCTGTGGCCTTTGTGGTAGATGGACGCGATGGCCTGTTGCCCCTTGATGAATACCTCATGGCTCACGTGCGCCGCATGGGTAAGCCTACCCTACTTGTGGTCAATAAAGTGGACGGCGCCGAACAAGAAAATCAAATTTTAGCCGAGTTTCACGGTCTGGGCTTCCCTGTTTTAGGTGTATCCGCCGAGCATGGGCACAATTTGCGCCAGCTTCGCGAAGAGCTACAAGACCTTATCCCCGACCACTGGGAAGATATTCTTATTCAAGATACCAGCTTAAAACTTGCCATGCTAGGTCGCCCCAATGCAGGAAAATCTTCGCTTATCAATGCCTTACACGGCTCTGAGCGTATGATTGTTTCTGATGTGGCCGGCACCACACGCGACAGCGTTGATGTGCAAATGGAAATCAAAGGCGAAAAATACACCTTTGTGGACACCGCCGGTGTGCGCCGCCGTGCTAAAATCACCGATATGGTAGAAAAATACTCTGTAAACTCTGCCATTAAATCTAGCACCAAGGCCCATGTGACCTTGCTTGTACTGGATGCCACCGAAGGTGTAAGCCAGCAAGATAAGCGCCTTATGGATTTATTGCATGAGCGCAAAACCCCCTTTATGATTTTAATCAATAAAGTGGACTTGGTACCGCAAGATGCCATTAAGCAATTACAAAAGAATTTGGCAGAAATGCTGGCTTTCTGTTCCCACGTGCCCGTCTTATTGGTCTCAGCACTGGAAAGACGCGGTCTTGCCAAAATCTTACCCCTAGCCAAGCAAATTCACGAAGAATGTCAAGTGCGCATTCCCACAGGCCAGCTTAACAGAGCCATGGAATCTGTGCTTGCGCGCCACCAACCCCCGGTTATTAAACGCGTGCGCGCCAAGTTCTTCTACTTAACCCAAGCAGAAACTGCGCCCCCAACCTTCGTTTTCTTCGTGAACGATGCTGAAAGAGTTTCTGAAAGCTATTCCCGCTATTTAGAAAAATCTTTGCGCAAGCATTTTAAAATTCTTCATGCACCCATGCGCGTGCATATGCGTTCTTCGCATACCAAGAGAAATAAAAAATAAACAACAAAGCGTTAACAGCTTAGTAAAAAGGAGAGTGTCTAGCACTCTCCTTTTTTTGTCCTCTTTTTACCTAACGCGCCTTGACTTACTAGGAATAATTCCTACTTTAAAGGTAGTCTTTTTCACCCTATAACCCTTAGGTGCTTTATGAAACTTTCTATAAAAATACTTATACCGCTGTTTTTACTTATTATAGGCTGTGCGGCTACTCTTGTACTGGCCGGTCCAGAAAAGGGTACTTCGCTCACAGAGCAAATTCAACACACAGGTAGAACCATGAAATTTAATACCCTCACCCCCGAAGAAGAGCATATTATTTTACGTAAAGGCACAGAGCGCCCCTACACAGGTAAATATCTGAACAATAAAGAAAGTGGCATATATGTGTGCCGCCAATGTAATGCTCCGCTGTATCACTCAGAAGATAAATTTGATTCACGTAGCGGCTGGCCTAGCTTTGATGATGCCGTTGCCGGTGCAGTTTTACGCGTAGCCGACGCCGATGGCATGCGTACAGAAATTGTTTGCGCCAATTGCGGCGGACACTTGGGCCATGTTTTTGAAGGCGAAGGCTTTACCCCCAAAAATACGCGCCACTGCGTCAATTCCATCTCCATGGACTTTGTAGCAGAAAAAGCCGCGCCTGCTGTGGCCTTCTTTGGCGGAGGTTGCTTCTGGGGTGTGGAAGATGGCTTTGAAAAGCTGCCTGGCGTGCTGGACGTAGTATCCGGCTATATGGGTGGCAAAACCAACTTCCCCAGCTATGAAGACGTCACCACAGGCAAAACAGGCCATGCTGAAGTGGTGAAGGTAGAATATGACCCTGCTAAAGTGGATTTTGAAACCTTAGCCAAGTATTTCTTTGAAATTCACGACCCCACTCAGCTGAACAGACAAGGTCCGGACTACGGCACACAATACCGCTCGGTGATTTTTTATGCTGACGAAGCCCAGCGTAAAGTGGCAGAAGAGCTCAAGCAATATCTCATTGATAAGAAAGATTTAAAGGTAGTTACGGAGATATCTCCTGCGCCGGCTTTCTTTGCCGCAGAAGATTATCACCAAGACTTTACCAGACGCACAGGACGTGGGGCTTGTCATATGCATGTGAAGCGTTTCGACTCATAGGCCTTTGAAAAAGGGCTGTCTGCTTCGTTAAGCTTGCTTTTTGCGTTGCTCTCGACTTGCCTAAAAAACAGCGCCTTCCTCGCATTTCACCTATTTTCAGCGAACTGTTAGATAACACTTGGTCGTACTTCCTGTCATAGTGGATAACGGATAACCCTTTTTCAACTCCCCACTACTTGGTAGTTAATATTTGCAGTCGGTTCAAAAAGGATAAGATACGAGGAAGACAAAGTTTTTTGCGGATGGAGTGTACTCTTCTGGTACTCGACTGGAGCAAAAAACGAGTCTGACGAAGTAGATTGTTCTTTTTCAATCGACTGCCCTTTTTCAACAACCTCTTACAAAAGCTGGACTTCACGCAACTCTTTCTATAGCATGTGAAAAATTTTTTTCCTTGAGGTACACATGTATTCCCCTTCGCATCTAAGCACATCCTATTGCATTTCTCATATTGACCTTAAAGCCTTACAAAGTAATTACAAAGCACTCTGCGCGCATATTCCAAGCACAGCCAAGGGCATGGCCATTATTAAAAATGATGCCTATGGTCATGGACTACTGCCCTGCGCCGCCGCTTTACAAGAAGCCGGGGCTGAGTCCTTTGGTGTGGGTACAGTGCCGGAGGGCGTAGCTTTACGTAAGGCCGGGCATACACAAGAAATTCTCATTCTTTTGGGCGCGCAAACACCGGAAGAAATGCAGCTTTGTGCCGAGCATAATCTCATGACGCATATATACAGCAAGCACAGCCTTGCCATGGCTGTGGCCCTTAAGCAAAGCCATGCTCATACAAAACTTTCTGGGGCAAAGCTTTCTGTGGCCATAAAATGTGAAACAGGCATGTCTCGCCTAGGTTTTATGCCCGAAGAAATGCCTTATGTACTAGAAACCTTACAAGAAAATCCACATTTAGATGTGAAGCTGGTAGTAACACATATTTCCTGCGCCGATATGCCGGAAAAAGAAAGTATGGTACGCCAACAAGCCGCCACTTTCCTTGCCATGATTCAAGACCTGAAAACCGCTTTTCCACAAATGCGCATTTCTCTCTGTAATTCTGCCGCAAGCCTTGCCTATACAGATTTAGCCACCAGCATAGGCGCCACGGTCTTTCGCTTTGGCATTGCCCTGTATGGCGGAAATCCCTTTGCTGGCGGCCCTTGGCAAGATAAGGGCAAACCACAAGGCACAGCCTTACGCGAAACCATGCGCGTAAGCACCAGTATTATTCATATTTATGAAGCCAAAGCAGGCCAAGCCATTAGCTATGGCGCCACCTTTGTGGCCCCTAAGGATATGCGCATTGCCGTACTTGGCACAGGCTATGCCGATGGCTTCTCACGCGGTCTCTCCTATAAAGAAGAAACCCAGCCCACTTTGGTGAGCATTAATAATACCGCCGCCCCCGTGTGCGGTCGCGTCTGCATGGGCACCATTATGGTGGATATTAGCCATATCGAAAATGTACAAGAAGGACAAAAAGCCTGGATTGTGGACGAGCAAATAAACAATGGCGCCTTTTCCATGCAAGCTTTAGCTGCAAGATGGGGCACCATTTCCTATGAAGCTTTTTGTCTTTTAGGGAAAAATACCAGAGTCTATGAATAAAAAAAGAGGAAAAGCTACATACTTTTCTCTTTTCCATACGACTGCTCTGTTTAAAACATATATTTAACACAGGTTATTCAAAAAGGGTTGGATGCGAGGCAAGCGAAGCTTTTTGCGGAAGGAGTCCGACCCAATGGGCGCCGAAGGCGTTTGCGTTTGCGAGGAACGAGCAAGTACGCAAATCGAGAGCAACGCGTATAAATAATACTCGACTGGAGCAAAAAGCAAGCTTAACGAAGCAGACAGCCCTTTTTCAACAACCTGCTATATACCACCACCCACGCCGCCACTAACAACAATTTGTCCCTGAGGGCGTACTTTTACCCCTTCACCGGCGCATGCGCTCAGTAAAAGCAAGACCAGCCATACCAGCAGTAATATATATCCCTGCTTACGCCTCTTCATGGTCCTTACAGCCCATAAGCGTGCCCCCAGGGCGAACGCTTTGCTCTTGCACCAAGCGCGAAGCCGCAGGAACGTCCTTGGTCACCCACACATTACCCCCAATGATGGCGCCCGTACCAATGGTCACACGGCCCAAAATTGTGGCTCCGGCATAGACAGTCACATCATCTTCCAAAATGGGATGGCGTGCTATACCCTTTACCAAAGTGCCGTCCACATCTTTAGGAAAGGACAAAGCCCCCAGGGTTACCCCTTGGTATAAACGGCAATGGCGCCCAATAATACAGGTTTCCCCAATAACCACCCCTGTGCCATGGTCAATGAAAAAGTCCTCGCCAATGGTAGCGCCGGGGTGAATATCTATGCCTGTGCGCGAGTGAGCCATTTCAGAAATAATACGCGGAATAACCGGCACGCCTAATTTATACAATTCATGAGCAATACGGTGATGCGTCATGGCCAGCATGGAAGGATAACAAAAAATGGTCTCCCCCGCACTGGTGGCCGCTGGGTCGCCCTCATAGGCCGCGCGCGCGTCAGAAGCCAGCACCCTACGAATTTCAGGTACTTTTTGCATAAAGGCCATGGATGCTTCCAAAGAACCGCGTTGGCAAAATTTGCATTTACTCTCTTCACCAGCGCAAGCAAAACACGCCCCGCTACGAATTTGCTCTGCCAAAATATGATACACAGAGTCCAAATTAGCCGCCAAGTGATAGCGTAAAGAGTCCAAACGCACTTGCGATGTGCCAAAAAAGCCCGGAAAAAGTATGGCCTGCAAACGCTGAATAAATTCATGCAAGCGCTCTATGGAAGGCATGGCTGCATTGTGCGCCGGCTTATGCCACACCGAAGCCAAAGACTCTTCGGTACATAAAGCCTCTACCACAGCATCCAAAGGCGAAACCTGCAAAGCTACCAATTCTTTCTTTTCCATACAATTACCCACAGATGTTTTTATGGAAGAAGGGAAACTTTACGCAAGCCTCCCTTCTTAAATGCATAACAAATCCCA
>CAYJPR010000057.1:0-7526 GCA_964372075.1 uncultured Desulfovibrionaceae bacterium | reverse complement strand
GCTTGTGATTAGAAGGCTTACCACGGCGCAAATCGTCATCATCCATGGCAGGTAAGTCATCATGCACCAGCGAATAGGTATGAATAAGCTCAATGGCACAGGCAAAAGGAAGTACCTTACTTTCTTCAAGGCCGCAGAGCTGTGCTGTGGTTAAGCACAGCACAGGGCGTAAACGCTTACCCCCGGCCATAAGGCTGTATTCCATGGCCTCACGTAAAGAAGAAGGCAAAAAAGGCGGCGTAGCATGGCCTTGGCAATTATTCATGGCGCTGGCTTTTAAACATGTTTGAAGCCAATCTTCCACGGTGGTGCCTTTTTCTTTAAGTAAAACTTTAAGTTTTTGGGCTTCCAATATATCTATGTTGCTCATGCATCTTCTCCTAAGCTTTCGGTATCAAAAGGCTCTTCCCCTTTCTCTGTACAAAGGCGAATTTCATGACGCGCTTTTTCCAGTTGAGAGCGGCAAGCCACGCTCAATTCCATACCTTCTTTATATAAAGCCACACTTTCTTCAAGGGGAGCCTCCCCTTTTTCCATGATACTTATAATAGTTTGCAAGCGCTCCATGCGCGCTTCAAAAGTTTTTGGAAGGGCTTTTGCTTTCATACTCTACCTTTATTCTATTGTCTCACCCGTTTTTGCGGGGGGCATGGGAGCCGTGGGAACCACTTGCACAGTATGTACTGTGGCTGCAATGCGACCATCGGCCAATTGCATATGCACATCTTGTCCTGATTGTACCTCTTGAGCAGAGCGCAATACATGACCTTTGGCATCTTGTACTAAGGCATAACCTCTTTGCAAAGGCGCCAGCGGATTAAGCGCCTCTAAACGCAAGCGGAGTTTTGCAAGCTCATGGTACGCACTATCTTCTTTTTGCTGTATGCAATGTGGCACACGATGCTCCACAAGAGCAAACACTCTTTCTTGTTCTGCCAAAAAGCGCTGTCCTGCATGATTCAAACGCATCTGCGCTGTGGCTAAAGAGCTTTGCTTTTGCTCTAAAGAACGTAGCACTTGCGGCGCATCTTGCACGGCCCTTTGGAGTTGCCTTTCTTTTTGAGCTATATTTTGCTCCATACAAAGGCCTAAACGTGCCATACTTTGCCGTAAAAGCTCTTCTTTACGCTGCCAAGCTTGCGCCGGAGAAAGCCATTTTAAGGCTTGTTCCTGATGCTGCAAACGCAATTCATGGCGCTGTAAAACTTTTTGTCCGGCCTCATGTACGGCCCATTCCAGCCCATCTACCTTTTGCATGAGCTCTTCTTGGCTTGGCCAAAGGAGTTGCGCTGCATGAGTAGGTGTGGCGGCGCGCATATCCGCCGTCATATCTGCCATAGAAGTATCCACTTCATGCCCTATACCGGCAAGTACGGGAATGGTAGCGGCGTAAATGGCATCTGCCACTATCTCTTCATTAAAAGCCCATAAATCTTCCAGTGATCCACCACCACGAATAAGCACAATCACATCTGCCGAAGCTTCGGCATGTACTTGCTGTATGGCTTTAACGATGGCTGGAGCGGCCCCCTCCCCCTGTACCGGCACAGGGTAAATGCGTATAAGACTGCCTGTACCTGCATTTTGCGCAATGCGTAAAAAATCGTATATGGCAGCGCCTTGCGGCGATGTTATCACAGCTATCCGCTGCGGATTATGAGGCAAAGCCTTTTTACGCTCAGGGGCAAAATAGCCCTGCCCTAACAGCTTTGCCTTTAAAGCTTCAAAAGCAGCAAAAAGGGCCCCTTGCCCATCTTTTTGCACTAGCGCTATGGTAAGTTGATAGGTTCCTCGCGGCCCGTACACAGAAATATGTCCGGCGCAAAGTATTTCTTGCCCATTTTCTAAAGTTAAAGCCAAAGAAGGCCTAGGACCGTCTTCAAAAACTTCCCCTGTTAAAGGGTCAAATTTTTCTTCACTACGCTGGGCATTTTTAAACCAGACGCATTGTAACATGGCTTCACTGTCCTTGAGAGAAAAGTACATATGCCCCGAGCTTGGGCGGGCAAGGTTAGTAACCTCGCCCTTTACCCAAACAAAAGGGAAATTCTTTTCAAGGCTTCCTTTTATGGAAGCAGTAAGCTCACGAACCGTGAAAATGGTGCTCAAGACTTATAATCCCCAGCCTGCCAATACTTTAGCCTGCCAAGCAGTAAATTCTGCCTCAAAGTTTTCCAAAGAAAGCTCTACCTTTTCTCCGGTGCGACGATCTTTAGCTTCAAGTACACCGCGAGCAAGGCTTTTGCCACCAAGGCAAATTTGCATGGGCATACCGAGTAAATCCGCATCTTTAAACTTCACGCCAGGGCGCTCTTCTCTGTCATCCACAAGCACCTCAAGTCCTAAAGCTTCAAGCGATACTTGAACTTTTTCCAAAGCAGCGCACACCTCTTCGCTCTTGCTATCAAGGTTAAGCAAATGTACATCAAAAGGAGCCAAAGGCGGCGGAAATACAATGCCATACTCATCGTGATTTTGCTCAATACATGCCGCCACCACGCGAGAAACACCAATACCATAGCAACCCATAATCATCACTTGTTCCTTGCCATTGTTATCAAGGAAGGTGGCTTTCATGGCTTCGCTATACTTGGTTCCAAGCTTAAAGATATGCCCCACTTCAATGCCCTTGGGCAGTTCTAAAGCGCCGCCACACTTGGGACAAGGATCAGAAAGCAAAATCTCGCGCAAATCTGCATAGGCTTCAATGCTACAATCACGAGTAAGACTTACATGCTGTAAATGAGTATCGCTTTTATTGGCGCCGCACACCCAATCCGTGGCCCCTTGTAAGGCGACATCAGCATAAATTTTTACGCTCTTGTCCAAGCCCACAGGACCGGCATAGCCCACTTTAGCCTTGGTTATGGCTTCCACTTGTTCTGGGCTGGCCATTTCCACCACGGTGGCATCAAGGAAATTCTTTAATTTAATGTCATTAACGCTATGGTCACCACGCACCAGTACTGCCACCACTTGACCGTCTACGCTAAAGAGCAAAGTCTTAATAAGCGTGCTGGGGTCAATTTTCATGAAAGCGCACACTTCTTCCACGGTATGCGCATCAGGTGTGGAAACTTCTTCAAAGGCGGCGCAGTTAGCTGTACACATTTCTCCCTGCCAAATTACAGCAGCGCGCTCCACGTTGGAAGCGTAGGTACAGGCTGTACAAGCGGCAATAGTATCTTCGCCAGTATCAGCAAGTACCATAAATTCATGGGAGAAATTACCGCCTATGGAACCGGTATCTGCTTCCACAGCGCGGAATTTTAAGGCCATACGCGAAAAGGTATTCTGATAAGCCTCATACATACTCTTATAACTGATATCAGCGCCTTCATCGGTGGCATCAAAAGAATAGGCATCCTTCATAACAAATTCACGTCCGCGCAATAAACCAAAACGAGGACGAATTTCATCACGAAACTTGGTTTGAATTTGATAGAGATTCATGGGCAATTGACGGTAAGAACGTACCTCACCACGCACTAAATCGGTGATAATTTCTTCATGTGTGGGTCCAAGGCAATAATCACGTTCATGACGGTCTTTAAAACGCAATAATTCTTTACCGTAAAATTCCCAGCGCCCTGTTTCTTGCCACAAATCTGCAGGTTGCGCTGCTGGTAAAAGGACTTCTTGTGCGCCTGCTTTATTCATTTCTGTACGCACAATATTTTTTGCTTTTTCCAAGACCTTAAGGCCAAGGGGAAGGTAGGTATATATGCCAGAAGTGACCTTACGCACCATGCCGGCGCGGATAAGGAGTTGATGGCTTATGACTTCGGCATCAGCCGGAGCTTCTTTCAGTGTAGGTATGTAGCTTTTGCTCCAACGCATCTTAATCCTGCTCTTTTTTTTGGGTAATAAGTTTATCAAGTTCTTCCATGAAGGCCGCAAGCAAGGCATCTTGCCCCTTTACTGTGCGTATAACTTCACCTTTACGAAAAATACTGCCCTTATGGCGGCCGCCAGCAAGGCCTATATCGGCATGGCGTGCTTCTCCAGGGCCATTAACCACACAGCCCATGACTGCCACTTTTATGGGGAGAGTCTCTGTTTTCAAGCGCTCTTCCACAGCAGAGGCAAGGGCCATTAAATCAATTTCTGTGCGTCCACATGTGGGACACGATATAATTTCTGGGCCACGCTGACGTAAACCTAAGGAGCGAAGCATCTCATAGGCAGCAATGACCTCTTGCACAGGGTCTGCCGTTAAAGAGACACGCACTGTATCTCCAAGGCCTTCCCAAAATAAAATTCCTAGTCCTACAGCAGACTTAGCCACACCGCGTACAAGGCTTCCGGCTTCGGTAATGCCCACGTGCAAAGGATAGTCACAGCGCGTGGAAAGCAAGGTATAGGCCGCAATGGTATCTAATACCGAGGAAGATTTTAATGATATTTTCAAATCATAAAAACCTTTATCCTCTAAAATACGCACATGCGATAAAGCACTTTCCACCATGGCCTCAGGCGTGGCACCGCCGTATTTTTTGAGTAAATCTTTTTCTAAAGAGCCGCCATTGACGCCTATGCGAATAATAGCCCCATGGGCTTTAGCCGCAGCCACCACAGCATCCACTTGCTCTGCTCCGCCAATATTACCGGGATTAATACGCAATCCCTCCACACCAGCTTCCAGCGAGGCAATGGCAAGTCTATGATCAAAATGAATATCGGCAATGAGGGGCACGGAAGTTTTTTGACGAATTTCCCCCAAGGCTTTAGCAGCTTGCATATCCGGCACCGCAAGGCGTACAGCCTCACAGCCTACACTTATAAGTGACTCAATTTGCTCTAAACTTTTTTCCACATCCTTAGTGTTAGTATTGAGCATACTTTGCACTAAAATGGGGGCATTAGCACCAATAGTATAAGAGCCAAGTTTTAGTGAGCGTGTGTTTTTTCTTTCTTTCATGCCTGCTACCGTCCTTTTGTGCGCCAACACCTTAGCCTACTTTGCTCCAATAGCCAAGTGTCGCACCCCAGCCTTAGCCATATTTTATCCTTTTTTTTCTTGGGCAAAAGTGCTATGCTTATGGCACAAAATGCTTTATAAAAACACGTAAGCACTTAAGTTTTTCCGTAGCCTTACGATAATACTCTATGAGATGCTTTTATTATCTATACAGCAAGGATTAGTATATGCCTAATATTGTACGCCTTTTACTAGTAGCCCTTCTCTTTTCTACACTCTTTGTGGCTGGTTGTGCAAAATCTGCCCGCGATAGTCAGTATATAGACGCGCAAGAGCTTAAATTAAAAGTACGTGAATTGGCAGACCAAATGCTAGCCACCATGGATAATACCACCCTCACAGGGCTTGTGGCCATGCCCACTTCCTTTGTAGACCTTAACCACAAAGGGCAAACCTCTGCCTTTGGTAATTTTATGGGTGAATCTCTCATTTATGAATTTAACCAGCGCGGCTTCCCTGTACGTGAATACAGACTCACCGGCAATATCGACATACAACTTGCCCAAGGTGATTTTGCCCTCTTACGTAAAGGCGTTGTAAACACCAAAGAAAAATGGGCCGCCCTCATGGTTGGCACCTATTATGTAGACAAAAACGCTGTCTTTGTGAACGCGCGTTTAGTGCGCGCTCTGGATGGCATGGTACTACGCACAGGGCAATTGGTATTGGTAAAAACACCTGTTGTTTATAGAATGACCAATCATAAAATGGTACCCTACGCTGGTAAGCCTGACCCTGTTGCTGTTAAGCCCCTACCTGCACCGAGTATCAAATTGCCATCGGCTACCATAAATATTGAACAAGAAGTGGCCCCTGCGCCGCAACCACGTCAACCTGGGCTTTATTAATACCTACCTTTTCGGAGGCCATATAATTATGTTAAAACATAAAAGCTTACTACGCCGTTCTTTATGGCTCTTACCCTTTTGCTTACTCTGCACATCTCCCTTAGGCTTTACTCTTTCTTCTTCCAATTATGGCCTTGCCTATGCCGAAGAAAGTAAGGAAACCATACACAACCTTAATTTAGCACGTAAATATAAAAAGCAAAGACGCTATGAATTAGCGCGCCAGCATTATCTTTTGGCCCTTGCTGCCACCACCACTACCACCACGCGTGACAGCATTCAGCGTGATTTACAAGTGGTTGAACTCCAAATAAAAACACTACGGTAAGCCTATGCGAATACTCATTTTTCCCCTTCTTTTATGCTTAGCAATGTTTAACGTAAGTTGTGCTAATATCTATCATGAAATAAGCCCGGCTTATGGACCACGTGCGGCCAACAACATGGCTGCGCAAATGGACGCACAAATACTAGCACGCTCTAACGTGTATGTTGAAGGCGTTAAACTTACCAAAGAACAAATTGCCATGAGACAAAGGCAATTGCGTCAAACCATTACCATAGTTACCACTGTGCCGGTAAATATTAATAATTTTGACCATACCAATGCTCTTTCTCGCCAAATTTCAGAAGAAATGGCACGCTGGTTTGTGGACGCCGGATATCGCGTTCAAGAAATACGCAAAGGAACAGATATTCGCATTCAAGAAAAACACGGGGAAGTAATTCTTACTCGTGATAGAGAAGAACTGCTTAGAACAAAAGCTTCTAGCGTAGCCATACTCTCAGGTACCTATGTCATAAGCCCAGAGCAAGTACGCTATAGCATGCGTCTTGTGCACACTGCCGGCACAGAAGTTCTCGCCATGAGTACAGCCACTGTGCCCATCACCCCTGACGTGCCGCCACTTTTAGAAGAAAATGGTGACCCTGTAAAAGTGACACCTTCGGTGAGCACACGTTTACAATAATGACACAGGAGCGCAAACGCCTTGTGGTAGGCATAAGCGGCGCCAGCGGTATGCCCTTAGCCCACGTACTCCTTAAGGCTTTACACTCGCTAAACAGTGTAGAAGTACATCTTATTATTTCTGAGGGAGCGCAACGCGTCATAGAATATGAAGGCGGCGTTCCCTTAGAAGTTTTTACCCAATTAGCTCACACCCTCTACCACGCTCATGACATGGCAGCAGGCCCAGCCTCTGGCTCGTGGCAGCATGATGGCATGATTATTTGCCCTTGCTCCATGTCTTCACTGGCAAGCATTTCCCACGGCTATGGCTCAAACCTTCTCCATCGAAGCGCGGATGTTTGTCTAAAAGAGCGCCGCCCCTTAGTCATCGTACCGCGAGAAACGCCCTTAAGCTCCATTCATTTACAAAATATGCTCAGCTTAAGCACAAATGGTGCCACCATTATGCCCTTCAGTCCGGCATTTTATACGCAGAAAATTGATATGGATTTTTCCATGCAGCACTTTTGCGGTAGACTTCTAGACCAACTACATATGGAGCACTATCTTTGCCAGCGCTGGAAAGATAACAGCGTATAACAGGAATAGGCAAAATACGCTTGCTTTTTGCAGCATTTTTCTGTATCTCTTCCTTGCGGGGAGGCGTTTCGTAACCGGTGTTGCGCTCGGTCTTCAAAACCGATGGTGGGTAGAAATGTCCATGGTAGGTTCGACTCCTATACGC
>CAYJPR010000056.1:0-7608 GCA_964372075.1 uncultured Desulfovibrionaceae bacterium | reverse complement strand
ATTTTTCATTATGCCAGCGAGCATAAAATGTTTCGCAGGCCCTTGGTGAATATTAGCCTTTTTTTTCTGGAATTTTTTCTCATTTCTTATGGTTACGTCTGGTTACACAACACATTAAGCTCTCAAGATGTAAGTATTTCCTATTCTAAATCTTTATATTTCACTGTCATTTCTGCCACCACGGTGGGCTACGGGGATCATTTTCCCATTCACACCATTACGCAGTGGTATGTCATTTTGCTTATGATTATCTATTTGCCTTTTCGCTTTTTCTACACCATGGGCATAGCAGGTTATTTATTCAAAATTTATCAAGAATTAAAGCACATAGGAAGGTGGTTCCCCATGCTCCAAGATCACGTTATTGTCTATTGTAATGCCAAAACCATTGAAAGAAACAATTTCCTCTGGTTACAGCGCTTTGTGGAAGAGAAAAAACGCTCCTTAAAGTATAAGGATAAGGATATTTTGCTGGTTAACGGCAATCAGGATGCCAATGATGATCTCAGTGCTTTTTTCATGGCCCATGGGCATAATTTAAAAGATGTGCACTTTGTTAATGCAAACCTTAATGAAGAAAACTTCTTTCATAATATACGTATAGAAAATGCCAAGCGTGTGTATGTATTGGCTGATGAACATGATATTAGTTCAGATTCCAATGTCTTTGACATGATATATCGCATTGAAAAAGAAACCCATTACAATAAAGGCGTTACGGCAGAATTGGTCAATGACAGGAATAGAGAACGCATTGCCAAGCTAGGCGCCAATGTGATTTTACGCCCCAATCGCTCCATGCCGGAAATGCTTATTACCTGCACCATTGCCCCCGGCTCTGCGCAAATGCTAGAAGAAATTTCCTCTCGCGGCGGCGATAGCATTGAACGCTTTGACCTGCCCCCCAAAACCTTTATCTGGGGGGATTTACTCTATGCCTTAAGTATGCAAGGGGTGGGTACAGCCACAGCAGTCATTTACGCGCGTGAAGATGCACCTTGTGGCGAGCAGGTGGATCCCAACCCCGGCGGGCAAAGCCGCATAGAGAACGCTTGCGGTATTTTGCTTCTTGTTCATGAAATGCGTCAAAAATCCTACACAGAGATTCAAGAAAAAATTCATAGCATTGTACAAGGTCTCTCATAAAGAGATAAACAAAAGCTGAAATTGCCCCTTCCTAACGTAAAAATTGTGGTAAAAACACCACTATATCAGGAAAAATAAGCATAAGCACAAGACAAAGCACATAGGCCGGTAAAAACAGCAGGGCCCCCTTAAAAACTTCTTGCAAGGGCACGCGCCGGCTTTCTTCCTTAGCGGAAAGATTAGACACAATATAGGCTGCAATGCCCACCGGTGGTGTCATGGCACCAAGGCTGGTCACCACCATAAGCACCATACTAAACCACAGGGGATCCCATTGCAGGGCCTGTGCCAAGGGAAAGAATATGGGCAAGGCAATGACCAAAAGCGCCAAGGCATCCATAACCATGCCGCCCAACACAAAAATAAGTAAGACAATGCCAAAAATAAGAGGCTCAGGCAAATGCAGGCCCGTAAGGGTTGTGGCAAGCTCAAAGGGCAAGCGCGTTAAGGTGAGAAATTTCCCGTACATGGCGGCCCCTGCCAATAAAAAGAGCAACATGGCAGAAATGCTTAGACTTTCTTCCAAAGCCTTCACAAAGCTCTTCCAAGTAAGGGTCTTACGCACAAGCCCCACAAGTAAAGCCGAAAAAGACCCCACAGCGCCGGCCTCGGTGGGAGTGAACACCCCCACAGCTAGGCCCATAACCACCAAGGTGAAGAGTAAGAAGCCTTCCGCTAGGCCTCCCAAAGAGGCAAGACGCTGGGACCATGTTTTTCTCGGTGCCACCGGAGCCCAATGGCTTTTTCTCTTCACCACCAAGGCCACCGTAAACATGAATAAAGCCAGAAGTACAAGCCCTGGCACAAGACCACCAAGAAATAAGCCTTCTATGGATTGCGCTGTTTGCACACCCACCACAATGGCCACCACACTGGGGGGAATAATGGCTCCAAGGGTGGTTCCTGCCACGACCGTTCCCGTAGAAAGAATATCGTTATAAGCATAGCGGCGCATTTCCGGTAAGGCCACCACAGACATGGTAGCCGCCGTGGCTGTATTGGAACCACATATGGCCGCAAAACCACCGCAAGCCGCCAAGGTGGCAAAACATAATCCCCCGCGCCTATGCCCACACCATGCTTGCATACCGGCATATAAACGTTCACTTAAGCCGGATTGAAAGCAAATTTGCCCCATGAAAATGAAGAAAGGTATCACTGTGAGGCCATAATTGGAAAATGTACCCCACAATTCATTACCCGCCATATTCAGAGCCAAGGACATACCATCTAAAAGAGCGTAGCCCCCCACACCCAGAAAGGCCAATAAAAAAGCTATGGGTATGCGCACATACATAATGCCCAGCAAAAGCACTATGAGTGAAAGAAAAGCAAGCAAGGAAGGGGACATATTATTGCTCCTGCATAGCCATGGTAGTTACAGATGGGGCTCCTGCAGAAGAGCTACGCAGGCGGGAAAACAGCGCAATACCAAGCCCCTGCACAAAATCACACAAATGCAAAAATAGTACTATGCCCTGTCCTGCACAGCCCAGCGTAAGCATAGCCACAAAAAGCGCTGAAGGCACATTAAAGCCGTCTACCACTTCCCTACCTTCATGTATAAATACGGCAAGATCATAGAGCTCTAAGGTGAGGGCCAGATTCATAGCAAGACAAAGCAAGGCCACCAGCACAGGCAATCCTTTTTGCAATACAGGGGCCAGTGTAGCAAAGCGTAAACCCACCTCAGCATGCGCACGTGCATATTGAACTTGCGGTAAACACAGGGCCAAAGCCGCCGCGCCTAAGTATGAACTCAGTTCCACCGCGCCGCGTACACTTTCGCCCCCAAGGCGCAGGGCAATGTTGAGTAAAATTAAGGCAAACATGCCGAGGAAAAGTACCATGCCAAGGAAAAAAAGCCCGCGAACCATGGTATGAATTGTACGCTGTATCATATCTCTTTCCTTTAAGTAGTGTCATCACATTCATCACTACCTAGGTAAATTATTTTTGTTAGCAAATTATTTTTGTGTAGCCTGAAATTGCGCCCGAAATTTTTCAACATCTGCCAAAATCGCTTCAGCATCTAGCCCCTCATCTAAGGCACGCTCTTTCCACGCTACCAGCAAGGGTGCTGTGAGGCTATGCATACGCTCTTGCTCTGCCTGAGCTAAGTTTGCCACTTGAAAAGCATGTTTTTCTTGAGCCCAAGTCAGTGCTTTTTTACCGGCTTCGTCCACTAAATTTCCTGTAAAAGCCACGTGTGTATCGGCATAGGCATCTATTTCTTGGCGCACAGCTTGAGGTAAAGACTCCCATGTGGCTTTATTCATTATGACAGCAAAGGGATATACAGGCATATTCACCGTAAGGCCAAAGGTGCAACGCTCCGCATAGTTCATATCATGTAGAGTATCCCAAGAAGAGCACACACCATCCACCACGCCTTTTTGTAAGGCTTCCGGCGTCTCAGACATGGGAATGGACACCACACTACCGCCCACGGCTTCTAAGGCATCGGAAATGGCACCGGAAGCACGTAGGGGAAGCCCCTTCAAATCTGCCAATGTATGCACAGGCTGTGTACTCATAATTTGCGAAGGGGCAGATGTGAACACAGAAAGTACCTTATACCGAGCCAACTCTTTAGGCTTATGCGCTTTAAAGATTTCCCATGCCACATAACTGGCTTCTGCTGCCGAAGAAAAACCTAAGGGTAAGCCAAAAAGTTCAAATAAGGGAAAGGCACCGGGATAATATAGCATGCTAATGCACCCAATATCCGCTTGTCCGCGAGCTACCCCACGCAACATAGCCTTCACGTCCAGCAAAGTTCCCCCCGGAAAAGTCTGCACCTGCACAGAGCCTTCTTCTAGATTTTGCGTACGCTGCGTTATGGCAGCAATCCACGCATCCATTTGTTTGCTGGGAAAAGTACTGGCCGGCGGAAAGTTTGCATAACGCAAAGTTTTCGCTTGTGCACTAACTTGCACCATAAGCGCGCTTAAAAAAATAACACAAACAATGCTGCATACCTTAATAATGATTTTATGTGACATGATTTTTCCTCAAAGGGTAAAAGGTAAAAAAAAGTTCCTTACAAATGCAGGAACTTTTCAAAGGTGAACTACCATAAAAAAGCCCTACTCCTACAAGAGACGCCACCACAAAAAAACACAAGGAACAAGAAATTTCCCAGAACTTACGACGCTCATGGCGCATGGGCTTTGCTTCAAAATATGTTTTTTTACAGTTCTCATAATTTTTTACCTTTTGGTTTATTTGCATACTGTATACAGTATATAGCTTTGAATACTGTATACAGTCAAGCTTTTTTTCACAAAAAACAGCCCCCCATGCCAAAGCACAGGGGGCTAGTATAAAATACTTTTTAGCGTTAACCAGTCAGCTATTATCCAATAAATTGTGCCATATTTACTAAGATGGTGAGCTTATTGTCATCATCTCCGCTGGTAAATTGACGGTAGGTTCCTTCCGTGCTGCTCACAGTAATATCCGTAGCATCCCAGTTGGTAAGATTATTTTTTCCAATATCTTCTAAAACCTTATGGGCTACACTTGCATCTTGCGTGTCTACAATAACTTCCATACCCATAATATTCCCACTTTCAAGAAGCCCCTTAACGGTATCTAAATCTGTGGCGCCGGTAAGGAGCATATCCATTTCAGTAGCATCGTTGCCAGCATCCATAAATATATTAGCTAAATCTACGTCTGAAAACTCTGCAAAATTATCTTCGAAAATAATACTATCACCGCCGCTTGCGCCATACACGGTATCATTAAAGCCGGCAAAAAGCAGGTCGTCACCTTCACCGCCATAAAGAATATCATCACCCTCATGGCCGTAAAGAATATCATCGCCTGCACTATTTCCGCTACCTTGAAACGCTAAGGTAGGCATACTTTCTTTAGAAGAATCAAACTCAAAAACTACACGCTCTTCTGCTTGAGGTGCTAAAGTGGTATTTTGACCGGCGGCAGTTTTTTGCAATAAGATGTCAGGCATAATAACCTCTGTAATATATACGTAGAATAAAATAACAAATATACGTCCATTATGGGCGCAAAAAAAGAGTGCTCAAAAACATGCACTCAGCAAATAAAGGGGATATATAGGCGTCAGAATATGTCAGACGACGAGGTTACAACCTCAGGCCTCAAGAGGCCAACAAGCGAAAAAATGAGGAACGCTTGAAAAAAAGGGAAGTCATTGAAACTTCACACGCGCTATGGCGTACTGATTAACAATAGAATCAGCTATGCATGAAAAGTATACATTTCATATATAAATGTAAAGCTCTTTTCTCATAAAAAACTACCCTGACGTATAAATTCTTTATACCACCAAAATTATTTCATTTTTTTGCACAAGAGAGCTAGCTACAGCCACAGCGTATCCTTGAGAATTTTGCCACACACGCACAAAAAATTGCCCTGAGGGCCATGAGGCCATAAAAAGTCCTTGTTGTTCATGGGCCATACTCTGTACACAAAGCGAGTGCAAAGGCACACGCAAGCCTATACCCTGCGCTTTGAGTGCAGCCTCTTTCATGCTCCAAAGCAAAGCCATTTCTTGAGGATTTTGCGGTATAAATGCATCATCTTTATGTACAAAGGTTTCCAGCGGCGCGTCTTGCGGTAAAAAAGGGCTTTGTATATCAAAACCTACGGGTGCCTGCACACTCACAGCAAGACCGCACCAAGATCCACTGTGCGAAATATTAAAATGGAGCTGTACAGAAGCAGAGTTTTGCAAATATGGTTTACCAAGGGAATCTTGCAAAAAACATAATTGTTCCGGATCTTTTTGACATAAAGAAGCACAGACAGCGCGCTTTAAATAATGACTCACTGCATAGCTTTGGGCATCTTCTGCACAAAGAAACTTGGCTTGACGCTGCTGTTCTTCAGAAGAGAAAAAAGCATGTTTTGGCACAGAGAGGTTTTGTGGTGCCAAAAACAAGAGAGAGTCAGCACAAAATGAACTGGTGCCAAGAGTGCAAGCAGAAAGTTTTTTGACTGTAAGCCCCTGTCCTAAACGCTGTATTTTTCGCGTCTCTTCTTGCAAAGCCATGCCATACAAAAGATAATTTTCTTGCACTTTATCCATAGGAAAAAAAGCTAACTTAGTCGTAGTAGCCATGTCAATGCAGGTTTTTCATAAAAACACCCTCTTTTTTGCCACAAAATCCTCCACACAATACCTACTAAACCGCTATATTATAAAGAAAAGTGCAAATATGATATTTGACAGCACTTTTCTTGTGTGCTAGGGCTGTATGCATACTAAAAACGCTCCTAATATCCGCTTTTAGGGAAAAATAGCGCTTAGTATTCAGTTTTTACCCAAGGATCACTATGAAGACTTTTACCCAATGTTTACACAAAAAACTCTACGCGGCTCTGTTGCTTACAGGCTTAAGCTGTCTGTTATATACACCAAGTCTAGGGCAAGAAAATACAGATATAGGCTCGCCACAAAACAAATATGTGGGCGTAGATGCCTGCATAGAATGCCATGAAGATATTGTAAAAACCTATCGCGCTACCTCGGGTAAAGCCAAAAGTGATAAATCCATCATCAAAATGCGTGAAAAACTTACCGATGCAGAGTTTAAAGAATGCCTTTCTTGCCACACCACGGGCTATGGGCAACCTACAGGCTTTGTAAGTTTTGAAAGCACACCGCACCTTGCCGTAGTAGGCTGTGAATCTTGTCACGGTATGGGTTATTTACACACCCAAGACCAAAGCGCCGACAGCATAGAAGTGCAAGCCAATTTAGAATTATGTGTGCAATGCCACAATGATGCTAAGGTCCCGCGTATACATTATGACGGCAGAGTACATGCCGGCGGTCATTAATTTTCTTTTACTTACTGCGAGGTAGCTATGTTAGCCAATAGTAAATTTATAGGCCGTCGTTTTTCGCTCTTACTTGTTATTATGATGACCATGGTAAGCTCCATTACCGTGGCATGGATAACCTATGCCAATAGGGAAAGATCCATGGCACAAATGGAGCACGCTACAAATGTTTCAGAAAAACTTATGCAAACCATCATTTACCGCCCCATGATGGCCGGTGATGACGCAACCACACGCGAAGAATTTGCCTTTTTAGCCAAGAATCATCCGGAAACTCACATGTATATGTCGAGTTTTTTGGATAAAATTACCTATTCCACCCAGCCACATACAGTACAGCAAGCGCTTAAAAATACGCCCTTGCCGCCAGAAGTAGCAGAAGAAGCCTCTCGTGCCCTACGGCAAAACATTCAATACTCTCAATTGGTAGAACATAAAAATAAATGGTATTACAGTAAGGTAAGCAGTATTGAAAATGAAAAGCGCTGTTATCACTGTCATGGCTCGTCCCAGCCCATATTGGGGCAATTTACCATTTTGCGTGATGTAACGCCCATTATGAATGAATTGAGCTTTGCCACCTACAACACCATGGCCATAGGAGTTGTTTCTCTTATTATCATG
>CAYJPR010000055.1:0-7635 GCA_964372075.1 uncultured Desulfovibrionaceae bacterium | reverse complement strand
CAATGGCAACAGTGGCGCCATTACGGGCAAAAATAACAGAGTTGGAAGTTACGCCGGACTCCACAGCCCAGGCAAAATATAAGTCTTCCATCTCTTGAGCCGCAGGTTTACGCGCTGTGACGGTTACACCTTCTTTAGAAGTAGCTGTGGCAGGTAAGAAATCACAAGGAGAAGCAATACGGTTCACAAAAGATTTTTGTAACACAAGACCGCCATCGGAAAGGCTCTTAATATCTAAGAAAGAAGATTTGGTCAGCTCTTCCAAACGTGCCAAACCAGGAAGCTGAATAATACGTAAATTTTTACGGCTTTGCAAAACTTCAAGCACGCCGTCGGCATACGCAGGGGCCGCTACCACTTCAAAATAATTATCGGCAATGAGTTTAGCAGCGCGCATATCTAATTCACGATTCACCACCACAGCGCCGCCAAAGGCCGCAATGCGATCGCACCAAAAGGCTTTTTCCAGCGCTTCACCGATGCATTCACGAGACCACGCCGCACCGCAAGGGTTGTTATGCTTTAAAATAATGGCCGCAGGATATTGTGCTAAATATTGTAAAATATTGGCGCCATTATCCACATCGGTTAAATTGGTTTTGCCGGGGTGTTTGCCGGCTTGAATCATATTTTTTTCTGTCATGGCGGAAACAATGCCTTGTTCAGGGCCGCGCCAAGCTAAACCACCGCAGCTAATGCTCCCTTCTACCATTTGATACAAGGCTGCAGGTTGATCGGGGTTTTCGCCATAACGTAAGCCTTTTTCTTCATTGTCAATATTCCATGTACGTTTTTTATACACCATGCTTTCTTCGCCAATGGTAATGGTCATGGTATCGGGGAAAGCATCTTTTTGCACTTTCTTGTACATATCTTTTAAATCGCTCATAACATCCTCTTTAATAAATCGTGAGTTAGTGTGGGGTTCTTTTACAAAATACCGCCAAAGCTAAATATAGCATAAGCCTTGTACACATGCAATTTTCAATTAAACCGCATTTTTGTGACAGTATTTCTTGCTCACCAAGGATAAATACAAACAAAAATTGCCCTAAATTGCTATTCTGTGACGCATTTGAAACATAATGAGAGATAATCCCTCTCATCCATCCCTCTCATTCAGCCTTGATAAAAACATTCTTAAAAACATATTTTTTTACTCCTAAACTTTTTAGGCCCCTCCTATACTCTTGGCCTTGGGCATTTTTTCTGTTACAAGTGAAACACACCGTTATTATGCCCCCATATTTTCATGTTTGCTGGTTCAGCTAGGCACAAGGTTTATCTTGAAAACTTTCTGGAAAAATTTTCCTGACAGAGCTTTTCTGGGCCTAACTACCGGCTTTGTTTTTTGTATATCAACTTGATATTATACGGCATAACATATTGGTATTGTATGTATTTGGAGAAATTATGGAACACCTTTTGCTCAAACTTGCTCGCCAATTAGACGCTTTGGATGAAGCCTCTCTTATGGCCCTGTGGGACAGTTATGCCGAAAAAGTGCATCGCTTTGAACCCACCAAACGCTGGGAAGAAGCAGCCTTGGTATTTTCTTTCATTCAAGCAAAGCGTTGGAAAAACCAACTTTTCAACCATCATTGGAGCCAGCAAATGCGCCCTGAAAATGCGGAAATGCAGCTGTCAAACTTTCGCCTTGAAAAAGATATGCCACCTAAAAAAATTGAGCCTGAAGAACAAATTAAAGCTAACCAACTTGTATTTAAGCCTAAAAAGCCCCTTTAAAATATTTTTAAAACCTTAAACATCTACATTTACCACTGCGGCAGTAAAACTTTATTTGACTTACGCAGGTCCATGACGTAGTTATTTAAGGCTTTGTGCAAAAATATTTGCGTGGTTAAACCAATGCAAAATTGAGGTAAATATATGTCAAATGTAGTTATTGTAGGCGCCCAATGGGGCGATGAAGGTAAGGGTAAAATCGTAGATTTGCTCAGCCGAGATTTGGACGTCATTGTACGCTTTCAGGGCGGAAATAATGCCGGACACACCATTAAAGTGGGTAATGAACAAACCATTTTACATCTTATCCCCTCTGGCATTTTGCATGAAAATAAAATTTGCTGCATAGGCAATGGCGTGGTGTGCGATCCTTTTGTTCTGCTCGTAGAAATGGACAAATTGGTGCAACAAGGCATTCCCATGACCCCAGAGCGTTTTAAGATTAGCAAAAAAACACATCTTATCATGCCCTACCACACGGCCATTGATAAAGCGCGCGAAGCCCATAAAGCCGGTAACAAAATTGGCACCACAGGCCGCGGCATTGGTCCTTGCTATGAAGACAAAATGTCTCGCATAGGCATTCGCGCTGTGGATTTAACCAATCCTGAGCTTTTACGCACCAAGATTGGCTTAGCCCTTGAAGAAAAAAATGCCTTGCTTGAAAGCTTATATAAAACTGACACCTTAGACGCCGACACCATCTTTAATGAAGTTATGGCCATTGCGCCGCGTCTGGTGCCTTTCTTGGCAGACGTTTCCACCGTCATTGATGAAGCTTGGGAAAAAGGTCAACGTGTTCTTTTTGAAGGCGCCCAAGGCACACATTTAGACATTGACCACGGCACCTATCCTTTTGTGACCTCTTCCAATACGGTGGCTTCTTGCGCCGCAGCTGGTAGTGGCTCTTCGCCTCGTGCGCTGGATAGCATTGTGGGCATTGTCAAAGCCTACACCACACGCGTAGGTTCCGGCCCCTTCCCCACCGAGCAAGAAAATGAAGTGGGTGAATTTTTACGCCAGCACGGGCATGAATTTGGCGCCACCACCGGTCGTCCACGCCGTTGCGGTTGGCTGGATATTGCCATTTTGCGCGAAAGCATTCGTTTAAATGGCCTTACCGATATTGCCCTAACCAAGCTTGATGTTATGCGCAATATGCCGGAAATTCTCATTTGCACAGGCTACAAATACCAAGGTCAAGTCATCAACTTTCCTCCACAAGAAGAAGGCGGCCTTGGTCAAGTGGAGCCCATTTATGAGTCCATGCCCGGCTTTACCGAAGATATTAGCACCTGCACCACGTGGGACAGCTTGCCTGAGACGGTACGCGCCTATATTCAGCGCATAGAAGAGCTTTGCAAAGTAAAGATTAGCTATGTATCTGTGGGCCCAGAGCGTGACCAAACCATTGTTATGGCATAAAAAAATTCATGGCTAAAATAGCTAAAGATGCAGATTTAGGGCTTTGTGTGGATGATGCGCGCAAGGCCCTTCTTCCAGCCCTTGAGCCAGAACTCCAAGAGGCTCGCACCACCCTTAGCCATATAGAACACGCGCCGCAAGTGCTGTTATTAGAAGGCGGCGTAGAAGCCCAAAGACAGGCCATGGCTTTATGGTGGGCCACCTTACAGCATTGCCAAAAGCGCCTTCAAGCCCAAGAAAATCAACTTCCCCCACAAGAACCCTGCGGACAATGCCCTGCCTGCTTACATATTGGTATGCGTATTCATGCCGATGTCTTAGCCTATGATGGACGCATTTCCAACACCGAGGATCAAGAAAATCCCGGCCCCGTACGCGCATTAAATAAAGACAATGCGCAAGCTTTAAAAGGAAAAATGGGCGACACTACCCGCAGTGGACAAAAGCGCGTAATCATTATTAGCGGCATTGATACGAGCCGTAGCGCCGCGGCCAATGCGCTCTTAAAGGTTTTAGAAGAGCCCTCCCCCACCACGCTTTTTGTCTTACTTACAGCCCAACGTGAGCAAATTCTCCCCACATTGGTATCCCGTTCTTGGGTATATACCTTACCATGGCCGCATCCACATCATGTGGCGGCAGAATTAGGCCCTTGGGAGCAAGGACTAGCCCAATTTTTACACAGCGGCAGTGGCTGGTGGAATCTCACCGCCGGTAAAGGACAAGTGACGCCGGAACTAGCCACGCAAGTGATTTTACTTTGCCAAAAACGCCTTCTCACTACCATGACACAAAATAGCACCCATGTAGGCCCTCTTAGCGCCTGCTTTAACAATATGAATGCACAGCAACGCCTAAGCATAACCCAGCATTTAGATGATGCCAGCGAAGCTTTGCACTATAATGTTAATCCTGCTAGGGTGTTAGACTTGCTAGCCGTACAGCTGTATACAACAGTACGCTAGATAACGCCTGGTCGTACGTCCTACACAGAGCAAGCCTGACGCAGTAAACGCTACTTTTGGGGCAGCCTACTATGTGCGCACCCGTTCACGACTGAGAGCAAGCCCAATGGCTGCCACATTAAGCACACCAAAAAGCAATAAATCCACCTTCATGCTTTGTAAAAAAGCGTCAATATTTCCTGCATGTACGGGAGAATCTCCCAGAAAAAAACCAAAGGTAATGGTCACTATACTTGTGTTTACCAGGGCCCCTATGGTGCGCATACTGCCCACCACGCTAGCCGCCTGCCCAAGGTGTGCTTTATCTACACTTTCTAAAATGACCGATGTATTGGGCGCCGCAAAAAGACCAATGCCCAGTCCCAAAGCAGCTTGAGAAGCAAAGAAAAAAACTAAGGAGGATTCCCTATCCAAAAAGGCTGAAACGCAAAGGCCAAGACCACAAAGGGCTATACCCACGGCGCTGACCCTACCGCCGCCATAGCGCGCCGCCATGGCTCCGGCACGCACGCTTATGAGAGCTTGCACAATAAATTGTATGGAAAGGTACAGTCCAGCTTCTTCCACACTAATACCCAATACCACTTGTAAATAAAGCGAAAAGAAAATAACCATACCAAACACAGCGCTATAATTAATAAAAGCCGCCAATGAGGATAAGGCAAACACTCTATTTTGCATAAGCAAACGCACATCCAAAAGATGATTTTCCGTATGCGTTTCACGCCATAAATATAAAGCTACTATGCATATACCCAGCCCAATAAGAACCGAGCCGCTCACCAAAGAATCTTTTAAAAACGAGGAACCAAAAGTTACAGCAGCCATACCTAGGGCATAAATACCGGCGCTTATCCAGTTAAAAGACTCTCCCTTGGCCTCACACCATTCTTCATGCACGGCAAAACGCATGAAGAGCCAAGTGAGGGAACCTGCCGCACCGGTACACCAAAAAAGCCATGTCCAGCCCAAATGTCCGCCAATAAACCCGGCTATGGGCGGCCCACAAGCTATACCCACATAGATGGCTGTGGCAGAATAAGCTATATATTGATTGCGTTTACCTTGCGGCGCGGCTACAGCTAAAATACTTAAGCCAGCGGCAGAAAAAGTTGCCGTACCAAGCCCCTGTAAAGCGCGTAAGGCCATGATGAAATGGATATTTTCCATAAATCCAATGCACACATTGGTAAGAATAAAAACAGCAGAACCGCATAAAAAGACCCTACGCCTTCCCCAAATATCTCCCATGCGCCCAGAGATCAGCTGTGCCACCACCAGACCTAAAATATAAAAGGTGGTGATAAGGCTTAATTGCTGTGCCGAAGCCCCTGTGCTTTCTCCAATGGCCGGTAAAATGGAATTAACCCCTGCCACCATAAAAGGCATAAAAAATTGCGCCGCACAAACGGCAAAAAGAATAATACGAGGCGAATCTTTACTTTCTGACATGACAGACCTTTATATACGTGTACCAAAATTACTTATCAGTCTGTTGAAAAACTCAGCAGACCAGAAAAATTTGAAACATGGATACTTACATAATTTCACTACAGGCTGTTCAAAAATGTAAAGTGCTAAAAGGGCAAGCCTGGCGACGCCATTTGCACTTTTTCAACGGCCTGTTATGCACGCTTAAACATTTTTTCCAACTCATGCGCCCCAAAACGCAACACAGCAGGCCGCCCATGAGGACAAAAATCACGCTCGGGCACTTGCAACCATTGCTGTATAAGGCCCACGGCCTCATCAGCTGTAAGTGCCTGTCCGGCTTTAATGGCGCCTTTGCAAGAAAAAGAAATGAGCATGGCCGAAAGGTCATCCTTACGCCCTGCCAAGGCATCTTGCACAAAAGCTTTAGCAGCCCCACTATCCAAAAGCACAGGATGCGCCTTCATGAAAATTCTCTCTTGCGCATATTCCAGCTCAAAACCGAGACGCACAAAGGATGCTTGCAAAGCTTCTAGGCGCTCCTCCTCTGAGCTATGCACGGCAATTTCTATGGGCAAAGCAAGAAATTGCCTATCCATGGGCGCTTTTTGTAAACGCGCGTAAAGGATGCGTTCGTGGGTGGCATGTTGGTCCAAAAGTACCATATGCCCAGAACCATCGCGCAAAATTAAATAGGTATCTGCCACTTGCCCGAGATACACAAGACCCGAGCCCACATATCTTTCTGCCGTGGGATGAGTTTTTTGCTGTTCATAAGCAGGACCATAAGCAGAAATAGGACCAGACGCAGAAACAGGAGCAGACGCAGAAACAGGAGCAGACGCAGAAACAGGAGCAGGTGTAACACTAGGCTCTTGCGTCGTAGGAAAAGGATCTGCAAATAGGGTAGTATCTGTATCTTCTGTAGAAGTACCATACACAGAGCGCTGGGTATTACTTTCTAAATCCGGCCCAAAGGCAGCACTGGGTTCTTGCAAGCCCTGCCAAGCCGATGGACTTTCTATAGTACTAGAGACATAGGCAGGTGCGGCAATTTTTTGCCCTTCCATAATGCCCGTGGCATCCACTCGTCCCCAAAAGCCTTGAGGCCGAACTGGCGCCTGGTCAATAGATTGCTCCTTAGCCTGCCCCATATACGTAGGAGAATGAGTAGTCCCTGCTGGCACCGGCAAAACAGCTTGAGTTAGCCCCTCGCTTTGTGCCTCATCCGTTAAAGCCTCCTCGTGAACAGGAAAGAGGCATTGCTCTAATACAGAAAGCACAGCACGGCGCACACAAGAAAAGACTGCTGAACTATCGCGAAAACGCACTTCAATTTTAGCAGGGTGCGCGTTCACATCCACCTCTTCGCCATCCATATCTAAAAAGAGCACTATTTGCGGATAATCCTTAGTGGTTAAGCGCCCTTTATAGGCTTCACGCACAGCAGAAATAAGGGTTTTATCTTGCACCGCGCGCCCATTCACATAAAAGAGCATGCGGTCCGCCCGCGGCTGTGACACATGCGGTAAAGAGGCTAGGCCAAAAGCGCGATAGCCTTTATGATGCACATCAAAAGGGCGCAGGGCTTCGGTAATAAGCGGCGGCCAAAGTTCATTCAAACGCTCTGCAAGGCTTTGGCCTGCAGGAAAGCGTAAGGCCTCTCGCTCACCTAAGTGGAGAGAAAATCCCACTTCGGGCTTAACCAAAGCAAGGCGCGTGAGCCATTCTTGCGCTTTTTTATTTTCCGTACTGGGGCTTTTAAGAAATTTCAATCGTGCCGGAATATTCGAAAATAAATCGCGTACATCCACTATGGTGCCTTGCTGTAAGGGAGCAGGCCCTGTATGACGCAGTTCACCAAACTCCACATCAATGCGCTGTCCCAAAGGCTTTTGTGCAGCGTCACTACCCTCTTGCACGGTAGATGTAAGGGAAAATCGTGAAACAGAAGCAATGCTTGGCAATGCTTCGCCGCGAAAGCCATAAGAATAAATGGCGGCTAAATCATGCAAATCTTGTATTTTACTGGTGGCGTGACGAGTAACGGCAAGCTCCAGCTCATGCG
>CAYJPR010000054.1:0-7915 GCA_964372075.1 uncultured Desulfovibrionaceae bacterium | reverse complement strand
GCTCCTCCAAACGGCGGAAGCGGAATATGAGCTAAAAGCCCCTCTTGGTCAAGCACTATTTTCACTTTTTTGTGACATTATTTTTAAAGCACTGTTTTATTGCCTTATTTATTTTCACCCACAAAATTTCTTGGTCTTATGGCTAAGTCATGGCATACTTTAGGCCATCGCTCCATAGTATATAGAGGACAGCATGGCTCAAAAACTTTGCATCATCCACGCCAATTGCCAAGGCGATATTTTGCGTTTTCTCTTAGAAATGACGCCAACCTTTGCACAAGAATACGTTATTCAAAAATACACCAACTACTTACAAGAGGACATTTCTCCTGAAAGTCTAGAGTCTTGCCATCTTTTTCTCTATCAAAACTTAGGAGAACATTGGGGTAAACATGCTACACAAGCATTATTGCAAAAACTGCCAAGCACAGCCAAAACCCTCGAAATTCCAAATATGTTCTTTAATGGCTACTGGCCGTTGTGGACTAATATGACAAGCATGGCCTATGGAGATATGCTTTTAGAAGAGCTTTGCTCTCGCGATTTAAATCCTGCTGAGATTTTACACATTTATCTTAAAGGAAAATTGCGCACAAAATTTGACATTGATGCCTTACGCGAACAGTCACGCCAAAAGGAAGTATTGAAAGAGCGTCATCAGCCCATCAAAACACTACAGTTCATCGAAGAGCATTGGCAAAGGGAACAGCTCTTCCACACTGTTAACCACCCTGCCCCCACACTTTCTTTGTACGTTGCAGAACAAGTATTAGCATATTTAGGTTTCGAGGGCGTTGCAGAAAAGGCTCGACAAAGCCTTCTTGCTTCTGAGGATGAATGCATACTCCCCATACATCCACAGATAGCAGAATTTTACAATCTCACTTTTGTAAGACCAGGAAAGCTTTATCCCATCTACGGGCAAAAGCTTTCTTTTTCAGAGTACACTATGGCCTATATTCAATGCCGTTTACAAAAAGGCCCTGATGCCATAAAAGATTTCGTTGTTTACCTTCACCTTTTAGCCCAAAGAGCTCAAAAGCATGAACTCTAAGAAATATCTCATTATGCGCGCTTCCGGAGGCCTGTCCAATCGCCTACAAGCAGCCCTTGGCGGTATAGCGTATTGCATACTCACAGGAAGAGCCTTGTGTATAGACTGGCGCGACGGGCTCTACTCCGATGATTTTAGCGACGTCTTTTCCCTTTGGTTTGAGCTTAAAGGTATTGAGACAGCATCTTGCCAAGAAGTAATACAAGCCTATAAGCAAGGCGCTACAGTAGCCCCTCCTTTTTGGAAGGAGTACTTGCAAGAGGCCATTGCTGTGGAGTATCTTTTTACAGGTGATACTCACATGAGCTCTGAAGGCCAAGAACAGTCTTGTTATGACCTGACTCATCCCTTGGCCTTAGAACAAGACTGCGAAAGAGAAACTCTTCTTGTTTCTTGGGGATGGGATTTACGCGCTGCAAGAGCTCTCATACCAGCTCTGCAAGAACGCTTTTCACATTTGCAAGACCTCTCCACACAAGAGATAATCTCTTGGCTTTTACATACGCATTTACATGCAAAGCCACAGGTACAAGAAGCGGTGGAGACATTTTATGCTACACACTTCTCTTCTACTCCCATAGGTATACATATCCGCCACAGTGATTTACAAAGCCCATTGCCCCGCATGCTAGACACCTTACAGCAGGTACATACGGATGGTGACGAACTTTTTTTATGCACGGACAATGAATTGGTAGAAAAAATGGTGAGCCGCCTTTACCCCCATTGCGTCACGCGTACAAAAACTTTTCAGGGGGTTAATGTTCCCTTGCACAACTATGTACCCGGCATTAGCAATGTAGAAAAAGGCTTTGACGCGGTCGTAGAAATGCTTCTGCTCTCAAAATGCAAACATATCATTCACTATGCGCCTTCATCTTTTGCGCGCATAGCCATTTTACAATCTCAGTTGCCAGATTCGCATATCCACATTGTACCCAGAATATAGCAAGAACACATGAGACCATAGCAAATGATGTTTTGTATCATTATATTGTTTGATGCATAAAAGGGGACATGTCATTGAGGGAGGCATGATGATTGAATGTACTCAAAGCCAAGGTCGCGTCCGTCTGCGAGCGCGTGTGCTCTTTATGGGACAAGATATTTGCGTTCTTTTGGATGGTGGAGACAGGCCGCATACGGGCGCCCTTTGCACCATCTCCAATGAAGGCACGCACAGCTATTGCTTACCTCATCATCGTGAAGACGAGCTGGCCCACTATGTGGCTGAAAAGTTCCAAAAAGAATTCTGCCACACGGTCACGTGTCTGTGTGGAATTCATATCGCTGCCATTACCAAAGAGGAAATCCACACTGTCTTTACCCTAACAGAGGCCCTTGTGGAAAAGCTGATCCCAAAGGTACAATTATTTGTACTTACCGAAGCGCAAAAAGGATAGCCTGCCTCTCTCTATTTTTCTAAGGTGCGTACTTGCCCTTCGCAGATGCTTTAAAAGAGCCTATGGCGCAATTATCTAAAAAAACTGTAGCATTTTTCTAGAAAATCCACTTGGAAAAATCCCCTTCTACAGGCAGAAACAACACTCAAACAAAAAAATTTCCTCTCATGTATTCATAGCCCCTTATGCATGAGGATCAATTTATGTTCATCAATAAAATATAAACCTTTCCCCCTTACCATGCTTTTTTATCATGATATTACAACTGTATTTTTGCCTTGTTACCTGTTTTCCTTGTAAAAACAATTGTTCAGTGCTTCTGCATATGGTGTAAAAAAAATTTTATTTTAAAGAGGATTTTACTGTACTTCACTGCCTAGATGGAGTATATATTCTTCGTGGGTTTTTTTACATTTCATAACTTATTGTTTCAATAAAGGAGTTTATTTATGAAACACATTCGTTCCGCTATTGTAGCAGTGGCAGCAATGTTAATTATGTCTGCTTCCGCACAAGCTTACCAAGGTGTTGGTATCCATCAAAAAGTTACCGACGGCATCTTGTACTTGGTTGACCAATCTGGTTCCATGTACATGACACACAAAGCCACTGGCGTAGAAAAAATTGAAATGGCTAAGCAAGTTCTTGCTCGCTTAAACGCCAAGACCCCTCTTTTGGGTTACCAAGGTGCTTTAGCACTTATGAATCCCGGCGCTGTTGCTGTTGCTCCTGCTGCTTGGGATCGCGCTGCTTATGCTAGCCAAATCAATGGCATTGCCAACGGTGGTAAAATCTTCGGTCGCTTGACCCCACTAGGCAACAGCTTCTCCGGTCTTTCTAACGTTCTTTCCCAAATGCCTGGCAACACTGCCATGGTACTTGTGTCTGACGGTCATGAAAACCTCGGACCTATGGCTGCTCAATCCTTGCAAGCTCTTTATGCTGCTTACCCTGGCACAACCATGCACTTCGTATCCGTAGCTGACACAGCTAAGGGTCAAGCTGTATTACAACAACTTGCTGCTCTTAAGAGCAACTCTTTGCTTGTTGACGCTCGTGACGTAATCAACACTGAAGAAGCTGCTAAAGCTTTCGTAGCTCAAGCATTCTACATTCCTACCATTCCTTCTGAAAGCGTAGAAAGCCTTCGTTCCGTGTACTTCGACACTGCTAAGTACAACATCACCAAAGCTTCTGCTGCTCGTCTTGATCGCATGGCTGCTATCCTTAAGACCCGTCCTGAACTCAAAGTTTTCGTAGAAGGCTTTGCTGACGTACGTGGTAACATTCCTTACAACAAGACCCTTTCTGACAACCGCGCTAAGGCTGTTAAGTCTTACCTCGTAAGCAAGGGTTGCAACGCTGACGCCATCATCTTGAAGGGCTTCGGTGAAAACCAATACTACCCAACTCTTCAACTCAACCGTCGCGCTGACATCATGATCGTTTGGGAATAATTCCTAAATACTTGATGCTTAGTTAAAACTGTTACAGTTGACTAGGTTTTTAGGGGAAGCGAAAGCTTCCCCTTTTTTTATGCCTAACCTTTTATTTTGTATGATTAGTAAATTTATCACATGGGCACTCACTATTTTGTTGCTTAAATACGCATAAAATGCCATAGTTTACAAGGTTCACATAGCAAAAAAGTAGGTAAGCAGAAATTGCTTAGACAAAGTATTCTTCTAAGCTTTGCTCTTCTTTGTTAGTTTTTTGCTCGCGAAATCATATGTACATGTTGTTTTGCTTTTTATGGAACGTTTATAAAGAATTTGACAGAACAAGCATGATTGTTATTTGAAAGACTGTGTCCGCTCTTAGTGGCAATACATACTTAATGGGCACATGAGGCTACCATGAAAGAAGAAAAAGAATTACATCAAAATTTTTTACATCAAATATTGACCAGTTTGCAAATACCTTTTGCCTGTTGGACCATAGACAGCGAAATGGTTTACGCCTCTGACAGCTTCTTACAAGTTTTTCATTGTGAATCTGCTGAGCAATATTGGGAAAATTACTATTCTTTTGCCCCTGAATTTCAGCCAGACGGGCGCTCTACGCGCCAGGCCCGTCAAGAAAATATTCGTACAGTTTTAGAAAAAGGCTCATCTTCCTTTGTTTGGGCACATATTTTGCCAAATGGAGATGAGATTCTTGTCATGTACAAGTTACACCTTACACAAGTGCAAGATCAAACATATATAGTGGCGCAGCTCTCCGAAACGGAGATGCTCCTAGATAGCCTTGAAAAAAAGTACGCAAATGAAAAACGCGCTAAGGCACTGCTTGACGCGACTCCCATGGGAATTTGCTATTGGAATAAAGACCACACCCTTTTCGATTGCAATGACGTTATGATAGATTTTCTCGGCATTACTAGCAAAGACGAATACATTCATAACTATAAAAATTATAGACCAGCAGAACAAAGTGCAGGATCCTCTTCAGAGGAAAAGGCCAAACAAGCTTTGGATGAAGCCTTTAAAACAGGCTACCATCAACTCTACTGGACTCACTTAAACAAAGACGGTGAAGAAATACCTGTACTGGTTACCCTGAAAAAAATGATGCTGGGCTCTGAAACCATTGTGGTGGAATTTGCCCAAGATTTACGCGAGCTCAGAGCCAGCCAGCAGGAGGCTTCTGCGGCCCTTGAGCGTGCCCAGATTATGCTGGATACCATGCCCCTTGCCGCAAACTTTTGGAATAAAGAATTTAAAAACATTGCCTCCAATATGGCAGCGGCTAAGCTTTTTGGCCTAAAAGATGCCGAAGAATATCTAGAAAAATTTTACGAGCTTTCCCCAGAGTATCAAGCCAATGGTGAGCTTTCCATCACCTATGCTTATGATTTAATCAGCAAAGCCTTTAATGAAGGATATTGCAAATTTGAATGGTTACATCAAAATCTGCAAGGCGAGCCCATCCCCACGGAAGTGACACTTATTCGTCGAAATTATCAAGGCGAAGACATTGTTCTTGGCTATACTCAAGACTTGCGGGAGCTGAAAGCTAGCCAAGAAAAAGCGCGAGAAGCAGAAGCGCGCAGTAATGTTATTCTTGAAACCATGCCCTTGTCGGTAACCTTCTGGACCAAAGACTTTATGCTTTTTGGCTGCAACGCAGAAGCCGTTAAGCTTTTTGGACTAAGCACTGAAAGTGAAGTTATAGCCAATTTCACCAAGCTTTACCCAGAAATTCAACCCGATGGAACTCCTTCAGCACAAGGGGTTAAAGACGTTATTACCAAGGCTTTCGACAAAGGCTATCATAGCTTTGAATGGATGCACTTAGATATTCATGGAAATCCTTTACCTGTAGAAATTTCCTTAGTGCGCTCCAAATACCATGGAGAAGAAATTACCGTGGCCTATGTGCGCGATTTGCGCGAGCTGAAAGCTAGTCAAGAACTTGTGGAAGCCGCCAACGAACGCACGCAAGTCATGCTGGACACTATGCCCTTATGCGCCAATTTCTGGAGCAAGGATATGGTAAACATTGCTTGTAATGCGGCAGCTCCTCGTCTTTTTGACCTCAAAGACAAGCAAGAATATTTAGATAGATTCTTTGAACTTTCCCCAGAATATCAACCTTGTGGCAAATCATCCGCCGAAATGGCCGGAAAAAACATTCAAATTGCCTTTACAGAAGGTCAGTGCACCTTTGAATGGATGCACCAAAAGCTTGATGGCACCCCCATGCCTGCGGAAATCAGCCTCATACGCACCACCTTACGCGGTGAAGATGCCGTCGTAGGCTATACACGCGATTTGCGTGAAATTAAAGCTAGCCAAGAGCTGGCCCAAGAAGCTGAGCATCGCAGTAAGCTCATGCTAGATTCTTTCCCCATGGGCGCTAATTTCTGGGATGCAAGTTTAGGGCTGGTAGATTGTAATATGGAAGTGGCTAAACTTTACGGCTATGCCAGTAAAGAAGATTACATGGCTAATTTCCATAGTATTTTACCGGAATTACAGCCAGATGGGCGCCCATCTGTGGAAGTGGTGCGCGCTTGGTTAAAGCAGGCCCTAGAGTCCGGTCATGAACGCTTTGAATTTATGTGCATTATGCCCAGCACCCAAGAGCCTTTACCCGTGGAAGTAACCATTGAACGCATCGTACACAAAGGGGCTTACGGGGCCATTAGCTATGTGCGCGACTTGCGTGAATTTAAGGCTATGCTTAAGGAAATTCGCGAAGCTGAGGAAGATTTACGCAAAGCCAAAAATGTTGCCGAGCAAAGCGCTAAGGCCAAGAGTGAATTCCTTGCCAATATGAGTCATGAAATCCGCACGCCTATGAACGGTATTTTGGGTCTTTTACATTTACTCAGCGCCACAGAATTACAAGCCGACCAGCAAAACTATGTGCACAAAACATTGTTTTCTGCCAATAACCTATTGCGCATTATCAACGATATTTTAGACTTCTCTAAAATTGAAGCAGGCAAGCTGGAAATTGAAGCCACACCTTTCACTTTGGATCAAATTTTCCGCGAAGTCTATGACCTCTACGCTGTACCCAGCAAAGAGAAAGGACTTAATCTTCATTTAAATACCCATGACTTAGGGGCAGAAATATTCTTAGGAGACCCTTTACGTCTTAAGCAAATTCTCTTTAACCTGACCAGCAATGCCATTAAGTTTACACAGCAAGGCGAAATTAATATAGACGTACTGGCTGTGGAACGCACTGATGACAGCATCCGTTGCCAATTTTCCTGTAAAGACACAGGCATTGGCTTAAGTCAAAGCCAAATGGACAGATTATTCTCTGCATTTTCCCAAGCAGATACCTCTGTGACTCGTAAATACGGGGGGACAGGCCTTGGCTTGGCCATTTCGCGTAATCTTGCGCAAATGATGCAAGGGGAAATGTGGGTAGAAAGCGTAGAAGGTGAAGGCACTACCTTCCTCTTTACGGCGGTGTTTACCCTTGGTGACGAACAGCTCACGGCAGAAACCCTCCAGCAAGAAGAAGCTGCCAATGCGTCCATAGAAGGCGTTGGGCACTTGCTTCTGGTGGAAGATAATGAAATTAACCAGCTCATTGCCGAAGAGCTCCTACGCTCAGCAGGCTATACGGTGGACACTGCCATCAACGGCCAAGAGGCCATAGATATGCTGCAGGCCAAAGCCTATGACTTAGTGCTTATGGATATTCAAATGCCCGTCATGGACGGCCTCACCGCCACTAAGAAAATCCGTGAAATGGAACAATTTAGCGCCCTGCCCATTGTGGCCATGTCGGCTCACGCCATGACGGGTGATAAAGAAATTAGCCTTGCTCATGGCATGAATGACCATATTACCAAGCCCATTGTGCCGGAAACGCTGTACAGCGCTCTGCATTATTGGTTGGGGATGAGCCGTAAGCAAAAACAAGACAGTTAGCAGGCTGTTGAAAAAGGGCTGTCTGCTTCGTTAAGCTTGCTTTTTGCTCCAGTCGAGTATTA
>CAYJPR010000053.1:0-7916 GCA_964372075.1 uncultured Desulfovibrionaceae bacterium | reverse complement strand
AATGCGGGCGCAACAGTGGAAAAATACCACAGGAAAAACTCTACAATGCACGTTATGTAGTCATAAATGTGTTATAGGGGTTGGAAATTCAGGGCGATGTGCTGTTCGTAAGAATGTGGATGGCGTATTGCACTCTGAAGTGGTGAATAAAGTGGCATCCATTGGCTTGGATCCGGTGGAAAAAAAACCTTTGTATCATTATAAACCTGGTACAAAAACCTATTCTTTAGGCACTGCCGGTTGTAACTTTTCTTGTGTTTTTTGCCAAAATCACGCCATTTCTCGTGCTCCTGTAGACTCAGGTATTGTTCCTGGTAAACTGACCACTGCTGATATTCTTATTGGGGAAGCTTTGAAGCATAAGGCTAAAAGTATTTCCTTTACTTACAATGAACCCACCATCTTTTTTGAGCTTATGATGGAGCTTTCTGTCAAAGCTCGTCTGCATGATTTGGATTGCTTATTGGTGTCCAATGGCTATCAAAGCCTTGAGTGCATGGCTTCCATGTATAATACCATGACAGCGGCTAATATTGATTTAAAGTCCATGCGAGATCGTTTTTATAAAATTTTGTGCGGGGCAAGTTTGGCGCCTGTGCTGGATAATTTAAAGATGATGGTAAATATGGGCTGGTGGATAGAAATCACCACACTCATTGTGCCGGGCTATAATGACAGCGATGATGAATTGCGAGATATGGCAAAGTTCATTCGTCAAGAACTGGGTGCACATGTTCCTTGGCATATTAGCCGTTTTCACGGTGCCTATAAATTACATAAAGCCAGCCCTACACCACAAGCTACTTTGGAAAAAGCCATGAATATTGGCCTCGAAGAAGGTTTGCATTATGTGTATATAGGCAATACAAATTCCTTAGTAGGTTCCATGACTTCTTGTCCGGATTGTAAGACGCTTTGTGTTAGTCGTCAGGGTTTTGCCAGTAAGAGTTATTTGAAAAAAGGTTGTTGTCCCAAGTGCAAACGCAAAATAGAAGGCGTTTGGTAAGAGCTGCCCTAGGCAGCGCATAAAATTTTATTGTGGGAGAGAGTATGTCTGCTGTGACAGTCTATATAGCCTCATCTTTTAAACATAAGCATGGAGTGCGCCTTTTAGGTATGCGCCTGCGTGATATGGGCTTTACCATTTTAGATTGGACAGAAAAGGCCACACCTCCTGCAGGCTTAACCTCTGCTGAGCGCCGTATTTGGATGGATACAGATATGGAAGGGGGGCAGGTGTTCTCCTTTTGCTATGAAGCGTGTACGCAAGCTCAGGTGCTTTTATACTTTGGAGAATCCGGCCAAGATGCCGCTGTGGAAGTGGGCCTTGCCGCGGGGGCGGGAGTTCCTGTGCTGGGTATACGTGGGCCGCTGGAGTCTCCCGGGCTTATGCTGCATGGGGTTGCGGCGGTATGGGTAGAGCAGATTGAAGAGGCTTTACACCTTATGCAACAGGTGGGAAATCATGCACAAAGCCAAGGGGCTTTACTTGAGCACGAACAAGACCCCAGAGTTCGTGCTTTATGTCGAAAAATTTTTGCTCGTGAAGCTGTTTCATAAAAGAGTAGCTTTGCCTATTTTTTTTCCCTATCAAATATAGACAAATTCTTGCTTTGAACATATACTATGTCGTTGCAGAAAAATTACTTTGGGCCTTTGCCCGCTAAAGGAGTCCTTCGTGGAATATACAGTTGAAGATTTGTCCCCAGTAAAAAAACAAGTACAAGTAACCGTAGATGCAAAAGAGGTGGAGGCTGCCATTATGGGCGCCGTTGCTTTATACCGCACCTCTGTGCAAATTGATGGTTTCCGTAAGGGCAAAGTACCTGCTTCCGTTATTGAAAAGCGTTTTCGTGATAAAATATATGCCGAAGCTAAGCAAGATTTGGTTAATGTTCACATCAATAAAATTGTGACTGAACTTGAAGCTTCCCCAGTATCTGGCATTGATTTTGACGGTAAAGATATTGTTCGTGATGAAGACTTTGTTTACACCATCAGCTTTGAAGTCTTACCTACCTTTGAAATTCCCATGTACGAAGGTCTTGAAGTAAATCAAGAAAAGGCCGTAGTGAAAGATGAAGAAGTAGAAGAATTTGTAGAGCGTTTACGTAAAGACCGTGCAGAGCTTGTTGTTGCTGAAGGCAATGGCCCCGCAGTAAATGGTCAATCTGTAGATATCGACTTTGCAGCTTATGAAGATGGCGTTGCTTTAGAAGGTATTAGCGCACAAAACTTCCAAATGAACCTTGGCGAAGGTCAAGCTTTGGAATCTTTTGAAGAGCTGGTAAAAAGCGTAGCTCTTGGCGAAACCAAAGAAGGCGAAGTGAAGTTCCCTGAAGATTTCTTAGCTTCTGACCTTGCTGGTAAAACCATCACCATGAAGGTGACTGTACATGCCATTAAAGAACGTAAGCTTCCTGAACTCAATGAAGAATTTGCCAAGACCATGGGCCAAGAGAACATGGAATCTTTACGTCAAGCCTTCATTGACAGCTATGTACGTAGCCGCACCAACTTGCATAAGGGTACTGCACAAAAAGAGCTTTTAGATAAGCTTTTGAAAATGGTAGATTTCCCCTTACCTGAATCCATGGTAGATACCCATGCTCGTTCCATGATTGCTGAAAAGCAAGCTCAAGCAGAACGCCAAGGCCGCACTCTTGAGTCCATGGGTAAAAACATGGAAGAACTTACTGCAGAAGTGCGTAAAGAAGCTGAAGATATTACACGCGCTCAAGTATTCCTTATGAGCGTTGCTAAAAAAGAAAGCCTTGAAGTGCAAGACCAAGATGTGGATATGGCCATTTACCATATGGCACAACGTAGCGGTCAAGACTTTAAGCAATTGAAAGAAGACTATGTAAGCTCCGGCTCCATCTTCATTTTGCGTGACCGTATGTTGGCAGATAAGGCTATGGAAGCCATTTATGCCAAAGCAAAAGTGACCGAAGTGGAAAGCGCCGAAGCTACTGAAAAATAAGTTGTGGAGTAAGCGCATAAAGATGCTTGCCAGAACACGGCTTATCCCCTAATTATAAAACCCCGCACCAAGATTTTGTTTAAAAACTTGGTGTGGGGATTTTCCCTTTTTTGAGATTTTGGAGGTTATCATGGTTGCCATTCCTATGGTTATTGAAACAACAGGGCGCTCTGAACGCGCTTATGACATTTATTCCCGTCTGCTTAAAGACCGTATCATTCTTTTGGGTACAGAGGTAAATGCCCATGTATCCTCACTTGTGTGCGCTCAATTACTTTTCTTAGAGTCTCAAGACCCAGATAAAGAAATTTACTTGTACATCAATTCCCCCGGTGGTTCTGTAACTGCTGGCTTAGCCATGTACGATACCATGAATTATATCACTTGCCCCGTAGCCACTGTGTGCATGGGCCAAGCTGCCAGCATGGGCGCCTTCTTATTGGCCGCCGGCACTAAAGGTATGCGTTATTCCTTGCCCAATAGCCAAATTATGATTCACCAGCCTCTTGGCGGTTCCAGCGGTCAGGTGACAGACTTAGAAATTCGCACCAAAGAATCTTTACGTCTTAAAAAGAATTTGAATGAAATTTTGGCAAAAAATACCGGCCAAAGCTATAAAACCATGGTTCAAGCCACTGAACGTGATAATTTCATGACTCCACTGGAAGCCATGAAGTTTGGTTTGGTGGATAGAGTCATTAATTCGCGTCTTGATCTTGTAGACTTGACGCAAGAGCAAGAGGGTAGTACGTCTGACGAAGACTAGGCAGGGCTTTGGCTTTACCTAGTGTGGTACAACGTAATAACTCTATGTAACACCTACAGGATGCAATGCTAACGAAAAATTTGCACCCCTGTTTTGAGGATATCATATGGCAAAGAACACTCCCCCTTCATCGGATGTGTGCTGCTCTTTTTGCGGAAAGAGCGAATACAGCGTAAAAAACCTTATTGTTCAAGGTGATGTGCGCATTTGTGATCAATGCGTGGGCATTTGTAATGATATTATTGCACAGCAAAATATTTCTGAAGTGCAAGATGATGGTATCTTACTTACCCCACAGGAAATTAAAGATCGTTTGGATGAATATGTTATTGGACAAAATGAAGCTAAGAAAATTTTGTCCGTAGCTGTACACAATCACTATAAGCGTGTGTTCCATTCAGAAGCCATTGGCACTGAGGTGGAACTGGAAAAGAGTAATATTCTCTTGGTGGGGCCTTCCGGTAGCGGTAAGACCTTGCTGGCAAAAACCCTTGCCCGCACTTTAAAGGTGCCCTTTGCCATAGCAGATGCCACCACCTTAACCGAGGCCGGTTACGTGGGCGAAGATGTGGAAAACATCTTGGTGCAACTGTTGCAAAATGCCGATTATAATATAGAAGCCGCCAGCAAGGGTATTATCTATATTGACGAAATTGATAAAATTTCACGTAAGGGCGATGGTCCATCCATTACTCGTGACGTATCCGGCGAAGGCGTACAGCAAGCCTTACTTAAAATTATTGAAGGCACCGAAGCCAATATTCCTCCTAAGGGCGGACGTAAGCATCCGCAACAAGAGTTTATTCGCATGGATACCAGCAATATTCTCTTCATTGTGGGCGGCGCCTTTGTGGGCCTTGATAAGATTGTAGGCCAGCGCATGAGCGGCGGTTCCATGGGCTTTGGCGGTAAGCCACGCTCCAATAAAGATATGGAACTTTCCAAGCTTATGGATGAACTGCATCCTGCTGACCTTGTAAAGTTTGGTCTTATTCCTGAATTTGTAGGTCGTATTCCTGTATTCACCCATGTGGATGATTTGGAAGTAGATGACCTTGTGACCATTTTAACCGAGCCTAAAAATGCTTTGGTACGTCAATACCAAAAGCTTTTTGAGCTGGAAAATGTGTCCTTGCGCTTTACCAGCAATGCCTTACGTGCCATTGCAGAAAAATCCATTGAGCGTAAAACAGGCGCTCGTGGGCTTCGTAACGTTATGGAAAAAAGCATGTTAAATATTATGTTTAACTTGCCCACCATGACCAATGTTCGCGAATGCCTTATTAATAAAGCTGTTATCGATAAGGGCCGTGAACCTGTGCTTTTGTATGAAAATGAAGAGAGCACAGAAGAACAGGCTGCTTCTTAAATATTGTTTGAGCTCTACGCCTGTAGGGCTCAAATTTTTTAGCACAGTAGGTGCTTAGCTTCTTTCCTTGTATGAGGAGTTTTTATGAGTGAAATTTCATCTTTTACATATAAAAATGGTGAAAGTTTTGGCTCAGATGCCATAGATTTAGAATTACCCCTTATGACCATTCGTGATGTGGTCATGTTCCCCCGTGCCATTATGCCGCTTTTTGTGGGGCGCGATGCCTCCATCCGTGCCATTGAAGCCGGTCATAGCGAGTATGATAAAAAGATTTTTCTGGTGGCCCAACGTGAGCCAGGCACGGAAAAGCCCGAAGCCGATGAGCTTTATGAAGTGGGCGTAGTAAGCCGAATTTTACAAATTTTACGTTTGCCTGATGGTACCATCAAAGTACTTTTTGAAGGCCTGTACCGTGCCACATGGCAAGGCATGAGTGAAGCACAACCCTTTGGGAATCAGTCTTTTTCTTGCGTGCGTACCACAGCCATGCAAGAAGAAAGTGACGATTCTGAAGAGGCAAAAATTGTCATTAAGGCTGTGCATGAAGGTTTGGCTGAGTACAGCAAAGTTAATAAAAAAATGACCCAAGAAATGCTTGCTGCCATGAATACCTTGCGCGATGCAGGTAAGTTGGCAGACGCCATTATTCCGCATTTAAAAGCTGAGTATCGCAAAAAGCAAGAAGCCTTGGAATTGAAAAATCCTTTGGAGCGTTTGGAAAAAGCTTATGAATTCTTGCAAGAAGAATTGGCTTTATCCTCTGTAGAAAAACGCATCAAAGGACGTGTGCGCACGCAAATGGAGCGCAATCAACGTGATTATTATTTAAATGAGCAAATAAAAGCCATTAATAAAGAAATGGGTCGCGATGATGATCCTCAAGCAGAGCTTGTGGAAATGGAGCAAAAGTTCCAAGAGCGTCCCATGCCTGAAGAAGCCAGAGAAAAAGCCTTGCACTCTTTGCGTAAGCTTAAAGGTATGTCTACCTCTTCGGCAGAGTATACCGTATTGCGCAATTACGTGGACTGGCTCATGGACTTGCCTTGGAACACATTGAAAGATGTGGACATGGATATTCAACGTGCCCGCGAAATCTTAGACAATGACCATTTTGGCCTTGAAAAGCCCAAGGAGCGTATCTTAGAGTACCTTGCCGTACAAAAGCTCTCCGGTGCCTTAAAAGGACCTATTCTGTGCCTTGTGGGCCCTCCCGGTGTGGGTAAAACTTCGCTGGCTAAATCTGTAGCGGCGGCCACCGGGCGCGACTTCGTACGCCTTTCTTTGGGCGGCGTGCGTGATGAAGCAGAAATTCGCGGGCACAGACGCACCTACGTAGGCGCCTTACCGGGCAAGATTTTACAATCTCTTAAGCGTGTAAAATATAATAATCCGCTTTTTTGCCTAGATGAAATAGACAAAATGAGCGCTGATTTTCGCGGTGATCCGGCGGCGGCTTTGCTGGAAGTGTTAGATCCTGAACAAAATAATACCTTTATGGACCATTATTTAGATTTGGATTATGATTTATCAAAGATTTTCTTCATAACCACAGCTAACTCTTTGCATACCATTCCTGTTCCTTTACAAGATCGTATGGAAATTATTGAGCTCAATAGTTATTTAGAGACGGAAAAAAATCATATAGCGCGTCAATTCCTCTTGCCCAAGCAAGTGAAAGAGCATGGCCTTAAAGAAGAAAATATTTCTTTGAGCGATGATGCCATTATTCAAATTATTCGCAATTATACCCGTGAAGCCGGCGTACGTAATTTAGAGCGTGAGCTTGCGGCTTTATGCCGTAAAACAGCCATTCGTTTGGTAGAAAGCGATGATATGGAAATGTGCGTAGATATTGATACACCGCAGTTACCAGACTTTTTGGGCGTGAAGAAATATCGTCACGATGAGCGCGAAAAAGAAGCGCAAGTGGGCGTGTGCATTGGGCTTGCCTACAATCAACGCGGTGGCGATATTCTTATGGTGGAAACCAGCCTTATGCCTGGTTCCGGTCATGTGGCAACCACGGGACAGCTCGGTGATGTCATGACAGAGTCTGCCAAGGCGGCCCTTTCTTATGTGCGTTCACGGGCAGACATTTTAGGCTTATCCTCGCGTTTTTACCGTAAGGTAGATATTCACGTACACGTGCCTTCGGGGGCAACACCTAAGGATGGTCCTTCAGCAGGCATAACCCTCGCTACATCCATTACTTCTGCCTTACTTGGCATTCCTGTGCGTAATGATGTGGGCATGACAGGGGAAATTTCCTTACGTGGCCGCGTGTTACCCATTGGCGGTCTGCGCGAAAAGCTTTTAGCCGCGCGTCGTTCCGGCCTATCTAAGGTTATTATGCCGCGTGACAATGAAAAAGATTTGAAGGAAGTTCCTCAAGAAGTCTTGCAAGATTTAGAGATTGTCTTTGTGGAACATGTGGATGAGGTTTTACCTCATGCTTTAGCAGCGGCACCTGAAGAAATTTTCAGCGGTCGTAGTCACGCTACACCTTTATATCTTTCTTTACGTCACGATAAGGATGAGAGCTCTTCGGAAAAAACGCATTAATTGCGCAGTTTTTATCTGAATAAGGGGCGTGAACTGTAGGGTTTACGCCCCTTTTTTTGTGTAGTGACTACACTTGCCTAAAAGTTTGTTTTCTTGTATTTCTTATTAATGCAATATGTTGTAAGTGCGTGTTTAGCAGGGCAGAGTTGCCGATACGATGGAAAGAGCAATCTATTTCTCCCTGTGTATCATTTGGTAGAGCAGGGCAAAGCTTTGCCTGTGTGCCCAGAGGT
>CAYJPR010000052.1:0-8061 GCA_964372075.1 uncultured Desulfovibrionaceae bacterium | reverse complement strand
AAATGCATGAGCTCTCTGCGCAGGATTTTGCTTTCTTTCTTATGGCTGCCTGCGCGGGGGCTTTTTTGCGCTACACGCTCTCTTTTTTCTTCAGCAAATTAACATGCCTCTTTACGGCTTCTTGCCCCGCCCCTTTTCCATGGGGCGTTTTCGTGGTGAATTTACTAGGTTGCTTCGGTTTTGGCCTTACGGTAGGTTTTGGCCAGAACCATTTTTCTCTGAGTCCTTCACAACAATTTTTTATCTTTACAGGATTTTTTGGCTCCTTCACTACTTTTTCTACCTTCATTTTTGAACTGTATATTCTTTGGAAAAACAAAATATATATACCTTGTATTTACTTTGTCTTAGGGCAAATTCTAGGTGGCATTATGCTTGTTTTTTTAGGAATAGAAATTTTTTCTAAAATTTAATATTGACATTCATTCTCATTTATCCTACAACACCTCCATACAGAACAGCAATTTTTCACACTGGAGGTACTCATGGCCAAGAAATCAAAGAAAAACACTGCGCAACCCGTAAGTATGTTTACACCTAAGCGCGCACCATCTGACTTAGCCGCCTCCGCCTGCGATAGATGCACCCAACCCTGCGCGTGCGCCACCTGCCCCCAGCGCATTCTTATTGTGGGAGGCATTGAGCGTATGGAACCTTTATACCGTGAAGCCATTGAAGCTAAAGGGCATATATTTGAATATCATGCCGGCCACTTACGCAAAGGCGGAAATAAATTAGAAAATCTTTTACAAAGAGCTGATGTGGTTTTATGCCCTGTGAATTGCAATAGCCATACGGCTTGTTTACAAGTAAAAAGCTTATGCAAAAAGCACAAGAAAAGCTTACACATTATGAAAAACTTCAGCCTTTCTGCCATAGAGCGCACGCTAACATCCAGCATAGGCACAGCGGTGGCATAAAAAAAACACTCTCCCCACAATAGATAACACTCTACAGTACAATTTTATCAGTGCATGAGGAGAAAAACACCACAGAAACTAAAGCCAAACTAGACAGATCGATGCAGTATGTTGCTGCGGAAAAACCAAAAGGGAAGGTTTCACCTTCCCTTTTTCATTTCTACAAGCTTGTCGTAAAGCAAAAAGGGATATTCTTTCATAAAAGAACATCCCCTTTAGCTACTTCTGAAAAACTATTTCTTCTTTTTTATCTCACAAGCCGCATCATCAAAATGAGTCAAATTAAGTGCTTGTAACAAGGCATCACGATAGATACGTAAGACCTGTATTCTGGCGTAATACTTAGAATTAGCCGGAATAATATGCCATGGAGCGTGGGCAGTATTGGTGCGCATAAACATTTCATCAGCCGCCACTTTATACTCTTCGGCCTTTTCACGATTGCGCCAATCTTCATCGGTCAATTTATAATTTTTCCAAGGTGTATTTTCCCTTTCCTTAAAACGACGTAACTGCTCATCACTGGAAATATGTAGCCAAAATTTAAGCAGAATATTTTTCTTATTCACCAATTGTTCTTCAAAACTGTTAATTTCTGCAAAGGCTCGCTTCCACTCATGTTGTTTGGCAAATTTTTCTACCCTTTCCACAAGCACACGACCATACCAGGTACGATCATAAATGGTCACATGACCGGCCATAGGCACGTGTCGCCAAAAACGCCATAAATAGTGATGCGCCAATTCTTCATCAGTGGGAGCGCTCACGGGAATAATACCTGTAATACGAGAATCTACCGCTGCTGCCACACGGCGAATGGTGCCGCCTTTACCACCGGCGTCCCAGCCTTCAAAGGTAAGGGTGGAAGAAATGCCTTCTTGGTAGGCCTTAAAGGTGAGTTGAAATACTTCTTTTTGAAGCTCTTTCAAGGTTTTCTTGTACTCATCGCGCTCTAGACTCAAAGTCATATCCAAGCGATCCAACATGGTAGGGGCATGAGTTATAACCGAACTTTCTTCCGCAGCAGGACTGTCTACTCGCGTTTTTTCTGCAATTTTAGCCTCTAAAACACTTTCCACATGAGCTATAATGGCGCGGGCCACTGACACATGGCAAAAACGCTTATCGTAAGCATCAATAACATACCAAGGCGCAAAGTCTCTATCCGTTAAATTAATGGTCTTTGCCACAGTTTCAATAAGCTCAGGGTACTTTTCTTCACTGTGCTTATCATAAGGAGTAAAACGACAAAAACCTTGTTCTTTTTGCCGAGATTTACGACGTTTTTTGTGCTCATTCTGATCAAGATGTAACCAAAATTTGCATAATGCATAGCCATTTGAGGCCAAATTACGCTCAAATTGTACTCTTCCATTCATGGATTGGTACAATTCCGCCGCATCTATTTTACCATAAGAAGCTTTACGTATTAGCTCGTCATACCAACCGCCAAAAAAGATGCCAAATTCCCCGTAAGAAGGTAACTTTACCCAATAGCGCCAGGCCTCAGGGCGAGAAGTTTCAGCCTCATTGGTTTTCCAAAAAGTATGATTACTTAATTTCTTGGTGTCTACCCAAGAAGAAAGCGTATTTACTAAGGAACCACGTCCAGAACCATCTACACCTAAAATTGTAATAAGCACTGAAACTTTGTGTTCTTCGCAACGTCTTTGCAAATCAAAAAGCTTGACGCGTAATTCATTTTCCGTGTCTTTATAAGCGTCGCGTGGATATTCTTGGCCCAAAATCATGGTCTTAAACATAACTTAGCTCCTTAGTATTTTTCCAAAAGAAAATTCTACAATAACAATACAATAAAATAAAACCTCTTTATCTAAACGTCAAGTGCACGAACGTCTTTTAAAGTTTACACATAAGCATAAAAAAAGGGAGAAAGCCAAAGCCTTCTCCCTTATATCATTTAACAATAAAAACTACATGGTGGAGCCAGAAGCTGCACGTTGCATTTTTACTTCTACCTTTTCGGTGAGACCTTCATAGTACTTACGTAAAATTACAAGGCACTCATCGCGACCGAAGTGATCTGGAATCTCGGCGCCTTCGGAAAGCATTTTACGAAGCTTGGTACCGGAAAGGATAACGCGATCGTCTTTTCCGTGAGGGCATGTACGCATAGAAGCCATGCCGTCGCACTTTTTGCAGTAGAAAGTCCAGTCAATGTTTAAGTTCATGCACTGAAGATTCTTTTGTGGGTCTGCATTTTGTGGAAGCTTTAAGAAGATATCTTGAGCTTCAAACATACCGTAGAAGTCGCCTACACCGGCATGGTCACGGCCCACAAGCAAGTTGTTGATACCGTAGTTTTGGCGGAAAGTAGCGTGTAAAAGGGCTTCACGTGGACCAGCATAGCGCATATCTAAAGGATAGCCAGCTTGGATAACGTGATCTTTTACAAAGTAATGTTCTACCAAGGTATCAATGCACTCTACGCGCACTTCAGCTGGAATATCGCCGGGCTTCAAAGAACCTACGAGGGAGTGAATAACTACGCCGTCGCAAATTTCTACGCCGATTTTAGCAAGATATTCGTGGGAACGGTGCATGGGGTTACGCAATTGCAATGCAGCAACTTTACCCCAATTACGCTCATCCATTTTAGCGCGCAATTCAGCAGGTGTTAAGTATACACCGGGGAATTTGGTGGGGAAATCGCCTTGAGAAAGCACTTTCACAGAGCCAGCAAGGTTAAATTCTTGCTGTTCCATAACCATTTTCACGCCGGGGTGATCTTCTAAAGCCACGTCCCAGAACTTTTCAGAATCAGGGCCTTCGCCTTTAAAGATGAGTTCGCATTCCCATTTTTTGTCAGCTTCGGTCATTTCATACACTTCATCGACTTTCATAGTAGCCATAAGCTCGCCCTTGCGTACAAGAGCCACTTCTTCGCCTACTTTTAAAGAAGCTGCATCTTCTTTGGAAATATCAAGGGTAACAGGTACGGGCCAGAAACAACCATCGGCTAAGGTCATGTTTTCGCAAACACTTTTCCAATCAGCCTTGCCCATAAAACCACTTAGAGGAGAAAAACCACCAATCCCCATCATGATAAGGTCACCCTTAGCACGGGAAGAAATTTCAATTTGCTTTAAGCTGCCGGCTTTAGCTTTTTCAGCATCTAAAGCAGCACCTTCAAGCAAACAACAAACAAGACCCTTGGAACCATGTGGGGAAACCAATCTAGACATCGTGAGACCTCCAAAAAATTTGTGTTGTGTTGAGCATGAACAGAAATTTCCAACAATTAATACTGAATAAACACTGTTCTATGCACATCAATATTGTGAAAAATCTAACAACATGTCAAGTTACTTTTTTCACTTTCTCTCTTTCTTTATAAAAAAAAGTAAAAAAACAAACTTTCTTATAAGGCAATCCTCTTATAGCACAATGCCCATAAGGACACAAGACTGTTTTTGTAAATTGAGCACACTTTTCTGAAAATTCGCCTTATAATATTGAAGTAACACTGTAAAACACAGTAAAAACATATGATATATTTACACATAAATCACCCTTAAAAAAGACGTGATTACTCATTGACTTATAAAAAAAAAATTACTATAAATGCTCGCTCTAGAGATTTTCTAGCGTTTTTATGTGGCATTTTTTAGACATTTTTTCAACTTTAAAACATTAAAATAACTACACTTCTTCCTTGAAAAAAAATACTTTTTTCTCTTGTAAAAAGCAGTAAAAGTATTTATAGTGCAAGACAAGAAGACAATCTAACACAAGGAAGGTAACCAGATGTTACGCAAAACCCTTACAACAGCTCTCATGCTGTCATGCCTCATACCAAGTATGGCAACACAAGCCCTGAGTGCTCCAGCTAAATCAACAGGTATGACTGGTGGCCCCTACGAGCTTGTGGAAGATGGCAATGCTGACAAAGCACAGACATCCATGCTGCAAACCGTTGACGCAGTGCTAAAAAACCACAAAGCACTTAAGGTCATTCAAGAAAACCGCCAAGTTGCTATTCACGAGCTCGAAAGTTCCAGAGCTGGCTACGGCCCTCGTGTAGACATTTCAGGCAATATTGGCCTTACTAACCAAAGCACTTACACCACTCGCCAAGAAGGTAAAGACAAGTACGTTTTTGCCACAGGTCAAATTCAGTTGCTTATCACGCAACCCATTTGGGACGGCTTTGCCACACGCAGCCGTGTTCGCGCCAGTGAATCTTTGCTTCGCTCCGTATCAACTCGCGTTATAGACAATGCCACCACCTTGGCTCTTGATGGTATTATTGCTCACGTTGACTTAATTTGGCGCAGAAAAAACCTTATTCTTGCTAGCAAAAACGTGGACACTCACGAGCGCATTCTTGCTCTTACCAGAGACAGAGAAGCCACTGGTGCTGACGTTCTTGCCAGCGTAACACAAACTCAAGGTCGCTTAGTAGGCGCTTTGTCTACTTTTGAAGATAACAGATCTTCCCTTATTCAAGGTGAGAACTCTTACCGTCGCCTTACAGAAATGCCTGTGCCTGAAGGTCTTGGCTCTGTAAAGCAGCCCATGAAGATGTTCACCACCCCTGAAGAAGTGCTCGCTCTTGCCAAAGTAAACAACCCTAAGGTTATTGCTTACCTTGAAGACGTTGTTACAGCACAAGCCAACAAAGAACTTGGCGACGCTGTATTCCACCCTACCTTCAATATTGAAGCTGGCCCAAGCTACAGCAACAACGGCTATCAGTATAAAGGTGAAGAGTGGAACCACAGCTTTGATGTACTTGGCACCATGCGTTGGAACATTTACAACAATGGCGCTGACGTAGCCGCTTCTAAAGCCGCTGCTGCCCGTGTTCGTGAATCCCGCCAAACGGCTTATAGCTTCATGGATGACTTGGTACTGGACATTCAAAACTCTTGGACAGACTACCAAACTGCCATTACACAATTGGCATACCACAACGAAGCCATCCAGTATAACATCCAAACACGTGACGCTTACATGGAGCAATTCATCATTGGCCAACGTACATTGCTGGACCTTTTAGACGCCGAAAGCGAACTCTATAACTCTGAAGTGCAAGCAGTTACAGCTCGCGCTAACGTGCTCATCAGCACCTATCGTTTGTATGCTTTAGCTGGCCTGCTTTTACCAGAACTTAACATCTCCGCAGACAAAGTTCTCGTAAATCCCGGCGAATAAAGCACCCACTATCATTTCAATCTAAAACTTTCCATAAGTTTCTGAATAAGTTACTTATGGAAAGTTTTTTTTAGGTTGACAAGATGTCTTTTCGTTCGTAAATTATTGTATGTAAATTATAAAGCCTTTTAACTGTTTTTAGGATACGAAAACACACTTTGTAGGATGAAAAATCTTACTCAAATAAAGTAACACTTTTTATACGCTTTACAACTTAGAAGCTGTAGAAAGCTTGGTCCTATGTGTCTTAGAAGCGAAACATATCCTCTCAAATAAATTCCTCTTCCATGAGTACAAATCCACAAGAAAAATTTATGACTGAAAAGAAAGCATCGGAACTTCAGCAAAAGCAAGTCATTGCAGACAAAAAGTCTGCTACTCCTGCCCCTGCGCCCACGGCTGCTTCAGCCAAAGAAGCAACGCAAGTATCTACACCTGCGCAAGCCAAAGCGCCTGCTCCAAAGCCAGCCATGACTCAAGAAGCCAAAGCCAAAGCACTTACACAGCCAGCTACGCCTAAGGCTTTTATGGCAAAAACTCATGAAGAAGTACCTGCCAGCGCTCTTGTGCAAGAAGATGATGATCTTACTGGTGAACAAGAAAACGCCGCCCAAGGGCAAGTAGGGACAGAGCAAACAGGGAAAGAGCAAGTCCAAAGTGCTGGAGCACCCGCTTCTGTGCAAGGAGCAGCGCCTGAGACGAGACAAGAACAAACTCCAGAAGCAGGCGCTGAGAAAAAAGCACCTAACTACGAGCCTGAAGCCATGCCAGTGGCCCCAGCAGAAGTGGACTATGTTCCACCTCTTTTGCGTAGTTTAAGTTCGCTTTTACGTCTACGGGGTAAAAGTGTTTCACCACAATTTCTCTACTCTGGTCTTGCCGGCATTGGCGAAGTAACCCCAGGTGAGTGCATTCGCGCTGCCGCCAGATCCGGTTTACAAGCTAAAATTATGCAACGCCCCACTTTAGGGGACATTTCACCTCTGACATTACCATGCGTGCTTATTTTAGAAAATGGTCGCTCTTGCGTACTCACAGCACTTTCTCAGCACCTAGCTACCATTATTTTGCCAGAACTTGGTGATGAACCCCAGCAAGTCAATAGAGAGCGCATCGCCAATGAATATACCGGTTATGCTGTTTTTGGCTCTGTAGATAACCATGGCGACAAACGTATTGACTCCTTCCGTCGTCCTCAAGGCAAGCGTTGGTTCTGGGATGCCATTAAACACTATGGACCCATTTACCGACACGCTGCTTTTGCCAGTGTTATTATTAACTTAATTGCACTGGGTAGCCCTCTCTTCGTCATGAACGTTTATGACAGAGTTGTGCCCAATAATGCCATTGATACCTTGTGGGTTTTAGCCATTGGTATCAGTTTAGCCTATCTTTTTGACTTCTTGTTGCGCACCTTGCGTAACCATTTCGTTGATACCGCAGGGCGTAATGCCGACGTAGTTATCTCCAGTATGTTGGTAGATAAAGTGCTGTCCATGCAGCTTGACCACAAGCCAGAGTCCACAGGGGCCTTGGTTAACAACGTGCGTGAATTTGAGTCCTTGCGAGAATTTTTCTCATCATCGACACTACTGTCTTGTATCGACTTACCCTTCTTATTCTTGTTCCTTATTTTCCTTGGCTTCATTGGCGGACCACTCATTATTTTGCCACTTATAGCCATGCCCGTTATGTTTGGAGCAGGTATATTACTTCAATCTCTTGCAAAGCGCGCTGCTGAAAAAAGCTATTCACAAAACATGCACAAAAACGCTTTGCTTACAGAAATTGTTAACGGTCTTGAAACCTTAAAGTGCTGCCAAGGCGAAACTCGTATGCAGCATTTGTGGGAGAAAGTCGTAGAAGAATCTGCCCAAGCAAACATTGAAACCAAAAAATACGGCTCCTTGGCTGTAGGTTTCTCCGTTTTCATTACCCAATTTATTACCGTGGCCATGGTAGT
>CAYJPR010000051.1:0-8445 GCA_964372075.1 uncultured Desulfovibrionaceae bacterium | reverse complement strand
GCAGGCAGGCTATTGGTGCTTTTGATAATGCGGTAAGCAGAGTCCATATCACCACGCGCCACAGCGGCAATGAATTCCGGAATGGGTACTTCTACAGGACAGCCTGAAACGCATTTGGGTTTTTTACATTGAAGACAGCGAGAAGCTTCGGTCATGGCCATTTCACGAGTATAGCCCATGGCCACTTCTTCAAAGTTACGGGCGCGAATGTCTGCGGGTAAGCAGGGCATTTCCGTACGCGGAATGGAAACCCTTTTAGCTTTTTTAGGAGTATTATTTTCCATGGCAATTACACCTATAATGTTCGAAAGATGTTTTTTCTTGTTCGGCAAAGGCAGAGAGACGACGGCGCAATTCCGCAAAATCCACTTCGTGTCCGTCAAATTCTGGACCGTCTACACAAGCAAACTTGGTTTGACCGCCTACAGTTACACGGCAAGCGCCACACATGCCAATGCCATCCACCATGATGGAGTTTAAGCTTACGGTGGTGGGCGTATTAAAGGGCTTGGTGGTGGAAGCTACAGCGCTCATCATGGGCACGGGGCCAACAGCTACCACTTCAAAGACATCTTTATCTTTTTCCAATCTATCGTTGAGCAGTTCCGTTACAAGGCCTTTATGTCCGTAGCTACCATCATCGGTGGAGATGAGTAATTCATCCACAAAAGTGGACAATTCTTTTTCAAAAAGGAGCAAGTCTTTACTGCGAGCGCCAATGATGCCCACAACCTTATTGCCGGCGCGGTGATGGCCTTTGGCAATATGGTGCATGGCAGCAATGCCTGTTCCGCCACCCACGCAAATGGCTGTGCCCTTTTTCTCAATATGTGTAGGCTTACCTAGGGGACCGCAAAGGTCTAAAATGGTATCGCCGGCATTGTAGGTTTCCAGCAAGGCAGTGCTTTTACCAAGAACAATGTACACAATGGTGACAGTGCCGGCTTCGGGATCGGCATCGGCAATAGTTAAGGGTATACGTTCACCATTTTCGGTAAGGCGCAGCATGACAAAGTGGCCGGGTTGGGCTTTTTTTGCCACATGCGGGGCATCTAAAACAAGCTTACTTGTTTTGCCCGGTATGAGGGATTCTTTGATAAGAATTGGAACTGGCATGAAAACACTCCTTCTGGTGCTGTTTGCAAGTAAAAAAAGACAATCGTCCTACTAAAACATTCATAAACCAACACTGACTGACAAATGTAAAGCCCATGTTGGTAAAATTCCCAGCAAGCTTATCTGAATTAAAAGGCCTTGGCAAGCAAAGAGGTGTTAAAATACTTCTCTCAAGAAAAAATATTATGAGCTTGGTGTGATGATAAAAAAGTACCAAAAGAAGTAAAAAAAACAGGCTTAGTCGAGCGTAGAAACTTGCATGTTGTAAAGCTCTAACATATACTCATGCATAATTTTTTTTGGAGTAAATTTATGTCACATACTGCATTGCTTTTTCCTGGCCAAGGAGCCCAAGAAGCAGGCATGGGTAAAAGCCTTGCCGAACACTCTTCCGACGCCATGGATTTGTGGAAAAAAGCTGAAAATATAAGTGGATTACCTTTGCGAGAAATTTATTGGGACGGCGATGAAGCCGCCATGAGCGATACTCGCGCTTTGCAACCGGCTTTGACCGTGGTGAACTTAGCTTTATGGCAATCCTTGGTGGGGCGTGTGAATGTGACATGCACCGCCGGTCACAGTCTTGGAGAATACGCATCTTTAGCCGCCGCCAAGGCTTTACCCTTTGCTGAAGTTTTGGAATTGGTTTCTTTACGCGGTCGCCTTATGGCAGAGGCAGATCCTTCCGGCGTGGGTGCCATGGCAGCCATTTTAAAGCTGGAGCAGGGCAAAGTGCAAGAGCTTGCCACAGCACTGGCCGAAGAGTGCGGCGAAATGTTGCTCATTGCCAATTATAATACTCCTGGGCAATTTGTGCTCAGCGGTACTAAAAATAGCATTGAATTGGCCCTTGGCCGTGTGAAAGAGCTGAAAGGACGCGGTATTGCCTTAAAGGTAAGCGGCGCCTTCCACTCTCCGCTTATGAGTGACGCTGCTGCCGAACTTGCTCCCGTATTGCGCAAAGCAGCTTGGGCTAAGCCCAGTATGCCTGTGTATTGCAATGTGCATGGTAAGGCTGTGCAAGATGCAGAGCTTTTACGCGAATGCATGATTGCACAAATGACATCTTCGGTGCAATGGATTGAAACCGTGCAAAATCAATGGAAAGACGGCACCCGCGCCTTTGTGGAAGTGGGTCCCAAGGCTGTGCTTTCTAAAATGGTGGGCCCTTGCCTTGCACCAGTAATAAGTGAAGGGGAAGAAAAAGCTTCCACCGCGTGTTTGACAGCTCATGACCAAGAGCTCATTTGGTCTTAGTAGATTTTGAAGGAAATATTTGAGGAATATATGGACGCAATACAAAGCTTACGTTTAGCCTTACAAGGCATAGTGCAAGAAATGGGTTTGGTTTTTCCTGCTAAGGTAACCATTGAACCCCCCAGAGATACCAAACACGGCGGAGATTTAGCCGCCAACGTGGCCATGATGCTGGCTAAAGAAGCTAAAATGGCTCCGCGTGCACTGGCTGAAAGCTTAGCAGAAAAACTTCAAGCTGTACCTAACATTGCTTTGGTAGAGGTGGCAGGCCCCGGCTTTTTAAACGTGACCTTTAAGCCGGAATTTTGGCAAGAAAGCTTATTGCATATGGAAGCTCAAGGGGCTCGCTTTGGCGCCAATGTGGTAGAAGAGAAGAAAAAAGCTCAGGTGGAATATGTTTCTGCCAACCCCACAGGCCCTTTGCACATAGGGCATGGTCGCGGCGCCGCCGTGGGTGATAGCCTTGCCAGAATTTTACGCTTTGCCGGTCATGAAGTATCTACAGAATATTATATTAACGATGCCGGTAATCAAATGCGTCTTTTGGGTTTTTCTGTATGGTTGCGCGCGCGCGAGCTTGCCAAATTGCCGGTAGAGTGGCCTGAATCTTATTATAAAGGCTCTTATATTATTGATATTGCCAAAGAAATGCTGGATAAAGACCCTGATCTTTTGCAAAAAGATGACGCTGTAGCTCAAGACCTTTGCTATGAATATGCCATGAATAGCATTATGGATGGCATTAAGCAGGACTTGGTGGATTTTCGTGTGGGCCATGATGTGTGGTTTTCAGAAAAATCCTTGGTGGATCGCGGCGCCATTGATGCCGGCTTTGCGGCCTTAAAATCTGCTGGCCTTTCTTATGAAAAGGACGATGCCTTATGGTTTGCCACCGAAAGCCTTGGCGATGATAAAGACAGGGTTTTACGTAAATCCGACGGCTCTTTAACCTATTTTGCTTCAGATATAGCCTATCATCATCATAAGTTTGAGCGCGGTTTTGATTACCTCATTGACGTGTGGGGCGCTGACCACCATGGCTATATTCCGCGTATGCGTGCGGCCATTTCTGCCATTGGGCATGAGCAAGAAGACTTTGACGTGGTGCTTATCCAGTTGGTGAACTTGCTTGAAAATGGCAAGCCTGTGAGCATGTCTACCCGCGCTGGTACCTTTGAAACCTTGGCAGATGTGGTGGCAGAAGTGGGTGTGGACGCGGCGCGTTTCATGTTCCTTTCTCGTAAAAGTGACAGCCCGCTGGACTTTGACTTGGAATTGGTAAAGCAACGTAGCATGGATAATCCTGTGTATTACGTGCAATATGCTCACGCCAGAATTTGCGCTGTATTGCGCCGTTGTGAAGAAAGAGGCTTAACTTTACCTGCCACTTCCACCATGGTAGATATGCAAGCTTTGACCCATGCCGATGACCTTGCGCTCATTCGCATGGCGGCGCGTTTCCCCCATGTGGTGAAGCTTTCTGCACAGAACTTGGGACCGCATTTTATCAGCCATTATTTGTCTGAATGCGCTTCTACCTTGCACAGCTATTATGCTAAGCATCATATATTGCAAGAAGAAGATACTAACCTTGCCAAGGCGCGTTTAACTTTACTGCGTGCTGTGGGCACCATGCTGGCTACAGGTTTGGATTTACTGGGCGTTTCTGCTCCTGAATCTATGTAACCTACTAGCGAGTAAAATAAAAAAGTGTGGCGACCATGACACAAAATGTAAGAAATACGGAAAAAAAACCGGAAACTCAGGCTAAAAATGGCACTGAGGAGGCTGGTAAAAAAAACGCAGACCCTGCTGCCCCCAAGGGCGGTGCCTTTACGGTAACCTTGGGTTTTTCTTCCTTGATGACAGCCCTCACTGCCTTGGTGGGGTGTGTGGTGGTGGCCTTTATGATGGGTGTTATTGTGGGGCGTGATGATGTTTCATCGCGGCCCACCTTAGCCGAAATTGCAGAAGAACAAGATGCCGCTGTGGCAGCGGCCTTGGCGGCGGCTAAAGAAATGGTAGCCCAAAAAGGGGCAACTACAGGCGCTACAACGACAGGTACAGCTCCAGAAGACACAGCAGAAGGAACTTCTTCCTCTGAGGCGCATGTGATGTCTCCTGAAGAGTTAAAATATGCCACTGCCTTGAAAGGAAAAAATGCCACTGCGCAAAAGGCGGCTTCTACTACGGCGTCAGCACCTGCCACAGTACCAGCTACTGCTACTCCCACTACGACCACAGCCACCGCACCGGCTACAGCCACCACTGCAACGCCATCAGCTCCGGCTAGTGCAGAACCCATAGTAGATCCCGCTACGGCCTTGTACGATTATGAATATCAAGTGGCTTCGCTGAAAGATGAAACTGCCGTGGATAAATTACGCGCCAAGCTAGAAGGCGAAGGCTTGCGCACGCGTATGTCTAAAATTGGCGGTTATTTAAAAGTTTCTGTGCATATGCGTGGCACCACTGCACAGGCTACGGCCTTAGAACAGCGCATGGTGGAGCTCAAATTAGGTAAACCTGTATTGCAGGGAAAGAAAATGGTGCCCTAATGTCGGAACAATTTTCCCCAGAAAAACTTTCTCTACCGGCCGCACTATGTGCCAAGGTGGGGCGTGCTTCCTTCCATGTTATTACTACCATGGGCTCCCTTTTCCATTTCTTTTTACTCTCGCTAGGTCAAACCTTTTCCACCCCGCATCTTTTTGTTAAATGCCGTGAACAGCTCTTTTCCATAGGCTCTAAATCGCTTTTTCTCATAGCGCTTATTGGTATTTTTTGCGGCATGGTTTTGGGCTTACAAGGCTACTATACCTTGGTGAAATTTGGCTCCACGGGTATGTTGGGCGCGGCGGTGGCTCTCACGCTTATTCGTGAGCTTGGTCCTGTGCTCACAGCCATTATGCTCACCGGGCGAGCCGGTTCTGCCATGACGGCAGAAATTGGTGTCATGCGCATTTCTGACCAAATTGACGCTTTGGAAGTTATGGACATTCAGCCCATAGGTTATCTTTCCACGCCGCGCTTGCTGGCATCGCTTTTGGCCTTTCCCCTTCTTACGGCTATTTTTAATGTCATAGGTATTTTAGGGGGCTATGTGACCGGTGTGCTCATGCTTGGCATCAATGAAGGGGCCTATTTTTATCAAATTCAAAGCGCCGTTTCCATGCCTGATGTGGTGGGCGGTTTTATAAAGGCCATTACCTTCGGCGTGCTCGTTACTACCGTGTGTTGCCATCAGGGCTATTATGCGCATTTGCGTACAGATAGCGTTGGGCCGGCGGCTGTGGGTAGCGCCACCACTTCTGCCGTGGTGCTGGCTTCAAGCCTTATCTTGGTGGCAGACTACGTGCTTACCTCGCTTTTACTGTAGGATATGACCATGCCAACTTCTGTGAAAAATCCTAATACCACCATTACCCTTAAAGATTGTAGCATAGGCTATGAGGGGCATGTGGTGGTGCGTCATATTAATGCGCACTTGCCCCAAGGCAAAATTACTGCCGTAGTGGGCGGTTCTGGTAGTGGTAAATCTACCTTATTGCGCCACTTGGTGGGCTTGTCACGTCCCAGCGAAGGGAAAATTTTCTTGGGCGATACAGATATTTTTAGCCTGCCCGATAAAGAATTTCGTCGCTTGCGTCGGCGTATGGGTATGCTTTTTCAAGACGGTGCTTTGCTTGGCGCCTTAACCTTGCTGGATAATGTGTCCTTGCCCTTGCGCGAGCATACCAAGCTTTCCAAAGCGCATATCGAACAAGCGGCCTTACGTACTTTGCGTTTGGTGGGCCTTGGTGAGTATGGACATCTTTACCCCAGCCAGCTTTCGGGTGGTATGCGTAAAAGAGCCGGCCTTGCCAGAGCCATTATTACAGATCCGCCGGTGCTCTTTTGTGATGAGCCTACCTCCGGCCTTGATCCCATTACTTCGGCGCAAATGGACGCTCTTTTGCTGGATATGAAAAAAGCCTTTCCCACCATGACCATGGTGGTGGTAAGCCATGACCTTGCCAGCCTTGAATGCATAGCCGATCATGTGCTGGTATTACATGCCGGAGAGCTGGCCTATTGCGGACCTTGGGCAGAGCTTAAAAACTCAGAAGATGCCTATATACAAGATTTTTTAGCCCGTAAACCTGAGCCCTTAGGGCAAGAGAGTGCGGCGCATTTTGAAGAACAAGACCCGGCAGTACAAGCGGCCTTACAAGCTTGGATGCAGGAATAATTCACCCCCTTAGAGAGACGGAGAAAAATATGAATACATCCAAAGAAATTAGTTTAGGTATTTTTGTATTAATAGGTTTACTTTGTACAGCCTATCTCACGGTAAAGCTGGGTAAGATGGAAGTGCTTGGCGGCGATGGATATGAAATAAGCGCTCGTTTTAATTCTGTATCTGGCTTGCGTGTGGGCGCTAGCATAGAGATGTCCGGCGTGGCTGTGGGGCGCGTAACCTCCATTGGCTTAGATGCAAAAACTGCTCAAGCAGTGGTGACATTATATCTAAATAAGGATATAGAACTTAGCGAAGATACCATAGCCTCTGTGAAAACCAGTGGGCTCATTGGGGATAAGTATATTAGCCTTGCCCTTGGCGGCTCTGACGAGCTTTTAGCCCAAGGTGATGAGATTGTAGATACAGAATCTGCCGTGGATTTAGAATCGCTTATTAGTAAATTTGCTTTTGGAGGAGTATAATGCGCCGTTCTTTAATGATTTCTTTTTGTGTAAGTGTTTTGCTCTGTGCAAGTCTTGCATTGGCTGCCACGCCGGAAGATGCACAAAAAGCTTTGCAAACTTCGGTGGAACACATTGTTTCTTTTATAAAAAAGCCTGAATACAAAAATGCCGCACAGCGTGCAGAGCTCAATAAGCATATTGAAAAAGAAGTGTATGCTGTTTTTGACTTTGAAGAATTTTCTCAACGCACTGTGGGTGCCTTTTGGAAAAGCTTTAGTCCTGCGCAAAAGAAAGACTTTACCGAAGCCTTTGCAGCCTTGCTTTTCGCCACTTATTTAGACCGTATTGATGGGTATAGTGGAGAAATGCTGAGCTATGATGGTATTGTGAGCAATAGCAAGGGAACGCGTGTGGAAGTACGCACCACCTTAACCTTACAGGGCAATAGAAAAATTCCTATGAACTATCGCATGTTACCTAAAAATGGTACATGGCGTGTGTATGATGTTTTAGTGGAAGGCATTAGCCTTGTAAAAAATTATCGCTCACAATTTAATGATGCCTTACAAAGCGGTTCCCCAGAGGCTCTTATCTCTCGTGTACGTGAAAGAGCTGCTGAGGTGGCAAAGGGAAGTTATGAAAACTAGTCTTACTTTTATCCTGCTGGGCTTTTTTCTCTGCAGTACCTTGGTAGTGCCGGCCATGGCCAATAATTTGAATCACGTGGCGGGCCAAGCAGAGTATAAAAAGGGCGATATACAAAATTCGCCTGTGATTAAAAAGCTTAACAATGATTTAGCCGACGGCGAATTGGATGATTATGACTTTACTCCCGTGCAAGGTATTTCCGATCCTCTAGAGCCTTGGAACAGATTTTGGTTTGGTTTTAACGATATTTTTTATTTATATGTGGCTAGCCCCTTATATTCTGCCTATGACTATGTAGCGCCGGACGATGTACAAAGCGGACTCAGTAACTTTTTTAATAACTTACTTTTCCCTGTGCGTTTTGTGAATGCTTTATTGCAAGGCAAGGTTCAATTGGCCGGGGTGGAATTTAGCCGCTTTTTGGTGAACACCACTGTGGGTATGGGCGGTTTTATTGATGTGGCAAAGCATAAGAAAACTGTTGTGCCTTATACACGCGAAGGGGAAGATTTTGGTCAAACCCTAGCCTCTTGGGGCGTAGGGGAGGGCTTTTACTTGGTATTGCCCATTTTGGGGCCCAGCTCTGCGCGTGGCGCTGTGGGTACGGCGGTGGATTATTTCATAGATCCTGCTTTATACCTAGACCCCACATTTACCACGGCCTTTGCCTATGGCGGGCTGTATTTTAACGATTTGGACGATGTCCTGCCTCTCTATGAGGATACCAAGGCCATTTCG
>CAYJPR010000050.1:0-8474 GCA_964372075.1 uncultured Desulfovibrionaceae bacterium | reverse complement strand
CAGAGTGCTGACAAGTCAGCACAATCGATAAATCAGGAATAGGGCGAGCTTTGCTGACAATAGCGGCGCAACACCCACGAAGTGGGGCTTGTCATCAAATTAAAGGGGGAAGCCGTAGCCTCCCCCTGTTCAGATGTCACTCATTCCTAATGGTCATGCTCATCGTCATGACACTGCCCTTTTTTACAAGGGAACAACACCAAGCACCAGAAAGCCACAAAAGCGGGCAAGGTGACAAACATAAGGCCATAGGCCCATGTTTTGGTGTAGAGGAAATACTCATAAAAAGTTGAAAATGTTTCAGCTGCCATACATTACCTCCTAGTGGTCACCTTTAAAATCAGGATGTTCATACAGTACAGGTGTATGGTACACGATGAAACGGTACGCCGTTACAATAAGTGTTACCACGAAGATGGACACACAAATTTCGCCAAGGCTTGGGAAATACTTTTCCGAAGATGGCAAATGGTAGTTAAAGGCCACAAGACTAATGTTAAAACGGTTCACAATGATACCTAGAACAGCGTTAACAGAGCCAATACGGCACAAGGTCAAGCTCTTGTCGCGAGCGCCCTTAGCGTAAATGAACGCAGGCATGAGCACAAAGAAGAGCATTTCCACCATCCACCAGAAGCCATAGCCGCTGAGCAGATACTTAAAGTTATTTTGCACTGCCATATCGATGAACTTCAGCATAAAGTAGCCAAAGAGAATAAGCGATGCCGCGCGTGCAAAACCTAGAGTAACTTCATCAGCTTCTCTTAAGTGGGTACCATCCATATAATCATGCACGCCTTTATGGGCTAACATGCCTTCAAAGATAACCATGGAAGAACCGGCCACCATGGAAGAAACAAAGAAGAACATGGGCATGAAGGGTGAATACCATAAGGGGTGCAGTTTACCCGGCGCAATGAGAAAGAGCGCCGCCAAGGAAGATTGGTGCAAGGTAGACAAACACACACCAAAAATGGTGAGGATGATGGTGGCACGGATAACCAGCTTACGCCACTTGAGCAAGAAGGGGAACTTTCCTGCCAGCCATTCCATGGGAGCTACAGAAAATTCAATCATAAGCACAGTTACATAGGTGGCTACACAAAGGCCCACTTCAAACAGTACCGATGTGGTACCGGGGAAGAAGAACATATAAGGCAAACGTAAGGGATGCCCTAAGTCATATAATAAGGCCACAACCACAAAGCTATAGCCAAGGAATGCCGTGGTCACCGCAGGGCGCACAGCAGAATGGTAATGTTTGAGGCCAAGAATGTAGCAAGCTACAGTGGTAAAATACCCACCGGCAGCCAGTGCCACACCGCACATAAGGTCAAAACCAATCCAAATACCCCAAGGGTAGTTGTCATCAAGGTTTGTAACGGCGCCAATACCTTCTGTAAAACGTACAAAGGTAACACAAAGCCCCACCACAAGAATAATGGCCGTTAAGATATTCCCAATGGTGGGACGTAAAAACGGGCTCATATTAAAGAGCTTATCCTTGGTAGGGATGACTATATGATGATCTGCATGGTCTGTATGATGCATACTATGCGCCCTCCCCTGGCTTATCTGTTGGCTTGTCTGTGTTATGACAGCCACAACACGATGAGGTCTCTTTCAAGGCTTTTTCCACCTTGGCAGCCATTTCAGCACCCTCTTCCGCTTCAATTTTCTTCACAGCTGCTTGCAACTGTTCTTGCATTTTCGCCTTAGCTTCTTTTTGTGCGGCCTTTTCTTTGGCTTCTTTCAGCTTGGTCACGCCGTAAGCACCGGCAAAGAGCACAGGCCAAAAGCCAATAATCATGGGCACAGAGCCAAGGGCCCCAGCGGTAAGCTCACCCATAGGACGATTACCAAGTTCGGTATTTTGCCCAAGAGTGCCTGGCTCCACACCGGAAAGGGTCATCCAAGCTGTGCCGCCGGCATCGGTTTCACCATAGAGATAATCCACGTATTTGCCGGGATTTTTCTCCATGCGCTTACGTGCAATCTTGATAAGGTCAGAACGCTTACCAAAGGTAAGGGCGTCCATGGGGCACGATTCTACGCAGCCAGGAAGCAAACCTTCTTTCAAACGAGGCTCACAGAAGGTACACTTTAACACTAAGGGGTCAAAGGCTTCTTCATACTGGAAACCGGGAATATAGAAAGGACAAGCTACCATGCAATAACGGCAACCCACGCATTGGCTACCTTCGTAGCTCACCACGCCATTGGGCTCTTTTTTAAAGCATTGGGCAAAACAAGCCGAAGCGCAAGCAGGATCATTACAATGCAGACATTGTTGCTTGCGGAAAACGTCTTTACCGCCCACTTGATAACGGTTCACCACAGTCCAAGCCGCCGCAGAAGTACGACGTTTGGTATGGGTTACGCTTAAATCACTAAAGGGTTCAGCCGGCATGGGAAGGTCATTGACCTTTTGGCAGGCTTTTTCACATTGACGACAGCCAATACAACGCGTTGTATCGTGCAAAACGCCAAAACTATCTTTAAAATAAGGGTACGTAACAGCGCCAGCCGCATCAGCAACTTTTGCTGTGCCAAGGGCAGAAGCCACACCCGCACTCCCCAAAAATGTAAGGAATTTTCTGCGATTCATTCAGTGCTCCTCCTTATGCTACTTACGTACTTTATGGCACGTGGTGCACGATGTATTTTGCGGACGGGCCACCTTCATGGCATCGTGGCAAGACATACACTGCAAGTGATAGGCTGCCTTCAAAGCCGGACGCTCAGGTTGTGTGGGGTCAATCTTTGGAGAGTGACAGGTCACACACTTAGGCGGTGTAGCAGACACAGGGCTTTGATGGTGACATGCAGAGCACAGGGCCAAAGGATTATTATGGAATTCTGCGGCAAGCTTATCTTCACCCACGCGCTTTAACAAAGAAGTATAGTGGCGCTGGTGGTTAAAAATATTGCCTTCATATTCATTAGAAAGTCCATCAATAACTACCTTTTGAGGGATTTTATGCCCATTTAAAGGTACAGCCTTGGTTTGCTCACGCATAAATACCGTTTCTGTGGCCAGTTCGAGATTTTCTTCAGCAGAAAGCTCGCCCTTTACACCCTGCATAAATTGCTCTTGAGTCATTTTGGGGGTCACATCGTGGCAAGAAGCACAATAGGCTTCTGCGCGTGGCGGCGTTGGCAAAATAGTATGGCAGCCAGCACATTCGCGGCGCTCTAAATTTTGCGTATGACAGCTCACACAGCTGGCTGGGGTGGCGGCATCGCCACTGCGCTTAGCAATACTGTCGGCATGCATGGCACGCTCAAGAGTAATGAAATTACCCTCTTCTGTGCCTTCCACCGTATGACACGAAGAACACGCAACCGTATCCCCCGTGTGGTGACAGCTTTCGCAATTTTCTACGGCATTTTCATGCACATAGTGATTGAATACGACGGGTCGCATTCCTGCCCCAAAAGGACTTGGTTTTTCAGTCACCGGAAACATGACCATGGCTGAAGGAGCACCGCTATCTGTCTCCTCCAAAGCAGGCGCTGCCTGACTTGTAAGAGCCACAGCAAGCATTCCCGGCACAGCCACAGCAAGCACTACCATTTTACGAAAACATCGTAGCAGTGATTTACCATTCCTCATGCACTTGTCCTTGTTGAAAAGGTTGAAAAAATTACACTCCCCCCTTACCTATGGCGCTGCTCTCTCGTGGGCTAAGATACGCGCCATGACCTCATCCAAAAGTCACTGGCATGGGGGCACTATTCGTGCCCCTACAATACTTCACCTAGAGCGTGTGGTCAAGGAATGGTTTAAAATGTTTCGCTTTTTTTCAAATTAATTGAGAAAAGGACAAAATTTTACGTGATTTTTTTCACAATTACAAGCAAAAATTCAATTTTACTTGTCAGATAAGAGACAACTCTTGCAGCACGCAAAACAATGTAAATGCTTTTTATAAAAATATGGGGGGGGTAAGAGAAATAAAGGATATTTTTTTACATAACTGTGAAAAAAATATTCTAAAGAGAACTTTCACAAAGTGATTTTTGCGCCGCACGTAACATACCTTGCGTGTCTTCAGCGGAAAACCAGTGAATTTGCGGCACTGCGCGAAACCACGTAAGCTGCCTTTTAGCATAAGCCCTTGTATTTTTGCGCCATAAATCAAGAGATTGCTGCAAGGGTACTCCCTTGCATACATGGGCGTAGAGTTCTGCACAGCCAATACCAGACCATCCCGGCGCTTTCGCATCACTACATATCTCTAAAGCCCCATGCACTTCTTCCATGGCGCCAGCTTTAAGCATAAGCTCGATGCGCGCATCTAAGCGCGGGCGCAAAGCATCCAGCGTGGTCTCTGTGGCCAGATATAAACCACGCACCATGGGAACTCTAGGGGCATTTTCATGCCACCAAGTAAAAGTCTTGCCCGTGGCGGCATGTACCTCTAGAGCGCGTACCACCCTTTGTTTATCATTGGGATGAATTCGGGCCGCATACGCTGGGTCCAAATCTGTAAGCTCTTTATGCAAGGCCACAGAACCACGCAAAGAACATTGGTGCAAGAATTCTTCGCTAATGGCTTTATCCACGGCAGGAATATCGGCCATCCCTTCTAATAAAGTCTTAAAATACAGGCCCGTACCGCCCACCAAAATGGGTAATTTTCCGCGAGAAGTAATTTCTTGCACCACGCTGAGCACTTGTTCTGCAAAACGTCCGGCAGAGAGCTTTTCTTCGGTGGGTAAAAAGCCGTACAAATGATGTGGACAAACACTTTGCTCTTCGGCACTGGGCTGGGCCGTAATAATGGGGAAATCACGGTACACTTGACGCGAATCCACATTAACCACTTCCCCCTGAAGGGCCGTGGCTAAGTGCAAAGCCGCCGCTGTTTTTCCTGCCCCTGTGGGCCCGGCAAGACAAAGTACAAAAGGAAGGGCCATTAAGAAATCCTAAAGCCCCCTACGCTTGGCGAAAGACAAGGCGTACCGCGGCGTACCTCCCCGGCTTCATACTTGGCCGTAAGACGGCGAAGTACATTTTCCGGCACAAGGCCATCTACATCTCCACCGTGACTGGCAGCAGCCTTAATGATGGTAGAGCTAATATACAGCCATTGATAATCTGTCATAAGAAAAACCGTTTGAATTTCTCTGGCAAGCTTACGATTCATAAGGGCTATCTGGAATTCATACTCAAAATCCGACGTAGCTCTAAGGCCGCGCAAAATAATATGCGCTCCGCGCTTAGCCACATAATCCACCAAAAGGCCGGAAAAGGGCTCCACCACAACACCTTCAATGCCATGTACGGCCTCTTTGGCCATCTCTACCCTTTCTTCCAGAGTAAAAAGCGGCGCTTTGGGGGTATTGTCCGCCACAGCCACAACGATTTCATCAAAAACTTCATGGCCACGTTTAATAAGACTGACATGCCCATTGGTGATGGGATCAAAGGTGCCGGGATAAATTGCTAATCTTTTGTTAGGACTTGCCATAAAATTACTCGTGTTTGCCCAAAGTTGCGTTCGGTGAGCAGTTCTAATTGAGGGTGTGCATTTTCCGCATCAAAAACCACAGATGATTCTATTTCAGCCGTAATAATACTGTCTTCGCGCACCCAATCATGGCGCACCAAAGTTTGTAAGGCCGTAGGCAATAAGTTTTTACCATAAGGCGGATCAATGAAAACCACATCAAATTGCTCGCGACTACGTTTGCCTAAAACCTTAAGCACATCTTCTTGCCGTATACGGCACACGGCGTCAGAAAGCCCTAAAGACTGCGCGTTTTTTTGCAAACACTTCACAGCCGTAGCAGAATTTTCCACCAGCAAAGCGTCTTTGGCGCCGCGGCTTATGCTTTCAAAGGCCAAAGAGCCACTGCCGGCAAAAAGATCTAAAACAGAACTTGCAGCCCACACCACACCGCGCGCTTCCAGCATGGAAAAAAGTGATTCGCGCACGCGAGACATGGCAGGCCTATAGCCCGGTCCTTCCACAGTTTTTAAAATTCGTCCTCTAAGGGAACCAGATATTATTCGCATTATAACCTTGTTGTACTTTTTTCAATCTCATAATTGAGAGAGCGAATATGGTCAAGCAATTCTACTTGCTCCACCCAGGACTTATCCTGCATGGTGTTCATCTTTTTAATGAGCTCCGCCATATTGGCCATGAGCGATTGTTGTAAATCTATCCAATTAATGGGCGCCATGTCTTGTGTTACTACCGTTCCCTCAAGAGCAGCCACCGCACTGCCATCCAATAGCATTTCATCTAAATAGTCAGGAATAGCCACATGAACCTTGTACTTTTCTTGCAATAAAGCCCCTAAGGTTTGCTGGGCTTTTTCTTCGCCATGAATTAAAATAACCTGACTGCCTTCTTTTAAGGCTGAGCCCGTCCACTCTACCAATTGCGCTTGTCCTGCGTGGGCAGAAAAACCACCAATGGTAAAAATTTTCGCATTGATAGGCACGTCATCACCAAAAAGAGAAATACTTGCGGCCTTTTCTACAATTTTACGCCCCGGCGTTCCCACACCTTGATAGCCCACAAAGACTATGGATGCCCCTTCTTGCCATAAATTATGACGCAAATGATGGCGAATACGCCCGGCATTACACATGCCGCTGGCAGAAATAATAATGGCAGAACCCGGCATATCATTCAACATGCGTGATTGCTCCACATCCATACTGTAATGCAAATTGGGCAAAGCAAAAGGATCTTCCCCTTGCGCCAACAAAGCCTTGGCTTCCTCATCAAAAAGATGCGAATATTTTTGGAAAACTTCCGTAGCGCGTATGGCCATGGGACTATCCACATAAATGGGCATATCTGCCGGCACCTTACCTTCCGCCACCAATTGATGTAAGCAATATAGAAGTTCTTGTGTACGCTCCACAGCAAAAGCCGGAATAATAACTTTTTTTCCTTTCTCATAGCTATAAGCTATGGCAGAGGCCAATTCTTCCGTGGCATTGATGGAAGTATTATGCTCCCTATCGCCATAAGTGGACTCTAAAAAGATATAATCAGCCTTGAGCGGTATTTCCGGGTCCCGCACAATGAGCGCATGGGCCCTGCCCAAGTCACCGGAGAAGAGTAACGTGGTTGTTTTTCCCTCTTCGGTCACTTCTAAATAGAGAAAAGAAGAGCCTATAATATGTCCAGCATCGTAAAAAGTCACTTTAATGCCGGGGTGTGGTTCAAAACTTTGCCCATACTCCACTAGGGAAAAAAGCGGCAAAGTTTTAGCTACATCGTCCGTCATATACAAAGCTTCCGGCGCCCTTCCCTTACCGCGTCTTTTATATTTTTCTGCCCTTTGGCGCGCTTCCATTTCTTGAATATGGGCGCTATCCAAGAGCATAATTTCTAATAAATCTCGCGTGGGAGCTGTGCAATATACGGGATTTTTAAAACCTTCTTTCACCATACGCGGCAAAAGGCCCGAATGGTCAATATGCGCATGGGTCATCAGGATAAAATCTATATGAGAAGCGCGATACATGGTGGTTTCTCTATTACGCGCATCCATGGCCTTATTGCCTTGATGCATACCACAATCCACAGTAAAGCGCGCGCCACAAGCTTCTATCATATAACAAGAGCCTGTAACCGTTTGCGCTGCACCTAAAAATTGAACTTTCATACATCACCTCTTTATACAATGGCTCATGACTTTTCTCTATCTTTGCACTATGCCGTGCCTTAAGCAAAAGCGCAAGAGGGGAAAAGTTTTATCTGCTTTTATTTGTTAATCACCTCTTAGTTATTTACTTTATATTCTTATCGTGTTTAAATAAATACAGTTAAAGTTTCGTAAACCTTTTACCATTTGTTAAGGATTATCCATGTCTGCACATCAAACCCGTATTGACGAACTCACTTCCAGTACAGAATCTTGGCGCGTCATACGTATCCTTGCTGAAATTGCCACAGCTTTTGACAAATTAAATTCCATAGATAAGCATTGCATTTCCATTTTTGGCTCGGCTCGCACAGCCCCAGATCATCCGCACTATAAAGCCGCAGAGGACATTGCACGCCTCTTGGTAGAAAGTGGGTATGGTGTCATCAGCGGCGGCGGCCCTGGCATTATGGAAGCGGCCAATAAAGGTGCCAAGGAAGCCGGTGGCCCTTCCATTGGTCTTGGTATTGAACTGCCCCACGAACAAGGCTTTAACCCCTATGTGGATACCAAGTGCGAGTTCCGCTATTTCTTCATTCGCAAGCTTATGTTTGTAAAATATGCCATGAGCTATGTGGTTATGCCTGGCGGCATGGGCACCATTGATGAGCTTTCTGAAGCCTTCGTCCTGGCCCAAACCGATCGCATAAAATCCTTCCCCATCATTCTCTATGACTCCAACTATTGGGGCGGCCTCCTTGATTGGCTTAAAACCTCCATGGTGGAACATGGCTACATCTCCGCCGATGAAATTGATAAGCATATTATTGTGTGCGATACACCGGAAGAAGTGGTCA
>CAYJPR010000049.1:0-8661 GCA_964372075.1 uncultured Desulfovibrionaceae bacterium | reverse complement strand
CGTATGGTACTTTAAGCATTAATCCTGAGACAGGTGAATACTTCTATACACCTAACCAAGACCCTGAGTCCGATGCGTATAAAGAAATTCAAGCTCTTAATGATGGCGAAACTCTTCCCGATACTTTCACCATCTATGTGCAGGACGAGCATGGTGCTTGGACAAGCAAAGACATTACCGTGACCATCAATGGTGTTAACGAACCTGTAGAAATTACTGGTCTAGATAGTGTAACGTTAACCACCTATGATGCTATGGCTGCTGGGCTTGATAAAAATGAAAATACAAATGCCTCTGGTCAAGAGCTTAAAGATGGTAATGGCCAGCCCATTACGCCTGTGGCTGCAGCTAGCGGTGAGTTTACCTTCAATACCAATATGACCACAGCTTTTGGTACAGGCTTAAGCGCATTAACTCTTGTTGTAATGCTTGGCGGTGTAGAAATGAGCTATGCCATAAGCTTAGATGAGAACAATAACACTGTCATTAAAGATGCTAACGGAAAGTCTGTATCTTCCATTGAGAGTGACCATGGTTATTTGAGTATCACTGCTGTGAATATGGGTACTGCCAATACTGATGGTGTGTATGAAAATGGTAAAATCGAATACACCTATACTCAAACTAAGCCCTATGATCATGATGGTGATGTGGCTATGGATTCATTCAAGCTGCTTATCACCGACGATAAGGGCAGAAGTGACGAAGCCATTATCAAGATAGATATGGTGGATGATGCCATCTCTCTTGGCATGAGCAGCACGGAGCTTGGCTCTTATGATGAGGCTAGCAATAGCTATATTGTCAGCGAAGATGCAAGTGGCGCTCAACCTGATAAGGCAGAAGGCTACCTTGAGTGGAATGGTGCTGATACGGCAACAGCTGCTGATGTAAGTGTAAGTTTGGTAAGCATTAATGGTGTTGCTATTGATGCCGAAACCTTAAGCATTCAGCTTGGTGGTATAGACTTTACACTTAGATATGATACTGATGGTACCCTTATCGCAAGTAAAGGTGATAAGGATTACTTCTCCATTACGCTTGATGGCGCCTCTGAAGGTGCTCAAAATCATAATCACTGGAATGTGGAGCAGTTTGAACGCCTTGAATTTGATATTGAGCTTGGTTTTACAGCTGAAGATAGCGACGGTAGTGTTGATACATATACTGTAAAGGTAGACACCCTTGGCTCTGAGAATTTTGAGATAGAAGGTGTTACAACTGTTAGTCGTGATATTAGCCATGAAACTAATGTGGTTGGGGCATATGATTTAGCCGAAGCCATGAATCTATCTTCAGGCGTATCAGCTCAAGGCATCACAGTGAATGGTGTTAATGTACCTTTCGATGGTAGCGAAGTTGAAATTACTGGTGCTCACGGTAAGATGATGGTTGCGTATACAGGTGGGGTATTATCGTATACTTATGACCAAAATGCTGCTGTTGACCATAGTAAAGGCGCTCAGAGTGATTCCTTTGAAGTTCGTGTAGAAAGAACCGATGGCAACTATTCTGTAGGAACCGTGCTGGTTGATATTGAGGATGATCACTCAACTTTGAACATTACGCCTGACGCCACCTATGGTTATACAAACACCTTCACAGGCTCTTTTGAAGTTGTAGCTAGTGCAGATGGTGCTGGTAACAAGTATCAAATTAATGGTGTAGAGGTTAAAGTAGGCAATGAGGAAACCATTGCCAACCTTGGTTCTATTTTAATAAATAGTGATGGTACATATGTACTTACAGTGGATAAAGCGGAAAATACAAAGTATACCATGGAAGTAAAAGCTTACGATGCCGATGGTTCTCTTTCTGATGTTTCTGCTACGGTTGAAGTCAACACTGGAATGAAGCCTGTTGAAGTTAAGCATAATGACGATTATGGCATGTACACTAAGGTTAGTACGTTCGACGGTAACAAAACCCATGAGAAAAATTTTACCGATAAAAATGATGATATTGTAATAGATTCTAACAAAACAGGAATGTACGCAGAAAATAGCAACTCCATACGCACTGCTAAGAATATTTTGAATTCCGGTTCAGGCAATGACAAAATCAGCATTGAAGGCAAAGAATCAGCCATGTACGCTGACGGTGAGTATAAGGTTTGGGGGTCAACTCTATCAGCCACTGCGCAAAATACCATCGATGCCGGTGTAGGTGATGACTTTGTAAGTCTTACAGGTGCTTATGCCATGAAGGCAGATGGTGCACTGGCTTCCAACACCGTTGACCTTGGCGCTGGAGATGACTTCTTGCACATTGATGGCAAGATTGAAGGGACAGCTACTATTTTGGGTGTAGAAACAAACCTTAACACTCTTGATGGCGGCGATGGTAGAGACACCTTAAAGCTTGAAAATGCTGTTGATAATGACACCTATGTTGTTTCAAAAAGTCTGCTTGGCAATATCTCCATCGAAGGTGTGGATGCGACTATTGTAGATTTTGAAGAGCTAGCCTTTGGCGATGCAGATGATGTGATTATCTTTAATAACTTCTTTGGTGGTCCCATAGACATTGATGGCGGCGCCGGTGCTGATCTTGTTCGTATGGACAACTTGACTGGCATAAGCATTGAAGATGTGCTGGTAGAGGGTGGCGATGATGACGATGTTGACGTGCTCTTGGCTGGCCTAAGTGATCTTGAAGCCTTAAAGAGTGGCGTTGAAAATGACACCATTAATAATGTAGAAGTTCTTATTGCCAGCGGTAAAGATGTGGCTGACGGTGCCACTGCTGAATCTGTGCTTAAAGATTTAAATGCGCAAGATGCAGATGGTAATTGGAATGTAGGCCAAGCTAATTCTGGCTGGACTGAAAAGACGGGCACTGGTAGCAATGTGCCTGTAGGTTACAGAGAATTTACCAATGAAGATGACAATGTTACTATCTTGGTACAGTCTAACTTGCTAACCAACCAAAATACCTAGTATAATTGTAATTACGTGCCCCCTCTGGCTTATGGCTAGGGGGGGCTTTTTTTGTGGAGAAAAGAACGTTCCGCTAGGCTGGTGAAGTTTTTATTGTAGCAGAGCGCATCAAGATTAAGGGAATGCTAGGCCGCCAATGTGCTCTTGGGTAAGGGGGGATTTGCACTATACTTTTGTGAGTACGGATTGTCAGGGGAAGTAAATTAGAGCCTATGCGGATAATAGACAAAAGATAGTATTATAATTAGCTTGCGCGTAAGTTATTACTCTGTCGCTTTATGCAAGCAAAAAGCGAGAACTTGCTGTATTTTTTCATCATTTGGCGCTATGGCATAAGCTTTTTTGGCATAGCTCAGGGCTTTGGGATATTTATTTTTAGCGATGTAGATTTGTGCTATGGCGGCTAGGGCCAAAGCCCATTGGGGAAAGCGAATGAGGGCTCTGTGCATAACATCTTCAGCCGCATCTAGCTGATGCATATTTTGCAAGACCTCGGCAAGGCGTAGGTAGTTTTCGCCATTGTGCGGGGCAGCAGCAAGGGCTCTTTGTGCCTTTTGTAAAAGCAGGTCTTCCTTACTTTGTTTTAGAACTGTCTTTAGCCCTCGAAGGGCATCGTATTTCTCTATAACTTCAAAGAAGTTTTCATACATAAAGGGCGCTAGCAGATTCTTGTGTTGTAAAGTCAACATGAGGGCGTGAGCGTGGGCATATTCCTGTCTTTGTGCATGGTAAAGTGCCGTGTAGTAAAGCCCTTCAGCTGGGCTAAGAGTGGTGTTTGCTTGGGCATGGTGAGCAGGCTTTTGATATCTTTCCCATGCCACATGTTGCTGCGGTGTAATAAATGGAGCAAATGGCGTAAGATCCACTGTAAAATTTTGCGTTTTTGTGAGGATATCTAAGAAGATCTCAAGGTCGAGAGAGTAGATATCATTTTGATAGCCCATGCCTGCATTGACTATTTTTTTTTCAAGATGAAGCAAGTAATAGTCATGTGCTTTGCCATGGGAAATAAGCTCAAAAGTTATATCGTGAACACGCGGAATAACAATAAACCGTGTGTCGCTATGCTTGGTAAATAAGAGACTATGCTGGGCTGAGCCAGATTGTAATAAACATACCTCAGCAGTGGTGAGTACCTCCACTTGTTCTGCAAGGGAAAGTTTTTCAGGGTAGATGATTTCCCAGCCACGGGCCAGTAACAGCTCTTCCAGAGCTTTTTCATTAAGACAACCTGGAAAATGTGCGCGAGAAAGATACACGTATCGACCGGTGCGCACGGCCTGGGCAGAAGGGGTATGGCAGGCTAAAAAATCCAAATGTTGAGGATGAGCATAATGGTTCAGCTCAAAACCTGAGTCTGGAAAGTGTACAGCGTCAAAAGAGGTAGGTTGTTGTAAGTGTATATGGGGATTAGTAATGCCTAAGGCTTTAAACACTTCCTCATGTTTGGGGCTAAAAAAGGGCTTTTGCGGGGTGTATTGCTCAGGACATAGCCATACAATGGGTAAATTCTTATTTTTGGTATACCAAAGTCTTTGTAAGCTTTCTATGAGAAAATGCCCCCAATGAGCTAGAAAAGGCCCTCCATAAATAACTTCCATGGGCTCATGTTGCACAGCCTCAAAGGAGGGGAGTTGTTTGCTCCACTGCTGTCCCCAAATATGGCGATGTACGTGTGGCAAAGCTTTGCCCTCGGCATAAGCTCCCACAGCAAAGGTAGTTGTGGGGTTGGCATCTGTATAGATAAGAGGTAAGAGCGTTGTATGTTCTACAATACTACAACTTAATGGGGCGCTCTTATGCTGCCCTAGTGAAGGGGGGGCTTGGCAGGAGCAAACAATGTGCTGTTTTTCTACATTCTTCCCCAAGCTCCACCTCTTTAATTTATGTTATAAGTTTTTTGAATGCGCAAAATATGAATGAAATCTTCTTCGGGCATGGGTTTTTCAAAATAATATCCCTGCACCCATTGGCAACCTAGAGCGTGCAACCAACGGGCTTGCTCCACGGTTTCCACACCTTCAGCCACGGTTTTCATTTGTAAATCCTTGGCCAGTTCAATGGTATTTTTCACCACAATTTCATTACGCGCGTTTTGATGTGAATAATCTAAAAAGGCTTTGTCTAGCTTAACTACTTCTGCTTCCACAGTACCCAATCTATTAAGTGAAGAGGCGCCTGCGCCAAAATCATCAATGGAAATAATAAAGCCGATTTTTTTAAGATGTGAAACAATTTCCATGGCCCCTTCATTGACCATGGCGCTTTCAGTAATTTCCAGCTCCACATGATGGGGGTCTATACCTTTGCTGTGCACAATCTCCATGATTTTTTCCACAATATTATCTTCCAACATGGTTCTGGCAGAAAGGTTGGCAGATATGAGTGGAATTTCCACAAGATGTGAATATTTATTTATAAAATTACACACTTCGGCAAAAACATAGAGGTCTAGCTTTGCAATAAAGCCATTGTGCTCAAAAATAGGAATAAACACAGAAGGGTAAATGGTTGTTTGACCGCGTGGAATCCAGCGCACTAAGGCTTCTGCGCCTTTTACTTGTAATGTTTCAAGATCAATTTTAGGCTGGTATATTACTTTAAATTCCCTATTCTCTAGGGCCTTTTCCATTCTAAACGTAACAGAAAGCTTGTTGGTAAATTCTTCTTGCATGACAGAGTCAAAATAATACAAGGTGGTCTCATGCTCATTTTTCCCCTTAATGCGGGCTATATTGGCCTTATCCACCAAGAAACTTACTCTTCCTGTAAATTCTTCAACCACCAAAATTCCCACAGAAAAGTGTAAATCGTAGCCTTGTTGCAAAACTTTTCTGCTTTCAAGCCAAATATGATCATGAATAGTTTCAAGTATGGAAGATTCCGCTTGGTGCTTTTGCAAAATAATAAAATTATCGGCATGGGCGCGTGTTATAAGAAAATCTTGCCCTTGCAAGCCTTTTACTAAACCTTGCGCCACCGTTAAAAGTACTTCAGATCCCTTGGCATAACTGAAATAATTAATAATTGTCTTAAAGCTATCAATGTCAATACTGACAATTTCATACTCACCGGGCTTAGCATCTTTTAAAATCTTTCTAGCCTGATCAGAAAAATAGGAATAATTGATAAAACCTGTAAGTTTGTCACGTTTAACAACATTGACCAAGTCTTTATTTCTTTTATTGTGCAAGGCCAAAACTACGATGAGACCTATGGCAATAATGCCAAGTCCTAGTAAAATAAGTTCCAGCATATAGCGCTGAATAAGCTCTGCGGTAGAATAGGAGGGTATATAGCGCAAAGTATGGCGTGCTATGACCTCATCAAAGACGCTGGGGTCAATATGATCAAAAATAATATTGAACATATTTACATAGTCATAGGGCAATTTTTTAGAAATAAGTAATTTTGCTTGTAATGAAATGCCAGTACTATAGGTGTAAATATTATGCCCTAGGAGATTGTCTAAATATACCGATCCTGTGGTGGTAGAAATAAGCGCATCTAATTTGCCTTCCGTATAGGCATTAAAAACCGAGGCAAAGGAGTTGAAGGGAATAATATTGGCTTGAGGGTATTTTTCGCGTAAAGCCCCATAGTCTAAGCTTAGGTATTGTAGGGTGGCAATATTTTTTTGCGCGCTGGAAAAGTCTATGCTTTTAGCTGTTCTTTTGTCAGCATACAGCATCATGGGTAAGGAGAGATAGCTTTCCGTGGGGTAGTAAAAATGATTCTCATGAGCTCTTTCGCCAGTAAGGGAAATAAGCATGTCGAAGTTTTCATGTTTTTTGGAGCTTTCTGTGAGTGAGTAGGGGGTAAAGCTAATGGTAAAGCCGTATTGGGCCGCCAAAAGATTAAAAATTTCCACTATAATACCGTCGGGCTCACCCTGTTCATTGGTAAATTGGAAGGGGCGATGATCGGTGACATAGCCGGCTTCAAAATGCTTGCCACGTAAGGTTTTCACCTCGTCACGGGTGAGGCGTCTGCGAATGAGCGAAGGATTATTATAGTACTTCAAATGCAAGTCGTGCAGTAATTTACCATCGGCATTGAGAGTTTTTATATAACTTTCATGCAAAAGTTCATTTAAGAAGGCGTTTTCTTTCAAAAACATGAGATGGTAGTTGTAGGTAGCTAAATTAAGTACCGAAAAGTATTTTTGAAAAGCGTCAAAAACCGTAGAAGTGAGATAGAAATCTGCTTCAAGGTTTTGAAAATTTATCACAGTGTCGCGTATATAGGTGACGGAAATATTATGCTGTTCACAATAGGCATTGAGTAAGGATTCAAAAGGGCTATCGTGAAAACTAGCCACGACTTTTCCGTTAATGGCGGAAGGGTCGTTATAGTAGAAGGGATCATACTCTTCCTTGGTAACCAAAATGGCTTGCGCTTGGCCCAAGGCATTGTGGGTCAAAGAATATTTTTCTGCAAATCTTGGCAAATAGGGCATGGGACCAATGACATCTACTTCTTTGCTTTCGAGGCCAAGAAGCATTTCTTTGCGAGAGTTGTAGGGGATAAAGGCAAAATCGTAGGGGGCATATTGTTCTGTACGCTTGAATATTTCGTACAAATAGCCCTTATTATCTAAAGAATTAATATCGCGAACGATACCAAAGCCGGGAATATAACCTACCTTAATAAGTTTTTTTAACGCAGTCTGTGCATGTATATTTTCGCTCAAAAAAACGCATAAAAACAAAAAAACTGAAAAGAAAAACTGTTTACCCATGAGGCCCTCAAATATGTGATTGGCAACTATTTGTCTACTTTGATCATAGCGCCTTGTTCTTTGCTAAAAAAACTATAGTAAGACTTTTTTAAAAAGACAATGCCTTTTATGAATTTTCTTAAAGTTAAGAAGGGTTTTTGCTCTTTTTTTGTATACAAAAGTACAGCCTTGTATTGTAAAAAGAGTATGAGCTGTTTTTAAGGCTTGAGCGTACCGTAAAAAATACAAAAAATAAGTGAAAACACAGTAGAATTTTGTGTGAAATATGCATAAAATTCTACTGTGTTTGATAAGCATTATGAAAATAAATAGTTAGACAGTCGACACTTAAAAATTATTTAAGTGTCAGTGAATATATATTTTTTTAGGTTGAATGCCTTCATAAACTCTGCCAGAAATGAACGTATGGAATACGTTTTTAAGATGAGACTAGATAAAAAGAGCGATAAAAGGTGCTTTGAGTGTGTAGCAAAAAGCAATTTTAAGGTGTAAAATATGAAGAAAAATCTGTTTTGTGCTGATATAGGCGGTACAAATAGCCGTTTTGCGCATGTGTTGTACAGCGAGGGAAAAGTGCACATTGAGGTTATACGTGTTTATGCCACCAGCCAGTTAAGAGATATGCAGGATCTTTTACAAGCCGCGCAACAAGCCACGGGGCTGGATTTAGCCCATGTGGATGCACAAGTGTGGGGCATAGCCGGGCCTGTTTTTCAAATTCAGCTAGCAAATGAGCATAAAGCCTTGCAGGGGCAATTGACCAATGGCGCTTTGCATGTGAACTTTTCTTCGTACGATTGGGCCAGCCAAGGGAAACATTTTTATTTGGTCAATGATTTTGCTTTGCAAGCTTTTGCGTCCTTTGCGCCGCAAGTGACTATCAGTACTGTTTTTGGGCCCAGCAAAATGCGCGTGAGTACTGATAGGAGCACTACTTATGAGCAAGAAGGCTCAGGGCCACGAGCTTTTGTGGGGGCGGGT
>CAYJPR010000048.1:0-8816 GCA_964372075.1 uncultured Desulfovibrionaceae bacterium | reverse complement strand
TTAGGCTGTTCAAAAAGGGCTGGATGCGAGGCAAGCGAAGCTTTTTGCGGAGGGAGTGTACTCTTCTGGTACTCGACTGGAGCAAAAAGCAAGCTTAACGAAGCAGACAGCCCTTTTTCAACAGCCTAAAAAAGAGGGGGGAAAAGCCCAATGCCATCCCCCCCTCAAATATCATCCTATCAAATAGTTCTTATAAAGGCTGTAATACAAAGTCGCCCTTCTCATTAACAACATAGGTACGGTAGAACTCACCTACACGGTCACCCTTTTCGTTAAAGCCTACTTCACCGGAGAAGCCAGGAACGCCCTTCAAAGTAGGTAAGAAGTTCATAATGGCTTCAGGGGTCTTGTGACCGGCTTCAAAAGCAGCGGCAAGGGCCTTAAAGGCATCGCCAGCTAAGATGGAGTATACAGATAAAGGAATGGCATTGTACTTAGCCTTGTAGTCGGCTAAGAATTTTGCAGCTTCCTTAGAATCCAAGTCTTGGGGTAAGGGTGGGCTAATGAAGGTATAGCTTGTAGCTGCCTTGTTGCCAGCAATTTTTACCAAGTCTTGGTGGTTAGAAGCGTCGCCGCCGAGGAAAGGAACATCCCAGCCCATTTCGCTTTTTTGGCGTAAGAGCATACCGGCTTCAGGATAGTAACCGGTGAAGAACACAGCTTCGGGATTAGCAGAACGTAATTTGGTTAAGATAGCGTTATAATCGCGCTCGCCGGGGCTTAAAGCGTCATAAAATACAATTTTTACGCCTTTATCGTCTAAGATAGCCTTGATTTCTTCAGCAAAGCCTTTGGCATAGGAAGAGTTATCATGTAATAAAGCTACAGACTTATAACCATTTTTCATAATGGTATTGGCAGCAGCAATGCCTTGGGCATCGTCACGGGGGCAAGTACGGAAGAAGTTCTTATAGCCTTTTTCCGTTAAGCGAACAGAGGTAGCACCGGTGGCTATTTGCACAACTTCAGATTCATTCAAAATATTTTGAGAAGCTTCGGTTACAGCAGAGCCATAGGTACCGATAACAGCCACAACTTCAGCAGAAGCTAATTTTTGTGCGGCAAGAGCAGCAGAACGTGGGTCGCCGGCATCATCTTCTACGATGAGCTTAATGGTATCGCCTTTGATACCGCCCTTGGCGTTGATTTCGTCCACCATCATGGACACCACATTTTTCATGTCCTGACCTTCAGAGGCCCATTTACCGGTGAGCGGACACATAAGGCCCACTTTGATTTCGCCAGCAAATGCCACCATGGCGCCAGCGAGAGAGAGCATCAAGACACAAAGAAGCGTTAAAAACTTTTTCATCTTTCCTCCCAATTGGGGTGCGTTAATTGTGAAAAACAATAAGAACCTAAGCAAAAACCTAGCACAAATGAAAAAAAAGGGAAAGTTTTTTCTCTTTAGGTGTGCTATCTTTCACAATATGTATTTTGTGTACAATTTTTAGAGCTATACAGCCCCTTTAGCTTCAGTGCTAAGCAGTGCCATAAGCTCAGCTTTACACCCTGAGCCCTTGCTAACATAAATTTTTTTAGCTTTGCACCGCCACTAATTCCATATTTCCCCATACACCGAGAGCTTCGCCGCATTGCACAAAGAGCCCTTCTACCCCCTCAATACTTTGCCCAAAATCAAGGGCATTTTGTACCGTCTGGGCACCGCGTAATCTGTTCCCCAGGGCCGTGGCTACAGCGTCGGCCAAGGCGCCGTCTTTGGCGCGTACTACGGCTAACTCTCCGCTTCCCAAACTTAAAGAATGCCCTATGGTAGCTGATGAAGCACACAAAGCTAAGGGAAAATCTTCTGCTTGTAATTGTAAGCCTAAGGAAGTGGCGGCAAGGTCTTCTTGTATATTTTGGGGACTGGCCAACAAAGCCACCACCCGCGCCTTGGTAGAATACATATACACATCGCCGCCATTTTCAATAATAAGATTGGGCACTGTAGCCACATGGGCCTCTGCCAACATATGCGCCACCGTACCTGCCACAGCGGCAAAAGGTCCCACACCGGCTTTAGCAGCCCCTTGGTACATACGACGCACAATTTCCGGCACAGGCGCAGAAGTAGGCAAAGACAAAGGTGATAAGGATGTTTGAAATTCCGGATACAAGCGCGCCCAAGAGCGAATATCTGCACGCAATTGTCCCAAAGTCGTTAGCATTTTCTGCGCTAATTCTTTTTGGCTTATACCTACAGAAGAATCTGCTAAGCCGGCAATAATGCGTAAATCGCTCTCTTCCAATACCATTTGGAAAGCCACTTCGCCTTCTCTGGCTTGCAAGCTTTCACGGTATTGCCTTTGCCAGCTTGTGTGTACTTTTTTTTCCATGATTCTCTATCCTTTTGACAGGCTGTTGAGACAATTTCTTACTTTTTACCTCACAGCTCTTGCGTCTGTGGGCCATAATAAGGTAACAAGGGCGTGTTGGCATAAAGCAAGAATTTGCCCAATGCCCGCATATCTTGCCCCATGGGTATATTAAGGAGCCTACATGCAAAAACAATTCTTACGCCTTCTTCACCTTGGTCAAAACACCTTTTGGCAACTTTTACAAGAGATTCAAGTGGCCGAAGAAGCTCAAGTGCAAAGCTGGCAAGAAGCTGTAAAAGCCGCGCCCTTGCATGTATGGGTGGGCGACCATAACCAAGAAGATAAAGCCGCTTTTTTTGCCCTTTTGCAAGAGCTTTCTCTAGCCTATACCGAACATGATTGCCAAGGCCTTGACTCTGACGCCCTAGAAACACATATGCAAGACTATGACGGTGAAGGCAGCATAAATATTTTAGTGGGCTTTAATGAAACCTATATGACCCTTATGACTCGTGAACGCAATGGCATTTGGTACAATGGCCTCTCCAGCTGTGCTTGCCCTTGGGCGGCGCTGGGTGAAGCCATCTTTGCTGTGGAAAGCAGCGAACAAGCCGGCATTGCCATGGATTCTTGGCGCATATGCTGGATGGGCGCCATGACCCCCACAGCGCAATCCCTCATGGAAGCCGCCATCTATACCCCTTATGAGCTTTTCATGGGCTTGCCTTCTTGGAGTGACCCAGACCATGCCATTACCGATATGGCTCTTAAAGCCGGTGCTAAAGTATTCATGAGCCGTGAACCGCGCCTTGCCATAGATGATGCCCATATCATTTATATGGATCCGGCCCTTGAAGCCATGACCAAGGAAAAAACGCCTTCGCGCCCCATACCCATTTTCTCAGCTTCTGACAATTATGTTTGGGAAAAAGGCTTTGCCCTCAACGACACCTTCTTAGCCTATGCCACCGAAGGTGTGCGCATTGTGGCTACCGAAGCACAAGCCAGCTATGCTAAGGCAGATGCCCAAATGCAAAAGCGCCGTCAAGTTTTACAGCGCGCCGCCTTGCTTGGCACCCTACACCATATGCTTAGCGCAGAATAATTTTTTGCAAAAGCCTATGGCTACTCAAATCACTTACGCCCAGCGCCATGAACTTGTCTGTCCCCCATTAGGTCAGGCAAGCTCTGGCGCTGTGCTTTTGTATAATCATATACCCAAATGCGGGGGCTTAAGCCTTACGCATATGCTACGCCAATGCTATGCCAGCTCTTGTGATGTGCATCAAAATATCTTTGAGCCCCGAGCCACTCCTTTAGACAGAGATTTTTACCATGGGCACGGCGTCAGCGGTATAGAACAGTATTTGCCCGAGCATAAAAAATATTTTTACATTACCATTTTGCGCCACCCGTGGTCCTTGGCCCAGTCCTTGGTACGTTTTTTTTCTTGGCTTACGCCGCTAGATCCTTTTTATCAGCAAGAGCCGGAAAAACTCTTACTCTTGCAAGAACCCAACATCCTCACCCACTATTTAGGACAAGGAGATTTAGACATTGCCAAGGAAAATCTTTTGCACAAATATGTGTTCTTTGGCTTACAAGAGTTTTTCCCTGCTTCCCTCGAGTTATTGGCCCAAACTTTGCCCAAAGTGGCACAGGCCCAAAAAATAGCAAAAAATGTTTCCACCAAGGAACCGTGGCACATATCTGAAACCACCAAAGAAGCTTTTTTTGTTCGCAATGCTCTTGATATAGAGCTGTATACCATGGCTAAAGAAGAGTTTTTACGCCGCGCCGGCATTGATAACATAGAAACTAGTGATAAAAATGCCACAAAAAGAGTACTACAAGGTGCTACACCACCCCTTACCAGTAGCAATACTCAAGGGAGTAATTTCACCACTATCTCCTCCCTTAAAGAAAGCATTGCCCTAAATGAAGATTTACCCGCCATGGACACGGTGGGCGCTCGTTTTGAAAATTGGCTCCATATTTTAGTGCATTCGGCGCAGAGTGAAGAAGAAAGGGTGAGCCTTTATCAATGGCTGTGCGCTCGTGTAACTAAGCGTGCCTCCTGCCTTTATTTTGCCCATATCTGTGCTCAAAACAGCACTTCCCCTGCCCTTGTGCAAGAATTGCCAGCTCTTGGGCGACGCCTTTTTGCTCAGTGCAGAGCAAGGGACCCCCAAAATTCTTGCCGAATAGTAATAGAATGTGGCTTATCTGTACTTTCTTGCGCTCATGAGCGCCACTTTTTTGGCCAAGATAAAGTTTTTGACGCCACAGCCTATGCTTGGCTTAAGAGCCTACAAATGTCTCCAGTATGGCAAAGTGAAGTTCAAAGTATATTAGAGGGTTGGGAGTCTACCCTTTCTCCGCTGGCAAAGCTCATGTTACAAAGCCATGCACAGAAAATACAGCAAAAAAGTAGTCTTTAACCTTCATTTTCTACCAAAACTTCGTGAAAAAAGTTATTTTTGGCATTTTGCAAAAAAATATTTCTTTTTTTTAAAAATTAGCATACGGTATACACTTGGGTGGTACAAGTTTTCGTAGAGCATACTGCTTCACATTTTTGGTCAGTTTTTAAGGAGAATGTATGGACGCATTTTTGAAATTGGTTACGGATATTTTAAGCCCCATCAACTCAGTGGTGTGGGGCCCACTTATGCTTATTTTGCTGCTTGGCACAGGTCTTTTCTTAACCTTTAGCTTGCGCTTCTTAACTTTTATGCGCATTCCCCACAGTTTTAAAAAACTTTGGACAAATAGAAAGGCAGACGACTCTGCTGACGGTGAGCTCTCTCCCTTCAACGCTTTGATGACAGCCCTTTCTGCCACCGTAGGTACCGGTAACATTGCCGGTGTTGCTACGGCTATCTTTGTGGGTGGCCCAGGCGCCATCTTCTGGATGTGGTGCACAGCCATGGTGGGTATGGCCACGAAATTTTCTGAAGTACTCCTTGCCGTGCGCTTCCGCGAAGTTACCCCAGAAGGTAACGTTGTGGGTGGCCCCATGTACTACATCAAAAACGGTTTAGGACCCAAGTGGGCCTGGATGGGAACAGCCTTCGCTATCTTTGGCGCCATAGCTGGTTTTGGTATTGGTAACATGACCCAAACCAACTCCATTGCCGGTGCTGTAGAAGCTACTTTTGGTGTTGATCCTTACGTTACTGCCGGTATTCTTACCGTAGCTGTTGGTGCGGTGCTTGTGGGCGGTGTAAAGCGTATTGGTGCTGTAGCTGGTAAAGTTGTGCCTGTTATGGCTGCTTTCTACATTGGCGCTGCTTTATTGGTACTTATCTTAAAAATAGATATGATTCCTCATATCTTCGCCACCATCATTGATGAAGCCTTCACACCTTCCGCCGCCTTTGGTGCCTCCATTTGGATGACCATTCGCTTTGGTGTGGCTCGTGGTGTATTCTCCAACGAAGCCGGTCTTGGTTCTTCCCCCATTGCTCACGCAACTGCAACTACCAAAGAGCCTGTAAACCAAGCTTTCATTGGTATGCTCGGTACCTTCATCGATACCATCATCATCTGCTCCATGACCGGTTTTGCTATCTTAGCTTCCGGCCTTTTAGATGCAGGTCCTGGTACAGTTAACGGCGCTGCCTTAACCACAGCTGCCTTTAATACTGTGCTTGACGGTGTGTTACCTGTAGGCTTTGGTGGCATATTGGTAACCATTTCTTTAACACTTTTTGCCTTCTCCACCATCTTAGGCTGGTGCGTATACAGCGAACGCTGCATGATTTACCTCTTTGGCGATAAAGTATTAAAGCCTTTCCGTATTCTTTTCACCTTGATTGTGCCTGTGGGCGCCATCGCTAAGCTTGAAGTAGTATGGTTAATTTCCGACACTTTCAACGCTTGTATGGCTATCCCCAACTTAATTGCCCTGCTTATGCTAAGCCCTGTGGTGTTAGCTACTGTTAAGGAATTCCGCGACAGAGAAAGCCAAGGTCTTATTAAGTAATGACGCTTTTCTAAGCATTCTGGGAGAGGGGCAACCTTCTCCCTTTTTTTATATAAAATTTTTATTCAAGGAAAAATATGTCTTCGCAGTCATCCACATATAAAGTTACGGCCCTTGTATCTGTGTATAATGCAGAGCGTTTTTTGCGTGGCTGTTTAGAAGACCTTGTGGCTCAAACCCTCTTTGAGCAAACAGAAGTACTCATTATTGATGCCTGCTCGCCCCAAAATGAGGCCATCATTGCCGAGGAGTTTTGCGCACTTTACCCTAACATTATTTATGAGCGCACAAATGCACGCGAAGGTTTATACGCCTCTTGGAATAGGGCACTCAAAAAAGCTCGCGGCACCTATATAACCAATGCCAATGCCGATGATAGACATGCCTCCAAAGCCCTGGAAGTGCTGGCAGCTGAGCTGGATGCGCATCCTGAAATAGCCCTTGTATACGCCAATAGTCGCATAACAGCGCAGGAAAATGCCACTTTCAGCACGGCCCCCCTGCATGGGCGCATGTTATGGCCTGCTTATGATCCCATACGCTTGCTCTATGGCTGTTGTGTGGGCCCACAGCCCATGTGGCGCCGTTCTTTACATGAAGAATTGGGGTATTTTAATGAAGACTATACCATTGCCGGCGATTATGACATGTGGCTACGTATGGCTGAACACTATCCTTTTAAACATGTGCCTAAAATGCTGGGGCTCTATTTAAGCCATGAACATAATCTTGAAAAGAGCAATTCGGACTTATTACATAATGAAGAAATGGTCATATACACAAGAGCCTTACAAGCTTTTCTCACTAGCTCCAAAGCCCCTTCTACGCCCTATATTGCTCAATTAGAGATGCAGGAAGCAAAGCTACAAGAACTTTTGGCACAAAAAAAGGCGGGCAAGTCTGTAATGCTTGACCACCTTCTTTATATTTTTTATGCCAAGGCCTTGCTTTTAGCCAAGATGGGCCGAAAAAATGAAGCCTTGGAGGTTTTACAGCCCTTTAAGGACTATGGGCAGGCGGCTAAAAAGCTGGCGCATTTAGCCGCTCACCTTACAGATCTCTAAAATTAAGCAATCTAGCCTTTAGGGATGTACATCCACCACATAGGCCTCGTTAAAGTTTAAATACTTTTGCGCCACACGGCGTAAGTCTTCGGCTGTTAAGGTCTTGGCTTTAGCTATGGTTTGCTTTCTAAAGTTTATATCCTGCCCCAAGGTCAAGCGCATGGCCGCATCATGAGAACGGCTACGCAGGCTTTGACTGGAGCGATAAAAATCCCCTTCCATTTGATTCTTGGCCCTTTGCAATTCTGCTTCAGGTAAGAGCTGTGTTTGTAAATCAGCAATGATCTTTTCAAAGCCCTTATGCGCTTGCGCCACTTTTTCTTGCTCAGTGCCTATGTAAAAGAGCATATAGCCCGTGGTGGGCAAAAAGCTCTTATTGGCTGTGACCGAATAACCTAGGCCTTGATTGTCGCGCAGTTCTCGGAAAAGCAAACCACTTTGGCCTTCCAAAGTTAATTGCAAAAGCTCCAAAGCCGCCGCATCTTCATGCTGGCTGGGTACAGTTGTAAATACTAATATATGATGCGCCTGCTCACGCCCCGGTACATGCACATTAAGTTTCTTTTCCTTACCCCAATGCGGTGCTTGTACCTCTACAGCTGCGGCTTTGGGCTTTGGTAAGCTTTGCGCAAAGGCCAGTACAGCTTCTGCGTCAAAATCTCCTGCCACAGAAAGTACCCAAGGCTGCTGTATTTGCTTATGCCAAAAAGCCGCCACATCTTGCGGCGTATAGCTTTCTACTAAGGCTTTATCCCCCAGACTCTTAAAGCCATAAGGGTGGTCTTCTCCGAAGAAAAAGGGTGCCATTTTTGAAAAAGCATAACTCAAAGGTTGGTCATCGCGAGACACAATGGCTGCCAGCTGATTATTTTTTTCACGGGCCACTTCTTCCGGGCTAAGTGCAGGCGCTGTGAGTACATCTTTAATAAGAGCGAATATATCTGCATTAAAGCGTGAAGGTTGCTTTGCACTTAACCAAAAGACTTGGCGCCCTGCACCGGCCCCTAAAGAGGCCACGCGCTCTGCCAAATAGGTGTCTATTTGCTGAGCGGAAAGCTCCTTGGTGCCTGCCGTGAGCACAGAAGATGTTAAGGTAGCTAGGCCTTGCTGACCGCCGCTTAAGGCATTACCGCCGGTCAGGTAAAAGTCCAGTGCGGTATAAGGCATGGTGGCATCTGGAATAAGCACAACTTTACGCCCACCGCCCAAATCTACAATGGAGGTTTTACCTTTAACAGCACTTACATTTTTTTGCTTGGCGCTGGCTTTGGCAGGCCAATTTTTTTGCAAAATGCTTTGTAAATTTGGTAATTTTATACCCTTAGGCGTAAGTACAGATACATGTAAACGCTCAGGCACAAACCAAGTATCTAAACTTTCCTGTATTTGACTTTCATTGACTTGCTCTATGGCAGTAAGAATATTTTTCTCGCCCTGCTCTCC
>CAYJPR010000047.1:0-9175 GCA_964372075.1 uncultured Desulfovibrionaceae bacterium | reverse complement strand
TGCCGCTGGCTTCATTGGGGCGACACGGCGTATTGAGCCATATATCGCAACCGCGGGTGAGTAATTTGGATACAGATAGGCTGTAATTTTCCACAAAATACACATGGCCGGCAAAGCGTTCATCAAGAGTGGTTTTGACTATTTGCTTTAAAATATCCATGCCTTGCTGATCTGCAGGGTGTGCTTTTCCGGCAAAGATAAAGATAATGGGACGGCTGGTATTACGCAACATATTTTGCAAGCGCTCTATATCGGCAAAGAGCAAATGCGCTCTTTTATAGGGCGCAAATCTTCGGGCAAAGCCAACGATAAGGGCATCCGTATTGGTGAGCCCGGCGCGCATGGTGCGTTGCGTGGGCAGTGGTACATCTAAGGTTTTGAAAAAGCTGGTTAGCCCCATATCTACAGCCTGCAAAAGCTTTTGCTTTTCTTGACGGCGAATGTCCCAAATCTTTTGGGAAGGTATGGAGTAAATATTATCCCATATTTCTGAGCTTGGGGGAAGGTCTTCCCAGCCTATTTGCAAGGTGTCATTGAGCAGGGCACGCATGGGCGCTGAGACATAGGATGACACATGTATGCCATTGGTGACGGACTTAATGGGCACTTCTGCATGAGAGTATCCCTTCCATGCGGCGCGCCACATACCACGGGATACATCGCCGTGTAAGCGGCTTACTCCATTGGCTTTAAGGGAATAATTTAAAGCCAGCACGGTCATTTCAAACATATTGCGGTTAGAGCCCATAATGCGGCCCATATTTAAGAAATCTTGCATGGAAAGACCCATGCTTTGAGCATAATCCGTGAAATAGCGCTCCATAAGCTCAGGGGCAAAGCGTTCGTTACCAGCATCCACGGGTGTGTGTGTGGTAAAGACACAAGAAGCGCGTACAGCTTCGCAAGCCACTTCAAAGCTTAAACCTTGATGCACTAAATGGCGTAAGCGCTCTAGAATTAAGAAGGCCGAATGCCCTTCATTCATATGATACACTGCAGGGCTAATGTGTAGCTCTTGGAGTAAGCGTACACCGCCCATGCCAAGCAAGATTTCTTGACGTAAACGACAATCACGGTCGGCCACATAGAGCTGTGCAGTGGTTTTACGATCATCGGAGCTATTAAGGCTTATGTCTGTATCCATGAGATACAGCTTAATGCGGCCCACCTTGGCAAGCCACACTTGGGCATAGAGTTTGCGTCCCGGTAAGTCCACGGAAACCATAACAGGGTCTCCATTGTCTTGCATGAGACGTTGTACCGCCATGGAGGCAAAATCATTTTCGGTATATTCTGCCAATTGCCCACCTTCTGAGGTGAGCTTTTGACGGAAGTAGCCATTTTTATACAAAAGACCCACGGCAATGAGGGGTAAATTCAAATCACTGGCGGATTTAAGATGATCGCCGGAAAGAACGCCTAAGCCTCCGGAATAAATGGGGAGGCTTTCGCAAATGCCGTATTCAGTGGAGAAATAGGCCACAGGCTTTTGCTCGGAAAGCACCTCTTCAATGGTATGCGGCTTTTCTGCCATGTAGGCGTCAAATTTTTGCAATAAGGCGTCCATGTTATTCATGAAATGTAAATCTTCGCCAAGCTCTGCCAAGCGAGAACTGGTGACATTGGCAAGCAATTCTATGGGATTGTGTTCGCACTTTTCCCATAATTCTGCGTCAATGCTAGAAAATAATTCCCAGCCTTCACTTTGCCAGCACCACCACCAATTTTCCGTTAATTCGCTTAAACGCTTAAGGCGTTCAGGAAGAAAAGAAATGGCCATAAAGGAGCGTAATACCGGTGTTACCGAAGAGGTGGTCTTGAGTACATGCTTAATGTCGCCGGAAAAACCAAAGGCTTTATTGTTTCTGTCTAAGGCCTTTTCTAAAGCTAATGTGCAAGCGTCAATGTACTTGGGGAAAAAGTCTTTCCAGGTGAAGTAATTAGAAATATTTCGCGCCGCCTTACGGGATTTTTCGAGGTCTTTAGGCGACAGAGAAATGGCTTTGAGCGTGGTTTCACGTAATTCTTGTAAAACTAAATCATAAGACTGGTGCAAGCGAGAGACCACGTAGACACCGCCGCTGAAGTTTTCTTTGGCTTGTATTTGACGGGCCCAAAGACCAAAGCCGGCAAGGTCGGTGGTGACAGTGGGAACGGCCCAAGCCACACTTTCTTGCGGGGTATAGCCCCAAGGCTCATACCAAGAAGGGAAGGCGCCAAGGTCGCATGCGGCAAGGGTTTGCTCATAGGTAAGGTTTAAGAAACCGTCTTGACCATCTAAAAGCGCAGGCACAAAAACCACCTGCACATTGTTTTCCGGAGCATTGGTAAGGCCAAGGCTCATACAAGAATTTAAAATGGGATCATTGGGGCTATCGTACACGTGGTGCGAGGTAATCCAATGCTCATTACGCGGGGGCTTTTTATGGGGATCGCCGCCCACAGCGTCGGGGTTTACACCTGTATGCCCGCCCATGACGGCAAAGATTGCCACCACATGCGTATCTGTGCCGCGCAAAGATTCATTTATGCCGGCAAGGGCTTCTAAAAATACATCTAAGCCTTTATTTCTAAATTCATAGCGGCCAGAAATAAGGATATAACGTACATTTTTCGGTACAGGACGGCGTAAGAGCTTGCCTATAGCTTCACCCATTTGCGCATGATAGCCTTTAATTTCTGCTCTGTTAGCAGAGTAGTCTGGAATAACGCGCATATCCAAACCATTAAGTGTCACCACGTCTGGGGTGCGAGCCAGCAGGGTGGCGGCTTCTGTGGCGGTAATATCGCTTACCGTGGTAAAGCAATCCGCTTCTCTGGCGGCAATTCTTTCCATGGAGTATTTTGCGGTAATATTATGCTTTGCCGCTTCACGCACAGGGTTAAGGTTGTGCATTTGTTTATGAATATCGCAACCCGTACCGGCAAGGGCGCGGCCCAGCATGGTGGCGTGGGTGGTGAAAACTGTGCCCATGGTAGGGGCTTGGCGTTTTACGGTGAGCAAACCGGCGCCGCACATCCATTCATGGAAAAGGGCCACGCCTTTATGCCCTGTGGGTTCTACGGTGGCTTTAAATATGGCAGCAATAAGTTCGCCGCAGGCAGAGCTAAACATAACAGGCTCAGCATAATCATAGCCGCCGGTCATGGAATCTACGCCATAATTATTCCACAGTTCAAAGAGGAGCTGGTTCACATTTTGGCGATTTTTAAAATTTACAAGTATGGTTTTGGGGCGTCCCGGAATATTCCAACGCCCTAAGCGGCATTGGAAATTATTCATGGCGAGGATGGGGCGTATTTGTGCCCAGCAAGGCTCGTCGGTTTCTTCAAATTCCGCATTATTGCCAAGGTCAGGCCCCAGCATATAATAGTTGTCGCCAAAAAAATCCACAGCGCACAGGGCTTTACTGCTTACAACAGTGTAAATGCCGCCCACTTTATTGCAAACTTCCCAGCTTACTTCAAAAGCAGTAGCTTGCTCTAAACCTGTATACATACATCCTCCTCAAAGTTGTATGACCAAGGGGTATAAGGTAGATAAAAGGCAAAATACAACACGCATTGTGGCAATTTAGCTACCACAATGCGTCGAAAACTTTTAGACTGGGCCATGTCATTTGCATACGCGCAATACATGGCTTTGGGAATACGTAAGGCTTTAGGCTGTACCAGCCGGCAAAGAATGCTCAAAGTCTGCTATGACGTTCATATAGTTGATATATGCGTCATAGGGGGAGCCGTAGGGACTAAAGTATTTGTGCACATCACCATCGGAAAACCATTTGGTGCACATATAGTAAAAATGATCGGAGGTTTGCAAACGGCGCCATGTTTTTAATATGTCCATATTGCCGCATGCGCGTACCTTGTCTTCTAAGCGGTACACTGCCTCAATGGCATCATATTGCATATCATTTCCAAGCCATGCGGTCAAATCTCTTTCCGCATCGGCCCAGGAAATTTCTTCGGGAATATCTAATTTAGCCATGGGGGCAATGCGCTCTGCCGCTTGGCTGGGGGTAATGAAGCTATAATGGGGATTGGCTAAAACCTTTTCCGGTAAAGCCCGCATGAAATCAAAAATTCCCGTATCTTCCCACTGATGTTCGCCAAAGGTTTCATAATCCATGAAGAGATTGATAAGCTCTCCTTGCAAGCCGGCGGTATGCACCCAATGGGAGAATTTCTCTGCCGTGAGGGGAAATTCCGGCCAGCCGCGATTGGAGAAACGGAAGGCTATATCGTCTGACAAACGGTAATTTTTTAATAAAAGCTTTAAATCTAGGCAATTGGTGGGTTGATATACCACATTGGGGCTGCGCCAGCCCAAGATATGGTCCACGCCTTCGGCTAAAATGGCCTTATAACCCATTTCTTCCACCATTTTAGCAATGCGATTACTGTAAATAAGTTCAGTATTACGAAATACTTGTGCTTTTACGCCAAAATGCTCTTCCAGCATACGCGCATGCATTTGCACTTGCTGTTTAAATTCGTCGGGAGAATATAAAGCCGAAAGGGAGTGGGCATAGGTTTCTGATAAAAGCTCTACGCAACCTGTTTTCACAAGGTCTTGAAAAGAGGTAAGAACTTCAGGGGCCCATGTGGCTAATTGCTCAATGACAACACCAGATAAGGAGAAAGAAATATTGAATTTCCCTTGGTATTTTTCAATGAGTTCCAGCAAGAGCTTGTTCATGGGCAAATAACATTTGCGGGCCACCTTTTGCAAAATTTCCCCATTGGCTTTATCATCTTCGTAAAAATGATTTTTACCCATATCAAAGACTGTGTAATGACGTAAACGATAAGGCTGATGCACTTGAAAGTAAAAACAAATGGATGACATAAAAAAATCCTATTTCGTAAAAGTCTGTAGATAAAAAGTATCTGTATTTTTCCAAATCTGTATGTAAAAAGCTAGATGTTTGATATATCTTCTTATGATGTATGCGTACTGTTTTCATACACATGAATAAGTTTGTGTGCGGCATTTTCCCAGCGAATGTGTTGCAATTCTTCGCGGCATTGTTTTACCATTTCACCGGCAAGGCGTGGGTGTTTAAGCACGGCACAAATTTTATCGGCCATGGCTTGCACATCCCAAAAATCTACCTTTAAGGCATTTTGTACCACTTCTGCCACGCCTGACTGGCGGGAAATGAGTACAGGCGTGTCATAGGACATGGCCTCTAAAGGGGCAATGCCAAAGGGCTCAGACACGCTGGGCATAACATATAAATCGCTTAATGCGTACATTCTATCCACATCTTCACCGCGTAAAAAACCTGTGAAGTGAAAACGGCTCCCCATACGCATTTGCGCCACCATGCGCACTATACGCGGCAACATATCGCCGCTACCGGCCATGATAAAACGCACATTGGGCATGCGTGAAAGAACCAGTCTTGCGGCTTCCACAAAATATTCCGGCCCTTTTTGAAAGGTGATGCGCCCCATAAAGAGTACGTATTTTTCATTTTCCTCATGGTGTTTGGGCATTTGTAGTACAGCGCGGGATTCCTCCTTGGTGACGGCATTGTGCACCACGGCTATTTTTGCCGGATCAATGCCATAGAGCTCAGTAATGCGGGCCTTGGTATAATGGCTCACAGCAATGATGGTATCCGCCGCTTCCACGCCGGCTCTTTCAATGGCTGCCACTTCTTTGTTGACATTACTACCGCTTCTATCGCTTTCCAAAGCGTGAATATGCACAATAAGAGGCTTACCTGTAAGGTGCTTAGCCACAATGCCGGCAGGAAAGGTCATCCAGTCGTGGGCGTGAATAAGGTCAACATCTTCTATCTGTAAACCCAAGACGCTTTGGCTATAGCGAAAGACCTCTTCCATAAGGTCTTGACCATAACCGCCGTGCAGAGAAAGTACGGTGTTGCCATGCTCTATATGTTTGTGGCTTCCGGTGCATATTTGTTCTTCACGTACGCTTTGCTTCACCACATGCAAAAGCTCTTCGCGAGTTTCTGCCTTAAGCATGGTGCTAGCTTGTTGCATAAAAGTGTTAGAAATATCTTGTGTTTCCTTATGGCATGAGCCGGAAGTACCGCAAGGATCGTATAAATAGGAAAATCTTTCCTGCTCATAGGCCCTTTGTCTATCTTCATAGCTTTGAGGCGTGGCGTAGGCATGTAATAAGGATTTTACAGGGTGCACGCGCACATGCTTTTGCCAAACATTTTCCACCACCTGTTTGCCCTGAATTTCCTGAGAGCCCAGAGTGCCGTGGGTAATAAGAGTGGCATGTGGGGACTCGTGTTCTTGCGTAGATCTAGAGTCAGCTTGTTCCACTGTGCTCATATGCGTACGTTGTATTCTGCAAGTTTCAGAGCTGGTGCTGTGAATAAGTTGCGCTTGGTAGTGGGGTTCTTCTTGCTCATGACTCCAAGAAATACGTGTACCGGAGGCTTGATGCATGGAAAAACCTTGCGGCATGCGTAATTTTTCCTGACCATGCATACGCGGTAAAACAAAATCAATATCCACACCCTTTTCCGCAAGGGCACGGGTAATGCCATAACAAGCTGTACCAAGGCCGCCACTCATGTGCGGAGGAAATTCCCAACCAAACATTAAAACTCGCATATTTTTCCCTGTCTCTTTGAGCAAAAAAACTGTTGCATTCTAAACTTAGAAATAAATGACCGCGTGTTCTTGGATGTACTCATGCTCCCATTTTTCCACAATATGGGGTGCTGTTGTGCGTAAAACTTGTAAAAGGCGTATGACCTCGGCCACACTCCAAGCTTGAGCAATGCATCCATCGGGGAGGTGTGGCGGGTCGGCTGAAAAAATTTCAGAAATGGATCCCACGCCGGCCTCAACTAAATGCGAGGTAAGTAAAGGGGTGATACGTTCTAAAAGCTCTCGTACGGCGCTTTCTTTATCCCATACCACACGTATAAGGGCGTCGCCGTAGATACCTAAGAGCCAAGGCCACACTATGCCTTGATGATAGGCCGCATCACGCTGTTCGGGAGAGCCTTCGTATTGAGAGTGATAGCGCGCATCGCTGGGGGCTAAGGTGCGAAGACCATAGGGGGTGAGTAGGGCGTTGCGACAACTTTGCACCACATCTCCCCAAAATTCTTCGGGTAAAATGGGATAAGGCAAGCCTACTGCAAAAAGCTGATTGGGGCGTAAGCTGGCATCATTCCCTTCAGGGCGCCAGCAATCGCCCAAATATCCGCAATGCTTTTGTTCCACCCAATACCGTTCTGTAAACAGCGCTTGCATTTTATCCAAAGACTTTTGATGGCACAGCGCATGAGGCATTTTTTCCCCGTAGGCTTTAGCCAGTTCACGGGCAAAGCATAAGGCATTATACCACAGGGCTGTGATTTCCACAGGGCAACCATGGCGCGGGGTGACGGCTTTGCCTAGCACATGGGCATCCATCCACGTAAGTTGAGTATGCTCATTGCCCACATGCAAAAAGCCATCAGCATCACAATGTACGTATTCCAATTGGCTGCCGGCATAATTTTCTATGATGGTTTTAATAAAAGGCCAGCAAGTTTTGCGAAAACGCTTAGCGCCACTACCTTGAGCCTTTTCAGTAGCATAGGCTGTTTGGGCCGCCCAAATATACCAAAGGGAAGCGTCAATACAATTATACGCATGTTTCCCGTCAGCAGAAAACATATTGGGAATGCGCCCATGGTCTGATTGTTCAGCAAGGTGTTGTAAAATATCCCAACCCAGCTCTCTATGTTCTTCTTGACTGGAAGCAAAGGTAAGGCCGGATAAAGCTATACAGGTATCGCGTCCCCAAGCTTCAAACCAAGGATATCCGGCTACAATGCTTTCATAACCACTGGGCTGGCGCACTAAAAATTGCGCACCTTTATTTTCTAAATGCTGGGTCAAAACAGAAGGCTGCGCCAAAACAGAAGCTTGCATAGAGCCAGAAGTGTTTTTTATCTTGTCACTTTTAAAACTTAATTGTTCGCGTCTTTGTAGTTCTGCATCCCAAAGCTTTTCTAAGGGGCCAAGTGTAGCCAGTACATCTTCTGTGGCAGCAGAAAGAATGACAGATTGCCCTAAGCTGAGTTGTATATCTATGACGCCGGGTTGGAAGAGGTCTTCCTGATGTGCAAAACCGCGCTCAGCTTCTACCATATATTCAATGGTATGATACCAGTCTGGCGAAGGATGAAAGGTTAAAGGCGTACTGCTTTGCATGAAGAGCGGGGGAAGGTCATTGTAGGGACGAATGCTAAAACCGTTTTGTGCCGGCCATGTTTTTACTTGTAAATCCATATTGGCTTTGCCAAGGGCATGCATATTTCTATAGGCGAGCAAGGGCTTAACGCGTAAAAGGGCTGTATCTGGGAAAGAGGAGCAGGGACTGACGTTAGAATCGCAATGAAGACTATACCGCACCAAGGTTACATCCTGCTTAGCCAGCATCATGATTTGGCGTGTAAAGTATACATCGCCGTAGCGGTATACAAAGGTAGGCACAGGGCCAAGGCTCACTTCGTGTAAGCATTCATGACCGCGCGGATAATAGACGTCCGGGTGTTTACGACAAGAAAAAAAGGCTTCTTTGTCCCCTATGGTGATGGATTCTTCTAGGGTCGAGAGTAGGACAAAGCGCCCTGCCGGGTTAGCCTGCTGTACGGTGAGAAGGCCGTGATATTTTCTGGTGTTACAAAAAACGAGAGAACTTGAAGCATAGCCGCCGAGACCGTTTGTTTCGAGCCATTCTTTCCGTAAAGATTTACGAAGATTTTGACAAACAGTCTTATTAAACACAAATTGCATAATTGTATCCCTTTAACTCTGTAAATATAAAGCATAGTTATGTGCACATTCTAAAGCATTTGGGAAAGGCTGCACAATACATGAAAGCATGTACGGTGTTTTTGATACTGATTCTTGTCCAGAAAGTAAGGTAGCAGTGCTCTAAAAAAAATGCAAGCTACGGGGAGTAAAAATGGATAAGGTAGGCAAAATGTCACATGGAAAACGGGGGAGGCTTTGCCACAAAAAAAGAGGCCTAAGCCTCTTTTATTGCGCATATATTCAAATTTTTACTGAATTTCTGTGGAGAACTTGGTGAAAAAGTCATCATCGGGGTCGATTTCGCGCAGAGAAGTTTCGTACCAATCTTCTGTTAATGTGGTTTCAGTTTCATCATCTTCACTGC
>CAYJPR010000046.1:0-9204 GCA_964372075.1 uncultured Desulfovibrionaceae bacterium | reverse complement strand
TTCAGGTGCCATCACATCCTCCAAAATCTGGAATATTTTAAACCCAAATAGGTTACTCTTCAATATAGTTCAACAAATTGCAAACCAACTCAATTCATGGCACCTACAATACACTTCATTGCTACGCTATGCAAGAGCAAATACAGCAATCTTTAAATTTGTAAGTCATGAGGCACAAAAGCCCACTGCGCCGCGCCGCCCACAGCTAATGAACCTAAAAAGTTAGTATTTTGTAAACTGTGCATCCCAAGAGCTTTGGCTCCATTAACTGTGAGCATACGTAAAAGCGCCTTACCAGGCACAGAGAAATGTTGCTGTAAATAAACAGCCTCTTCCCATACGTTAAGGCTGGTATTGGAAGAAAGGCCATCCGTACCCAAACAAAGATTCACCATCGATTGCAGATACAGCTCTACCGGCGCTGTTCCCACTTGCAGATACGCATTGGATCTAGGACATAAACACACAGAAAGTCCTGCTTGCCCGAGGCCTTGCACCTGCTTAGCATCGCAATGCACAGCATGTATGGCTAAGGTATTTTCAGTAAGAAGACCCAGTTTTTGCGCATAATCAAAGGGGTGCAAGCCCGGCGCTCGCCAATTTTCTGGCAGTACTTTCCCCTTAAACAAATTCACCAGAGCACCAGCGCCATGCACTAATGCTTCCACTTCTTCTGCAAATTCTGCAAAATGCATCACAAAGGGACGTTTATGCGCCTTTGATTGCCCTGAGCACCAAGCATGAATAGCTTGCACAGTTGCCGGCGCAGTAGAATACAGAGCATGGGCACAAGGAATACAAAATTCTTGTCTTTGTTCAGGAAGTTCAGCATAAATAGCGCGCGTTCGCGGGGGCAAGTGGGCAAGAGATTCTGCATGTTCAGTATCTTCCCATCTATCTTGAAAACCAATCCACTCTCCTAAAAAAAGCCCTTGCAAGCCTTGCTCTTGCGCAGCCCTAGCCACCAAGTGCAGACCACCATGCCCGTAATCTGCAAAATATCCCGTCCCTGCCCTTTTCATGGCCTGAACGCTTTGTTCTATGGCATTCTTATCATAAGGTTCAGCCAGCAAGGGAATAAGACTTGTAAGCCAAGGCACAAAGCCTTCTCCCCAAAGAGTTTTTCCTGCCATATGTGCCAATTGTGTGTGCGTATGCGCATTTATAACCGCCGGCACCATGATGCCATCGCCTAAATCTTGCACATGGCGCGCATCAAGCCCGGCAGGCAGTGCCTTGGGGCAATACGCTCCAATCCATTGAATTCGCCCTTGCTGCACCAATATAAGCGCATCATCCAAAGGCAAAAGCGGCGCCAGTAAAGCCTTACCACGGGCGCAATCTTGGTGCATGGTATAGCACGTGCGCACTCTAAAAGCTTGAAGGGGAGTTTTTTCTTTCATACTGTTCACCAAAAAAAACCTGCCAAGGCTAGCCTTAGCAGGTCGTCGTCATTGTTCTACTACGTTTACTCTTTGCACAGTCTTTCTGCTGAAATAATGGCAATGTTATTGGCTGTTAAAGCTTCAACAGCTTTTTCTGCCTTATCAAAGCGGAAAATCATGGTGGCATTATCTGTATCTTTTTGTACAAAGTTATACATATATTCCACATTAATGGTGTTTTCTGCTAAAATTTCTAAAATATTATGCAAACCACCGGGCTTATCTTCCACCTCTACAGCCACAACTGTGGTACGTCCTGTAGTAAAGCCTTTTTCTTTAAGAATATTTTTCGCCCTTTCATGATCTTGCACAATAATGCGCAAAATACCAAAATCTGACGTATCTGCCAAAGATAAAGCTCTAATGCTAATATCAGCATCGCTTAAAGCACGCGTTACTTCGGCCAAGCGGCCAGCCTTATTCTCCAGAAAAATCGATATTTGTTCCACTACCATACTATTCTCCTGTGCTAAAACGTTAGTTACGCATGAGGTTTATCATCAGATTTTTTATCTTTTGGGGTAATATCCACTTCATCGGGCTCTGTGGACGCACGCTTGAAGTTTCGGATGGCCTTTCCAAGCCCATTCCCAATCTCTGGCAATTTGGGTGCTCCGAAAACAACCAAGGCTATAACAAGTATAATTAAAATCTCTTGAGTTCCAAACCCAAACATATGACCTCCAAAATATCAATCAAGCATTGCCCAAAACTATACGCAGGCCTTGCCTCAAGGTCAAGGGGAAGTGCATATTTCATTTTATTCTTTGCTATGCCTTACTAAAACGACCCTACAAGCAAACTTTCTTCTTTTGCGCCGACTATATTCGCACAAAGTTGTCTAACAAATGCACCAAAGCCTGAGCAGGCTCTTCTTGTAAGGCAAAGGGATGAGGCTGACTAAAAGAGCCATAGTCATTATCATAATACAAGCCATTGGCATGGGAAAATTCCTCTGCCACAGCAGCCGCATAAAGTATTTTTGCTCCAATTTTCACATCATGCCCTTCTTGCCCATAGGCCTCATGCACCATCTTGCTCCCCAAAAAAGATTTAGGATTCACAGCCATAAAACTAGGTCCTTTAGCGTGAGCTTGTGCTAAAACCCTTGTCCACAGTATCAGTGCAAGCTTACTTTGCGCATAGGCCGTATCATGAGAGAGTCCCGTATATCCTTGCACAGCATCCAAAGATACGGGAGATTGCGCCGCCGAGGTAACATTCACAACTCTTGATTGTGCAGACAAAAGCGGCAAAAGCATTTTTGTCACTATATAAGGAGCAATGGTATTCACGGTAAAGCGAATATCTAAACCGTCTGCGGTGCGCGCATACTGCTCCTCTACGACAAATACACCGGCATTGTTAACAATAGCATCCAAAGGTTGCTCAGTTTCAAGTATGCCTTGCGCCATGTTTCGCACATCTTGCAATACGGAAAAATCCGCCTGCCAGATTTGCACCATGGCTTGCTTATGTTCATATAAAAGTTGCTCTTTTACTTTACTAAGCTTAGATTTATTTCTTCCATGTAAAAGAAGTTTACATCCTGCCTTGGCAAACATTTTCGCCGTTTCCAAACCAATACCATCGGTGGCTCCGGTAAGAAGAATTGTTTTCATACTCTCTCCTATTACGAATATCATCTTGGTCAGACTGTTGAAGATCAACCGATTATATATTTGCCCTTTGATAAGAACTCTGTAAAAGCTTAGCGTCAAGCTTAGTCATTTCAACTTTAAGATGCCGTATAATGTCCTCTTTTTCCGTTAATGGTCCATTAATGGGAATAAGATTATAATTATGCGCCCCAAAAAAGTAAGCCCTATCAAATTGGAGCAGTTCAAGTAAGTATATTTCTTCTTGAATTTTTTCTTCCTCGGTACATTCTATAAATTCCCCTGCGTCACGCATCTTTTCTAAAGGCGTTCCTGTGGAAATAGAAGTTGTCATAAGTGATACCATATAGGGCGGATACGTATTCAATAATTTTGCCGTCTCTTCTATATGCACACCCCCCTTACCTTTACCAGCAACTCCCGTCATAATGATAGCGTCCCAATCTATACCGGCTTCTTGTAATTTTCGAATATTTACATAGGCTTCTTCTGACGTGAAACCTTTATTCATTTGCACCAAAGCCGGATCATACGCCGATTCAAGACCAATATGTAATTCATTAAATTTTAAAGCACGCAAAGCCCGTAAATCATCAACAGTTTTATTTTTGAGCCCTTTAATAGAAGCATAACAAGTAATTGTTTCAATATTTGGAAAATATTTATTAATAAGCCTTCCAATTTCTAATAATTTTCCAGTAGATAAAGCAAATGGTTCGCCATTAACTAAAAAAATACGTTTAAATGGAAACCCTGTTGATTGCAATTCTTGTAAATCTTCTTCTACATGTTTAAGAGGTGACACAGAAAATTTAGTATCTCTATACATAGTACAAAAAGAGCATTTATTATGTGAGCAACCTGCCGTTACTTCCAATAAAGGCGTATGAGCCTCTACGGGATGTCTATAAACTTGTCCTGTATAATGCATAATAATTCCTTTTATGTGTATATATTGCTATAGCAAAATGGCTTAAAGTACTTCGCTCCTTGGTCATATATACATCATCTTTCATAAGTCAATTTACAAAAATAATTTATTTCATATTTATGCATAAACACAACACAATAATATATAATACTTTACAAACAAATTTAATGTAAAAAACATAAGTAACACACAATTTCAGCATCTAAGACTTTGTTTTTCTAGACTTTTACTACAAAATAATTTGACGCGCAAAATAAAACATTTCATATATTTACTACTATTATAAAGAAATACTTGACAAAAACTCTCTATAGTGCCATGTACAATAAGAGCAAACGCCTTGCTTAATCTACAAAAAAAATGGTGATATCATGAAAAGAAAATCTCTCGCGCGTGTACTTGCGTGTTTTGTCTGCTTAGGTTTTATGGCTAGCGGTGTACAAGCGCCCCTAGTACATGCCAATACCAAAGCCATCACCGTGCAAGATACGTTAAATTTTGCTTTTGCCTACAGCCCCAATATTAAGGCTGCCCAAGAAGCGCGCCAACAATCTGTACATAATGTGCGCGTAGCTGAAGCTGGTTACTACCCCACCATCGGCGTATGGGCCGGTGGCGGCTTACAACAAAGCGATAACGTAAGCACTCGTGCTGCTGGCGAGAGTGAAACCGTTGTAGGTGCTGTTACAACCGGTATCAACATTAGCCAAACCATTTGGCAAGGCGGTCAAACTTCCGCTAATGTTCGTATGAGCCAAGAAGAAGTTAACCTTCGCGCATGGCAGCTTATGGATAGCGCAAACTCTTTAGCCTATTCCGCCATCAGCGCTCACGCTGACGTTATTCGTCGTAAAGAATTGGTACGTCTTGCCACGGCCAACGTACGCGAAAATCAATATATTTTGGGTTTACTCAACACCCGTGTAGAACAAGGCCTTTCCAGCGATGGTGATGTCAAATTAGTTCAAGGCCGTTTGGCCCGCGCTAAAGCGTCTTTAAGCGTACACACCCAAGGCTATAACACTGCCCTTGCCACTTACACTCGCATTACTGGCCAACCTACGCCTAAAAACTTGGCTCCGGTGGCTTTGCCAAAGCGCATTATCAACGATGTTAACGAAGCGCGTGAAGTGAGTGTAAATAAAAACCAGCGCATTCAAGCTGATCTTGCAGCCATTCGCAATGCCGCTGCTGATGTTGACGTAGCTGGTTCTCAATTTGCCCCGCGTATCAGCTTAGACGGTGGTCCAAGCTACACCACCCAAAGCTATGCTGAAGATTCTCACCAATTCACGTGGTCTGCCATGATGAATTTGCAATGGGAAATTTTCAGCGGCGGTAAAGATGTAGCCAATGTAAAATCCAAAAAATCCCGTGTGCGCGAACTTCGTCATACATTGCATCAAACCATGGACAGCATTAACGAAGAAATTTATGCTACGCATGCCGCCACACAAAGTTCCTTAGAGCAAAGCAAGTATTACACACAAGCGGCTCAAGCTTCCAAAGCGGCCAAAGCCAATTACGACACACAGTTTAAACTTGGTCAAAGAGACTTGCTTTCTGTACTGGATGCCGAAGGAGAATACTTCTTTAGCGCCACAGAAAAAGTCATCCGCGCCACCGACGCTGTGCTTGGTCAATACCGTATGCTAGCTTTAACAGGTGATCTTTTGGAAGAAGTGAACATTCATGGTCAAGATTTACAAATTGACACCACAGCAGGTACGGCGGCAGATACCTATGCACCTTGGTCCTTTACCCCAACCACGGTAAATACCCAAGAGGCGCTCTCCGGAACAACGTTAACCGATAAGCGCTAGACGCTTGTTGTCTAAATGAACACATCTTATTCATGGTTTTGGGGGTATATCGCAAGATATGCCCCCTTATATCGTCATGTGCTGGTGGCCTCGGTGGTCATCAACCTCTTAAGCCTTTCCATGCCCCTTTTCGTCATGAATGTATATGACCGCATTGTACCCAATAATGCTTTTGAAAGCCTTTGGGTATTAGCCATAGGGGTTGCCATTGCGGCATTTTTAGATTTTTCCTTACGTATTGCGCGTATGCGCTTTGTAGATGTGGCAGGGCGCAATGCTGATGTCAAATTGCAAACGCTGTTCTTAAAAAGACTTATGAATGTGCGCTTAGATGCCTTGTATGCGCACCAAGAAACGCGCTCTGTGGGGGCCATCATCTCCCGCGTGCGAGAGCTAGAGTATGTACGTGATTTTCTAGGCTCAGGCACGCTTGTAAGTCTTGCTGACTTACCTTTCACCCTTCTTTTCATAGCCTTAATTTTTTATCTTGGGGGCAGTGTGGGCTTTATTCCCCTCATAGCTATCCCCATATTGGTGGGCTTTTCTTTACTTGTGCAACGCTCTTTTGCAGAAAATTCCAAATCACAAATGCACACCAATGCCATAAAGCAGTCTTTTTTAACTGAAATGATTAACAGCCTAGAAACCATACGTGCCACGCGTATGGAAAAGGTACTCTTGCGTCAATGGGAACACACTGTAGGTGTTGCCACAGATGCCACCGTTCATGCTCGCACACAATCCAGCGTTTCATCCTACGGCATTGTGCTCTTTAATATGGTGCTTAGCGTGTCTGTGGTGGTAGTGGGCGTCTACCGCATTTCTGAGGGTCTCATGAGCACTGGCGGCCTCATTGCCTGTGTTATTTTATTTGGTCGCTGTGCCGCACCGCTCAATGGTTTAGTTGGTATTTTAACAAATTACCACAAAACCCTGCTTTCCATTAAACAATTGGACACCCTCATAAACTTACCCAGTGAAAATCCCAATACCGATACAGAAAATAAACATTTTTCTGAAGAACTTGCCGCTTTACCCCAATCTTCTTTGCCTGTGCGCATAGCTTTTGAAAAAGTGGCTTTCTCCTACCCCGGTGCCCAAGTTCAAAGCATGGCCCTGCATGATATCAATATGCAAATTTTCCCTGGTGCCAAAATTGGCGTGGTGGGTGCTTCCGGCTCCGGTAAAACCACACTGGCCCGCCTACTAGCCGGTATCTACGTTCCCACCGAAGGGCGAGTTCTCTTAGGTCCGCTGGATACGCGTCACGCACCCATGCGTCCTTATCGCAGTAAGGTGGGCTTTTTACCACAAGAAATTCGTATTTTCCGCGGAACCTTACGCCATAATATAGCTTTAGCTTGGCCTTATGACAGACCTTGCGAAGAAGAAGATATTATGAAGGCCGCCACCTTAGCTGGGGTTATGGATTTTGCTCGTGAACACCCCTTGGGCCTTGATATGCCCTTGGGAGAACAAGGCACAGGTCTTTCCGGTGGGCAAGCCCAGAGCATTGCTTTGGCACGCGCCTTACTGGGGGACCCTCATACTTTGATTTTAGATGAACCCACGGCGCAGTTGGACCCAGCCTCAGAGCAACGTCTTATTCAACGCCTAGCGCCTTATCTTGCAGATAAAACTTTATTTATCTTCACCCATAAGGCTCCCATGCTTCAATTGGTGCAGCGTGTCATTGCCATGGAAAAAGGCCGTATTATTTGGGAAGGCCCCCAACAAGAAGCCCTCTTGCAAAAGAAGTTATAATGAAAAAAGACACACAAGAACAGGCCTCTCTTGCCCCTACTGCTTCTGATATTTCTGAAGCTAAGGACACCAGCCCTAAGCCATCTGCTCTTGCGCCCCTTTTGGCCAAGTGCAGAACCTTGCTTTTTTCTACCTTTACCCCAGATACCACAGAACAAGATGTGCCTAAAAATTCCATACGCTTAGTATGGTACAGCGCCGCCTCTGTGGTCATTTTACTCCTCTGGGCAGGGTTTGCAGAAATTGACCAAATTGCCCGTGGCCTTGGACAAGTGGTGCCCTCTCAGCGCGTTCAGCTTATACAAAACCTTGAAGGCGGCATTGTTCAGGATATTTTGGCACACGAAGGGCAAAGGGTAGAAAAAGGCGCTGTGGTACTGCGCATTGATAATGAAACGGCTGACAGCCAATACCGCGAAGCTCAAATACGTTCGCTGGAGCTAGACGCCTCCATTACCCGACTTGAAGCCCTTATTCACGGTGGAGCCCCTGAGTATAGTGAAGCTGTAAAAAAAGAGCCAACCTTAGTGCGCCGCCAAAATGATATGTTACGCGCATCGCGCACCCAAAACGCCTCGGAATTAGATGTGCTAGCCTTACGTGCTGACGTTACCTTACGCGAAGTGGCAGAGCTTAAAGAAGTAAAAACCCAATCCTTAGCAGCCTTAGCCTTGGTGCAAAGACAAAGAGACTTAGCCTTGCCGGCTCTCAAAGCCAAAGCCTATTCTGAAGTACAATTTTTAGATATTGAACAGCGCCTACAAAGCATTAAGACAGAGCTTGCCAGCCTTGAGCATTCCATTCCAAGACTGGAAACCACCGCCAAGGAAGCAGCAGAACAAGTGCGTTTACGTAAAGCGGAGTTTGAATCGCAATACCGCCAAGAGCTCAATGAAGCCCAAGTACAATTGCTCTCCTTGCGTGAGCTTATTACCGCTGGCGGCGATAAGGTACAACGTACAGAAATGCGCTCTCCGGTCAACGGCATTATCAAGGCCATCTATGCCAATACCGTGGGCGGCGTGGTGGCCCCTGGTGCCACAGTTATGGAAATTGTTCCACTGGATGATTCCCTTATTATTGAAGGACGCTTTAACCCGGCGGACATCGCCTTCCTCTACCCCGGTCAACAAGCCTTAGTGCGTATCACAGCCTACGATTTTTCTGTCTATGGGGGCATGAAAGCAAAAGTAGAAAATATCAGCGCCGACACGCTACAAGACGAAAAAGGCAATACCTATTATAAGGTTAAGGTGCGCACCGAAAAAGCCCATTTACGCCATGGCGAGCAAGATTTACCCATTATTCCCGGCATGCAGGCCGAAGTGGATATTCTTACAGGCAAAAAAAGCATTTTAGACTATCTTTTAAAGCCTTTACTCAAAGCGCAACAACGCGCTTTCCGCGAGAAATAGCATTTCACTGGGCCAGTTTAGATTGGGGGCTTTTCTGAAGAAAGGGTTTCCCCCATACCCCCATCCAAAAAACTTTCATGGCGACAGTGCGCTATCTTTGAAAGTAACATCTCTTCGCAATAGAACTATGAATAGATACTTATTGCTAGGCAGCTCTTTTTCAAACATCTGCTTAAAACAGGCTGTTCAAAAAGGGTTGGATGCAAG
>CAYJPR010000045.1:0-9319 GCA_964372075.1 uncultured Desulfovibrionaceae bacterium | reverse complement strand
TGTCTGCTACAGGATGTAGTAGAAGCCAAGCGCTATTTAGCTGTAGCCAGTACCAGCACGCCCTCTTCGTAGCAAAATTTCTTGGCCATATAGCAGGCTCCCGGCACGTGCCCCAGAATGGTAAAACCCGCTTTTTGCGCAAGGCGCCAAGCATGGGCATTGCTCTTGGCGCTAAGGCCCATAAGGGCGTCGCAAGGCAAATGGGCGAATATCCATGGCAGGGCGCCGCGGCTTAGGGGGATGGCCTTAGAAAAATGCTCTCTAAATACCGTAAAGTCAAAAGACCAAAGTCTTCCTTGGAGCGGTGTAAGCAAGGCCATGGCACACATATTTTCGCATAGGCGCTCTTTACCCTTGGGCACAGCAGAGATAAGGCACCCCTTTTGCGGATGCGTAAGCTCTAACCAATCCTCCAGTGTGGGATTGGCATAGGCATGCATGGTAAAGGGTAAAAGCCCTTCCTTTTGCATACGTTCAAAAAGTTTTGTGCGTAAGGAGCGTGAAATGCATTCTTCTTGAGGTAGAGCAAAATATTCATAGGGCATTATTTTCTCCATATATCATAGGTAAGTTGGGCTTTTTTGCCGACGCTTGCATCTTGTTCTCGAAAGCCCACCACAGCATAGCGCAAAGCATCGGTGGCGTGGCTGGTCCAATTATGTAAGGGAGTGGAGGAATAGACCTCTTGGCGCGGACGCCACTGACGACGGTATTGACGTAAAGCTCTCAGCCCAGTGGCACAGCCATGGCTGTCAAACCACATGCGGTCAAGCCCCACGCGCAAGGCATTAATACCATCAACCAAGGGAAGCGAAGGGCATACGGTAAATTGAATGCCCAATTGCGCCGCCATTTCTAGCCTACTTAAACCCGTGCCCAGCTCGCGCACGCGAATATCATGAGGGGCAATATGTTTGCCATAGGTGTAGGGCTTAGCCTGCAAAATCTGCACATAGTGCTGTAAGCCTTCGCCGCTGTCTTCCACATATTCTAAGATACGCCATTGCCCGCTACGCTGTACCTGAAAAAACCAGATGCCAGTGGCATCATCCATGCCTAAATCCCACGCGGTATGTACAGGCAATTCCGGCGCATGGGGCACAGCGCTGATGCGCCCTTGGGCTTCCAGCCTTTCCAGACTTTCAGCAAAATACGCTCCGCGTACGGCGGCGGCAAAAGAACATTCAAACTCTTGCAAATAATCTTCTTTATTCATGGAAAGGCGCGCCGCTTGTAATTCTTCGGCGGCAATATAGCCCGTTTCTGAGGCCTTAAAGCTAAAGCGCGACCATAAAGGCTGGGCACTCGATGATTCCATATTTTTACCGGCTTCTTCCCATACATCGTAGAGAAGATTATCTACCCCTTGCGGCGTACCGCAAAAAAGCGCACGTCCTTGCCTATCTGAAAGCATGGGGCGTAAAATACGTGTCCATACTTCGCGCGGCATATCAGCAGGCTCATCCAGCACCACATCGTCTAAATACATGCCACGTAAGGCATTGGCATTTTCGGTACCAAAAAGGCGAATGGTGGCTCCCGTGGGTAGAGAGCATTTAAGTTCCGTTTCAGAGTAGCGTGTATCTGCTATGCCGGCAGTAAAGAATTTAAGATAATCCCAGGCCACGGTTTTAGCTTGCCCTAAGTAGGGCGCCATATAGGCCGCGCGCCATGTGCTTCCATAGGGGCCTGAAGAGGCGCGCAGGGCCTCGCGTATAAGGTCATTGATGGCGGCTACGGTTTTTCCAAATCGGCGATGGCACAGCAATACGCAAAAGCGGCTACGCTCTTCATGAAAGCGCCATTGTAGAGGACGCGGTGCATAGGGTATGCTGTGCACGTGCGCTTTTGTCTTAGCTACGGCGCCGATCATGTATCATCCCTTTTTTGTTCTTGCTTCACGGCATGGCTTGGCGCCGCCCAGGTAAAAACCATGGGCACGGCAGAGGCCTCTTGCTTGATGCTTTTAATACGACTCGTATCAGCATTTTCTAGCAAGGTACAGAGTTCTTTCATTTCTTTGATAAGCTCAATGCCTTTATCGCCCACCTGCGCTTCCCCAAGGCTTAAGGTTAAGCGTTCAAGGCGATCTTTCAAGGCTTTTTGTAAAGCGGCTTTTCCGCTACGTGTTCCTTTTTGCATGGACGCTCCTTAGTGATAATCGCGCTCTAAAAGGGCTAAAAATTCCAAAAGGGCCTGACAACGCGCTTTGTAATGCGGAAGATCTTTTTCGGTAGAATTTTTCTGTGAGAAATGTAAGTACCAGCGCTGTCTTTGGCGCACACAGAGCCTTGCCGTGTAAAAGGCCAGCCCATGTTCATGAAGATTTTTAGTAAGCTGTATAAGATTATCATGAAAAATACCTTTCTCTGCCACGGGGGTGAATTCATCTAAATGCGCATCTCCCACCACATTGCAAGCTTCTTGTACAAGGCGCAGGGCTTCTCTTTTGCCCATATGTACCGACGCATCATAGAGAACAGCAGCCAAGGGTGGCGGAAGCTTTGCGCATGAAAGTTCTTGCCAGATGTGTTCTTGCAGAAAATTTTTGACGCATTGCAGGCTGTGGGCTGAATGGGACGTTCCCTCTGCGTGGTCTTCCTCTTTTTCTTGCCATGTTGCGTAAGGTTCACGCTCATTACATCCATCGGCTGTATTCAGTACATGTTGCAGCTGTGTGCGTGCCTCTTGCAATGTGCTGTTAAGACCTTGCTGCATATGTGCATCAAGGCTTTTTAAAGGCCAAGATTGAGTAAAAGAGTGTATCTCTTGAAATATATCCCGCATGGTTGCTCCTTGGTTAAAAGCTGACTCACTGAGGATATGACCATGCGGGATTTTGCTTCATTCGTAAGAGGGAAACATTTCAGTAGCGCGGAATGTAGAGCGTATGTATTTTGAATTTTCCCCATAAAAAAAGGAAGAACCGAAGTCCTTCCTTTTAAGAAAAAATTTATCTCGACGACTATTTAGACGGCTGTTTATGTATAAGATCAAACAAAATATTACTCAGCCCCTGAAGGTCCGGCTTAGAATACTGCGCATCGGCGCCCACAGATTTGCACTTTTGTATAAGGCTGTCGCTCACCATGGAGGAAAACACCGCCACAGGCACTTCTTTTAAGATGGGATGCTCTTTAATGCGCTTACATAAGGCAAGACCATCAATGCTGGGCATTTCAATGTCTGTAATAACCCCTTCCACATAATCTGTGATAGGCTTGCCGGTTTCCTTCGCTTGTTCTGCATACTCAAGCATAATATTCCAAGCAATCTCACCGTTTTCTGCCTGGGTCACATCAAAACGCCCTTCTTGCGAGAGAAGGTCTAGCACAAGACGGCGGATAGAACTGGAGTCATCGGCATGTAAGACACGATACTTTCTGTCATTGGGGGCTTCGGGCATTTTAGCTTCATCCATGCGCATGGCAATATTGGGATGAATCTCTGCCACTATGGCTTCTAAGTCTAAAAGAAGAATAATTCTATCATCCATGCGCACCACACCGGTAACGGCATTGCGACTCACTTGGGTAAGCAAGGAGCCGGGCGCTTCTACATTGGTCCAGCTGAGGCGATAAATACGATTTACCCCGGACACCAAGAAGCCCGTGGTGAGGGTATTAAATTTGGTGATAATAATTTTATATTCTTGATTGGGGCCCTGGGTAAAATTTAAATATTTTGCCACATCGATGAGGGGGATTACTTCCCCATTTCTGTGGGCAAAGGCGCCCATAACGGCTGGGTGAGGCATTTCGGGCATGGCTGTAACTTTTTGCGGGCGAATAATTTCCACCACTTTAGCCACGTTGATGCCATAGTGACCGCAGTATCCTTCTTCTTCCACATAAAATTCCATGACTTCAAGTTCATTGGTGCCGGCTTCAAGAAGAATATTAGTTTGCGACATACTGTGCCTCCTGCCTTACTGTGTACATATATGATGAAGCTTAGGTGCATGGTCTTGGGTCATCCTTCCTCACCTGTGAGAATGTATGGGGAAAGAGGGAGTTGCCATGCTTTAAGCCTTTTAGACTAAAGCCATAAATGCTATACTTAGATGTGTGCTCTATTAGTCTTTACGGTTCAATTTCGTAAAACTTTATGCCATAAATACTGTGCTATTGACGGGAACACGTTGTGTAGAGTGGTTGCCCTTGAGAAAAGATTTCCCAAGGGCAACCTAAAAGGCTAGTTTTTTTGCATGGCAAATAGGGGGAATTGACGAGCAAATTTTTCCACGTCATCCTGAATGGCTGCAAGCTTTTGAGTATTTTCAGTGTTTTGTAAAGCGTCCACAATCCAGCCGGCCACTTGTTGCATGTCATTTTCTTTCATGCCGCGGGTGGTTAGGGCTGCAGTGCCAATGCGTACACCGGAAGTCACAAAGGGCGAACGAGTTTCAAAGGGCACGGTGTTTTTGTTGACGGTAATACCGGCAAGATCCAAGGCATGCTCAGCATCTTTACCGGTAATGCTCTTATTGGTTAAATCCATAAGAATAAGGTGGTTGTCTGTACCGCCGGAAACAAGGTCATAGCCTGCATCCATAAGGCATTGAGCTAAAGTTGCAGCATTTTTCACCACTTGCTTTTGATAAGTCACAAAGCTAGGGGTCAATGCTTCGCCAAAGGCCACGGCCTTAGCGGCAATAACATGCATGAGTGGTCCGCCTTGAATGCCGGGGAAAATCTGGCTATTCAAAGTCTTACCCATATCTTCGCTAGATAAAATCATACCGCCACGGGGACCACGCAAGGTTTTATGGGTGGTGGTGGTAGTAATATGGGCATGCTCAATGGGGGATGGGTGCACACCAGCAGCCACAAGGCCGGCAATGTGTGCCATGTCCACCAAAAGCTTGGCTCCTATTTCATCGGCAATGGCGCGAAAACGTGCAAAGTCAATGGTACGAGCATAAGCAGAACCACCAGCAACAATAAGCTCTGGCTTATGTTCTTTAGCTGTTTTTTCTAATGCGTCATAATCAATGCGGCCAGTTTCTTTTTCTACACCGTAAGAAACGATGTTGAAAAGACGACCGGAAAAGTTCACAGGGCTACCATGAGTCAAGTGACCGCCATGGGATAAATCCATGCCAAGTACTGTGGCGCCGGGCTTAATGCAACCAAAATAGGCCGCCATATTAGCTTGGGAGCCGGAGTGGGGCTGTACGTTGATATATTCAGCGCCAAAAAGCTTTTGAGCGCGTTCAATGGCAAGGCTTTCCACTATATCTACATACTCGCAACCGCCATAATAACGCTTGCCTGGGTAGCCTTCGGCATATTTATTGGTAAGGATAGAACCTTGAGCTTCGCGCACAGCGGCAGAAACAAAGTTCTCTGATGCAATAAGTTCTAATTTGCCTGTTTGACGGCCTGTTTCAAGACCAATGGCGGCGGCAACTTCTCTATCTTGTAACATAAGTTCTTGCATTTTATGCTCCTAAGCTTCCCAACGCTTAAAGATGAGGCTGGCATTGGTTCCACCAAAGCCAAAAGAGTTACACATGGCGTAATTGCATTGTACTTTTTCACTGCCGCTGGCCATGTAGTTCAAATCGCATTCTGGGTCCGGATTATCACGGTTAATGGTTCCGGGAATAACACCTTCATGCAATGCCAAGATGGAGAATACGCTTTCAATGCCGCCGGCAGCGCCCAGCAAGTGACCTGTCATGGACTTGGTGGCAGAAATGCGAATATTTTGCGCATGGTCGCCAAATACCAACTTAATGGCCTTGGTTTCACAAGAGTCATTTAAATAGGTTGAAGTACCGTGAGCATTGATATGGTCAATATCTTCAGCTTGAAGTTTTGCATCAGCTAAGGCATTTTTCATGGCTCTAGCCATACCTTCGCCGGACTCATGGGGTGCGGTCATGTGGTAGGCATCGCAAGATGTTCCGTAACCTACCATTTCTGCATAGATGGTGGCGCCGCGCGCAATGGCTGCGTCCATATCTTCCAGCAAAATAAAGCCTGCGCCTTCACCAATAACAAAACCATCTCTGTTTTTGTCAAAGGGGCGCGAAGCCTTGGTAGGATTATCATTATTTTGGCTAGAAAGAGCCTTTAAAGCAGTAAAGCCTGCAACACCTAAAGGCGTTACCGTAGCTTCTACGCCGCCGGTAATAACAGCGTCGCAGCGGTCTAAAAGCATTTCGCTAAAAGCCGTGCCTATGGCGTGCAAAGCAGATGCACAAGCGGTTGTTACCGTAACATTATTCCCTTTAGCGCCCTCAAAAATAGCCACTTGGCCGGGGGCCATGTTGGAAATGAGCATGGGAATCATGAAAGGAGAAATTTTGTTGGGGCCAGATTTTAACAACTTTTCGTGGTATGTTTCAAGCGTTTGCAAACCACCAAGACCCACACCAAGAATAACATCGGTACGCTCAGCATTGCTTTCATCAATGGTAAACTTGGCATTTTCCACCAAGGCCTTACCAGCTGTAACTGCAAATTGCGTGAAGCGGTCCATGCGCTTTACTTGTTTGAAGGGGATATGATCCTCAGGCTTAAAGTCTTTTACTTCCCCGGCAATGCGCGAATCATACGCACTGGCGTCGAAATGAGTAATGGGGGCAATGCCGGACTCTCCGGCAATGAGAGCTTTCCATGTGCTATGCACATCGTTGCCAAGAGGGGTGATGGCCGAAACGCCGGTAACCACAATACGCCTGCGGCTCATGTGAACTCCTTGAAATGTAGGTGCTTACAAACTGCAATGCGGCACAACTTTACAAGTTTGCCGTTCCACTTTAATGCTAAATACTTAGTGCCATGCACAAGAGGGAGGCGCAAAGCCTCCCCCTCATGAATTTATTTGCCTTCAATGTAGGAGATGGCGTCCTGTACTTTTAAGATTTTTTGAGCATCGTCATCAGCGATTTCGATGTCAAATTCCTCTTCCATAGCCATGATGAGCTCGGTGAGGTCAAGGGAGTCAGCGCCAAGGTCTTCCACAAAGGAAGCGCCTGGCTTTACTTCTTCAGCGGAAACGCCGAGTTGTTCTACAATGATGTTTGTTACTTTTTGTGCTACATCAGACATAATAGCCTCCATACGCATTTTGTCGTTGTTTTTATTAACAATACATGCCGCCATTGACGGCAAGAATTTGTCCGGTAATATAGGTAGCCTTAGGAGAAGCTAAAAAAGCCACCGCATGTGCTACATCCTCTACACTGCCCATTCTTTTTAAAGGAATGTCAGCCTCATAGCCTTTACGAATATCTTCTGGCAAAGCAGCAGTCATATCCGTTTCAATAAAGCCGGGGGCTACGGTGTTCACGGTAATGTTTCGGCTGGCCAGCTCTTTAGCGGCTGCCATGGTCATGCCATGCATGCCGGCTTTAGATGCGGCATAATTCACTTGACCGGCATTGCCTTCTTGGCCCACCACAGAAGAAATATTAATAATGCTTCCGTGTCTTTGCTTACTCATAATCTTGGCGGCTTCGCGCAGTGCCACAAAAGAGCCACGCAAATTGGCACCTATGACGCTGTCAAAGTCAGCATCTTTCATGCGAATAAGAAAACCGTCCTTGGTAATGCCGGCATTATTTACCAGCACTGCTAAGTCTACTTTATCTTTAATGTTTTCAGCAAAAAAAGCAGCAATGGCTTCGCTATCGTTCACATCAAGACAAAATGCCTTGGCTTTGCCACCCTGAGCTTCAATGCCCTGTGCCACTTGCTGAGCTTGTTCGGGCTTACTTACATAGGTAAGATATACTTGAAAACCATCTGCGGCTAAAGTTTCGGCTATGGCTTTGCCAATGCCGCGAGAACCGCCGGTGACGAGAGCTGTAGGTATTTTTTCACTCATTTTCGTATCCTATCTGTGCAAAATTTTACGCTTCTTGTTTAAATTTTAGGGCAAGGCCAAATTTTCTTACAAGAAATCTTGTGATACATACCGTAAATGAGCGTAACTTTCAAGATACAATGTGCGCTTAAAAAAGCTATTATACCTTAAAGTCCACTATGGCGCAGCCCCATGTAAAGCCGGCACCCACAGAAGCTATCATGGCTTTTTGTCCTTCTTTGAGGCAGCCTTGCTCGCGTGCGTCTTGTAAAGCCAGTGGTACAGAAGCAGAAGACGTATTGCCGTATTTTTGCACATTGGCAAAAACTTTATCTTCGCCAAGGCCTAAACGTGAGCTCACCGCTTCAATGATACGTAAATTGGCTTGATGTGGCACGTATAAATCAATATTGTCTAAGGTCAGGCCGCTTTGCTCTAAAACCTCATGAGCCACACTCACAAGATTGCGCACCGCATGCTTAAATACATCGCGCCCTTGCATGGTTAAGAAAAACTCTTCGGTAATGGCATCTCCCACCTTGTAGGTATTGGCGCTTCCGCCGCCAATGGTGATGAGATCCCAAAGCTTGCCATCGGTATGGCAAATAATATTGCTCACAGAAGCCACGGCCTTTTGTCCATTGGCCTTGGTGTCGCCACTGCGCAAAACAAGCGCGCCGGCGCCATCGCCAAAAAGCACACAAGAGGTGCGATCTTGCCAATTGAGCTTACGAGTAAGGGCTTCTACGCAAACGAGTAAAATAACGGCATCGGGGTGCGCTTTTAAAAGAGCATCTCCCAGAGAAAGACCGTATAAAAAGCCAGAGCACGCAGCGTTAAAGTCCAGCGCCATAACAGTGCCGCAACCAAGCTTATGGGCTACAAGGCTGGCGGTAGATGGGCAGGTATATTCAGGCGAGCAGGTGGCTACCAGCACATGGGTAATGTCTTCGGCTTTAAGGCCAGATTCTGCCAAGGCTTTTTGCGCTGCTTTGGTGCCAATATCAGAGGCATTTTCGCCTTCTGCCAGCATATGTCTTTGCTTGATACCTGTACGGGTGGTAATCCACTCGTCGTTGGTGTCTACTATGCGACTTAAATCTTCATTGGTTAAAATGCGATCAGGAACGTGGGTTCCTAAGCCGTGAATGTGGCATGTCGTCTTCATAGTACAGGTACTCTTTTGGTTTGCGTTTACCTAGTTCGGTAAACATGAGGATAAGGGTAAGTGGCTGTGGGACAAAAGCTAGAGTGCGCGACCAAAGCGCGTGAGCTCATCATTGGCCATAATGGTTTGTGCTAGGCGCGTGTTGGTACCCTTGCGCACAAAGGTAGCTCCCATTTTTATGGCATTGCAAATGGCTTTGGAATTGGACTTGCCATGGCAAACCAATACAAGGCCTTTCAGGCCCAAGACCGGGGCGCCGCCATATTCAGCATAGTCCACAGTTTCGCGAAATTTCTTAAAGGCCCCTTTGGCCAGCATGGCCCCTAGGGTGGG
>CAYJPR010000044.1:0-10183 GCA_964372075.1 uncultured Desulfovibrionaceae bacterium | reverse complement strand
GGATCAAAATAATGTTGTATGTACCAAGCCATATATTTCTCCAAGGGCAAGACTTTTGGGAAAGCGAGCAAGAGTGAAATAGCTTAGTAATATATAAGTAAAAGCCTTGTTAGAGACCTGTTTTTTAAGCTATAATCTATTTTTTTGCTGTAGTATGTGCGTCAAAGGCTGGTACTTTTTAACGCAGGGGCAAGTTGGGAAATAATTCTTGGCTATCCAGCGTAATGGTGACAGGGCCCCAATTACAAAGCTCCACATCCATATTTGCCCCAAATATACCTGAATGTACACGAGAAGGAAGGTGGGCGTCAATGTCTTGCACCCATTTGGCAAAAAGCTCTTCAGCCACAGCAGGGGCGGCGGCGTTTTGAAAGTCGGGCCGTCGGCCATTTTTGCAAGCGGCGTAGAGGGTAAATTGGGATACTAATAAGATTTCTCCGCCAAAATCTATGATGTCGCGTTGGAATTTATGTGCCGTAGCTTCGGTATCTCCGGGGAAAATACGTAAATGCAAAAGTTTATCTAGGCAAGCTGCCCAGAGTTTACTCTTGGGGGAGAGCTCCAAGTCTTCTTGCCCAAAGCCCACTAAAACCAGAAGCCCGGAACCTATACTTCCTACCACGGAACCTTCTACTGTTACCGAAGCTTTACGAACGCGTTGTACTAAAAGGCGCATGATTTAGTCCTGTGAAGAGGTGTTGTCTGCAGCAAGGCGTTTTTGCTCTTCTTCTTCACGCAAGGCTCTGCGCAAAACCTTACCCACAATGGTTTTGGGCAGTTCATCACGAAACTCCACCGAGCGTGGAACCTTATAGCTGGCAAGTTTTTTACGACACCACGCTGTCACATCAGCGCGGCTCAGGCTTACATTGGGCTTAAGCACCACATAGGCTTTAATGCTTTCTCCGCGGGTTTCATCTTCAATGCCTACGGCTACGGCTTCTAAAATATGAGGATGCTCGAGTAATACTTCATCAATTTCACGGGGGTAAACATTGTATCCACCCACGATGACCATATCTTTTTTGCGGTCCATAATATGGAAGTAGCCTTCTTTATCCATGGTGGCAAGGTCGCCTGTATACAGCCAGCCATTGCGCAGAGCAGAGGCCGTTTCATCGGGCTTATTCCAATAACCGGACATAACTTGCGGCCCGCGAATAATCAATTCGCCAAGTTTACCTGTAGGCACGTTGAGGCTACCGGCTTCAGTATCCACAATACGCGCCTCGGTGCCGGGTAAGGGCAGGCCAATGGAGGCTATGCGGCGCCCTTGAGCCGAAAGGGGATTAATATGCGTAATGGGGGAGGCTTCTGTGAGGCCATAACCTTCTACAATGGCAGCGCCGGTAATTTCTTGAAAGCGCTTATAATGCTCTGCAGATAAGGGGGCAGAGCCGGAAATACAGAGTTTTATGCAGCTTAAATCAAAGGAGGAAAGATTTTTCTGCTGCATAAGGGAGGCGTATACTGAAGGGGCGCCGGGAAATACTGTGGGTTTATGCTTTTTAATGATTTTAAGTACGTCTTGCGGTACATAGCGCGGCATGGGCAGTACACAAGCGCTTAAAGCTGTGGGAATAATAAGACCTACCGACAGACCATAAACATGGAAAAAGGGCAATAAAGACACAAAAGAAAGCTTTTCTTCGGCTATTTTTTGTATGATAGTAACGATTTGTCGGCAATTACTTCCCACATTGCCATGGCTGAGCATAACGCCCTTGGGCAAGCCCGTGGTGCCACCGGTATATTGAAGAAGAGCCAATGTTTGCGGCGTAATCTCGTGGTCGGCGCTATATCTTTCCTTGGTTTGAAACATGTGTTTCCAAGGTAAAATATGCTTACCATAGGGTATGCTCACAGCATTTTTTTGTCTTTTTTCCCTAAAGGAATACAGCCAATTGAGAGGAAAAGAAAGAGCTTCGGCAATGCCGGTGACAATATATTTTTCTAGATTAAGGCGAGTGCGCAAGGCAGAAATTTTGGGCCACAGTAAATCGAGCACCACAATGTGTTTAGCGCCGCAATCTTGAATATGGTGGATAATTTCCTTTTCCATATACAAGGGGTTAATCATAACAGCCACGGCCCCTGCTTTCATAATACCCCAAAAAGCAATGATGGTTTGGGGAATATTTGGAAGCATAATGGCTACGCGGTCGCCATGTTGTACCCCCATATCTCGCAAAGAAGCCGCAAATATCTCGGCTCGCTCTTGTAATTGCGCATAACTTATCTTGGTATTTTGGAAAATACAGGCAATGGAGCGTGGATTTTTGCGTGCAGCCTCATCTAAAAGTCCGTAGAGAGGGCCGTCAAAGGGGGTAATATCATGCGCCACACCTTCATCATAACTGGCAAGCCAAGGCCTGTCTTGTGCAGATTGTGCTGGCTGTGCAGGGGAATTCACGCATTGCATGTCATTCATAGAACTCTCCTTATAAAGGCTTAGGGTGCTATGGTGCGTAAACCATTAACTAAGGCTACGGCTTTAATGCCTGCTCCTTCGCCGGTAAAACCAAGACCTTCCTCGGTGGTGGCTTTTACATTCACGCTGGTTAAGGGCAGGGCCAAAAGATGGGCTACGCTTTTTTGAATGGCTGAGCGTTGCGGACCAACTTTAGGTTTTTGCGTAATAATGGTTAGGTCCACATGTTGTAGACGCACGCCAGCAGCACTGATAAGGCGTAAAACTTCTTGTAATAGCACGGCAGAGTCGGCGCTTTCAAAGGTGCTGGAAGTATCGGGAAAATGTAAGCCAATATCACCAAGGGCTGCGGCGCCAAGCATGGCATCCATAAGGGCATGTAAAAGGACATCGCCGTCAGAATGGGCTAGCACCTGCATATTTCCGGCCATGGGCACGCCGCCAAGTTTGAGGGGGCGTTCTTTGCCTGTGGGGGCATCTTTGGGCTTAGCAAAGCGGTGAACGTCATAACCAAAGCCTGAACAAAATTGCTCGGCGGGTGCTGTGTGTAATTTCATTAAATCTTGCTCATGGGTGATTTTACAATTTTCTCTTTCACCGGGGACAATATGTACGGTATGGCCGCATTTTTCCAGCATGGATGCATCGTCCGTCACAGCAAAGCCTTCTTCTAAAGCGCGTTCATGCACGCTTTCTAAGAGGGCACGGTTAAAGCCTTGCGGTGTTTGTACGCTCACAAAATGGTGTCGTTCAGGGGTGTTGATAACAGTATTTTCGCGTACTTCTTTTATGGTATCCACAAGGCTCAGTGCAGGCACCACACCCTCAGCCCCTTCCATAAGGGCTGTGTGTACAGAGGCTATGAGCGAAGGTGTCACAAAGGGACGGGCAGAGTCATGCACAAGCACATGACTGCATTCAGGCGGTAGGGCTTTGAGGGCGCAGTAGACCGAATCTTGTCTTCTAACGCCGCCGGCCACTGCTTTCCAGTGCAGGCCCAGAGAATGGGAATGCTCAAGGGAGGTGAGACGCGCTTTTTCTTGCTCTACAACCTCTTGCGGGAAAACAAAGATAATACCTTGTATGCCGGCATAACGTGCAAAAATACGCGCTGTGTGTAAATAGAGAGGTTGGCCTTGGTAGTGCAAAAATTGCTTAGGACAGCCCTCAGTATGCGCTTGCAAGCGCGTACCGGAGCCAGCTGCCAAGAGGAGACACCACGTATTTTGTCCCTGCGAAGATGTATGTGTCATAAAAATAGAGATACAAGAGTCGGACTATAAGCCGGGTTCTGTCTCTGCCCACACAAAGTGTAGGCAGGAGGCCACCATTAGTCTAGGAATGCAATTACTCACATCCTCCAGCAACCTACCCGAAAGGTATGACCGGGCCGGCCACCTTTCCTATTTGGTCTTGCTCCGAGTGGGGCTTGCCTAGCTTACTGTGTTGCCACAATACCTGGTGAGCTCTTACCTCACCCTTTCACCCTTACCTCTTGCGAGGCGGTCTGCTCTCTGTTGCGCTTGCCAAGGGTTACCCCTCCTGGGAATTACCCAGCACTTTGCCCTGCGGAGCCCGGACTTTCCTCCCCGTATGTTGCCATACGCAGCGGCGGCCCGTCCAACTCTTGTATATTTTTTTTAAGAAGCGTTGTTACGCGTCTTCGTTAAAGAATTTAAACTTAGGTGCTGCAGGAGCAGCTTCTACCACTTGCTCAGACTCTGGGCGCTTAAAGTGTTCGCACCAGTACATAAGTCTTTGGCAATTGGGGCAAGAAAGAATTTGCTGACCGCGCTGTAATTCAATGAAAGATTGGGGCGGAATGGAAATATTACAGCCACTGCAAATGCCAGCTTCCACAGAAACAATAACAGGATGGTCTAAGCGATGGCGAATGAATTCATAGCGCTGAAATACAGGGGCTGGAACTTCATCGCCAGCGTGGGAGCGTTCTGCTTCTAAGCTATCAAGTTTCACTTGATCTTTTTCCATGCGCTCTTGTAAGCTTTCGCGGCGTACTTCAAGCTCGGCCTTAAGGGCCAAGTAATCTCTATCAATTTCAGCTAAGGCTTCTTCTTGCACTTGCATTTCTTCTTGCAAAACTACTTTTTCTTCTTCGCGAAGACGGTTTTGCTTTTCCATGGAGTCCATTTCGCGCATCATAGCGTGGTATTCGCGCTGATTAGACACTTGAGCCAGCTTGTTTTTGCTTTTTTTGATGTTGGCTACGTCATTGTCAATTTCAAAGGCAAGACGTTTTTGTTGCTCTTGAATGTGGGTAACTTTTTCCACAATTTTATTGCGCTTGCCTTCCATAACAGCAAAGCGCTCTTCAAGGCTAGAAAGCTCTAAAGGGGCTTTTTTCAGCTCTTGATTCACATCATATATGGCATCATCAACCTTTTGCAGTTCAAGCAATTGTTCAATTTGTTTTAAGTAAACGTTCATGTTTCTCTCCTTATGCTGGATCAATAATTTTAAGCCAAGCTTTGTGCAGGTCGTAAAGGTGATGCCGAAGGCACAAATTCCACGTGAACTGCTGGCAAAAGTTTTTGTAAAAGCGCGCTAAATTCGCGCATCATAATTTCCTCAAGACTGTGATGGCCCACATCGAGGGTGCCGAGCGGGCTTTCAAGGGCGCTATGGTATTTCACATCGCCGGTAATAAAAATATCTGCGCCAAGCGTATGGGCTTTTGACATAAAGGAAGATCCGGAACCTGTGCAATAAGCTATACGGGAAATACTTTGGGGACGCGGGCCGCATAAGGTGGCTGTGCTCAAAGAAAAGTATTGCTCAAGTTTTTGTAAAAGCTCTTCATAAGGTAGGGGGCTTGCCACATTGCCCACAATACCGTAGCCAAATTCGCGCGGGTGGCACTGTTCATCGTCTGTAGTGCACACAGCTTCAAGTACTTTTATTTCTTGTAAAGCTAAAGCCTTAGCCAGCCAACCTGCAGGGCCTTCCACATTAACATCTAATGATGTGTGGGCCGCATATAAAGCCACGTTGTTTTGCAGCAAAATGCGTAAAACTTCGTGGTAGTGGTCTACTTTTGCCGGTAAACGCCCTTGCATGAGCAAGGGATGATGCGAAATAATGCATTGCGCTTTACCAGCCACTGCTGTTGCAATGGAGGCAGGGGTGGGGTCAAGACATAAAGCTATGCGGCTTATATCTTGCTCAAGAGCTGCCACTTGCATGCCAGAATTATCCCACGAAGCTGCAAATTGCGGCGGAGCGATTTTCTCTACTATATCTATTATTTCAGATAGTTTCATGCAGTTAGCCTCAAATAATAAGGTGCTTTACTGTTTACAGCAGCTAAAGCACCTTGAAAATTTTGTTGAAAACGCCCATGCGACATGCGTATCACATGGGCGTTTTTTTCATATTTGTCAAGTGTTTTCTTTACTTTGTGCTCAACCACTCAGCGAAGATTAGATGGTGTTTTCGCGTAAATGCTTTACGGCATTTACAAAGAGTAAAGTGCCGGGAGCCGCCACTTCGCCGCGAGTCCAGCCGGGATGGTTGCTCACATGGTGGAAAGCTTCAGGGTGAGGCATAAGACCCAGTACATGACCCGTTACATCGGTAAGACCGGCAATACCAAGGGGGGAACCGTTGGGATTGGCAGGGTAGTTTTGGGTAACTTCACGGCTGGTGGGATCAATATATTGCAAAGCAATGAGGTTTTCTTTTTGTAAGCGCTCAAGACAAGCGGCGTCTACGGGAATGATTTTCCCTTCACCGTGACGCACAGGAGAGCTTACAAATTCTAAGCCTTTGGTGAAAACGCAAGGGCTTTGGGTGTTAACCTTCATTTCAATCCAGCGGTCTTCATAGCGGGCAGAGTCGTTGTGGCCAAGGGTAACTTGACGCACAAAGCGCTCGCCATCAAAACAAGGTAAAAGGCCCAGCTTTACGAGGAGCTGAAAACCATTACAAATACCCAGCACTAATTTACCATCATCTAAAAATTCTTTGAGGTGCGTGAGTAGGGGAATGCCATTTTTGTCTTCCAGATGGCGCCAACGCATGCTTGCAGCGTGGGCTGCCCCAAGATCGTCACCGTCTAAAAATCCACCGGGGAAAACAAGAAAATGGTAATCTTTAAGAGAAACCTTGGCATTAACAATGTCTGCAAAGTGCACCACATCAGCTTTATCTGCGCCGGCAAGGCGGGCTGTGTGTGCTGTTTCCATGTGAGAATTGGTGCCGTATCCTGTGATAACCAGTGTATTAACTGCGCCCATGTAGTATGGTCTCCTGTATATGCTATGTGTACTGCTATGTAATAGCCTGTGAGCCCTTGTGTAGCCTAAAAGTGCAACATTAGGCAATACTTTATATGCAGGAAAATTTTTACAAGCCATATATAATGTAAAGAAGGGCATGATGTGATGAAGAAATTAAAAAATTTTGCCTCTATCTCGTTTGCCATTGTAAGATTATTAGTGTAAAAGCTGATTTGTCTTAGAGAGTGCTTTATGCATATAAGGCATGCTTCTATTTAAGTCATTGAAAAATAATAGGTTGGAAACATGAAGACAAAATTTATTTTTGTTACAGGCGGCGTTCTTTCTTCGCTGGGCAAAGGGCTTGCAGCGGCTTCCTTGGGTGCTTTATTGCAAACCCGTGGTCTCTCAGTCACTATACAAAAGCTTGATCCTTATATAAATGTGGATCCTGGCACCATGAACCCTTTTCAGCACGGGGAAGTTTTTGTTACTGATGATGGCGCAGAAACAGACCTAGACCTTGGTCACTACGAACGCTACTTGGGTGTTCCCATGTCGCGCAAAAATAATACCACATCCGGTGCCATTTATCATCGCGTTATTGCAAAAGAAAGACGCGGCGATTACCTTGGCGGTACGGTGCAGGTTATTCCGCACATTACCGACGAAATTAAGCGCTCTGTGCTTTCTTTGGCTGAAGGTAGTGATGCTCCTGACGTGGCTATCATTGAAATTGGTGGCACCGTGGGTGACATTGAAGGTCTTCCTTTCTTAGAAGCCATTCGTCAATTAAAATCTGAAATTGGCCGCGATAATTGCTTAAATATTCACTTAACGCTGGTACCTTACCTAGCCTCTGCCGGTGAGCATAAAACCAAGCCTACCCAGCACAGTGTAAAAGAACTTCTTTCCATTGGCATTCAGCCTGACATTATTTTGTGTCGCTGTGAGCAAGCCATTGCCGAAGAATTAAAGCGTAAGATTGCTTTATTCTGTAACGTAGACCAAGATGCTGTGTTCTCCTCGGTAGACGTGAAAAATATTTACGAAGTTCCTCTCAAATTTTATGAAGAAGGCTTTGACCAAAAAGTGGCCATTATGTTGCAATTACCTGCACGCAATGCCCATTTAGAAGCTTGGAAAAAGCTTGTACACGATTGCGCCCATCCACAAGGCAAGGTGACCATCGCCATTGTGGGTAAATATGTGGAACTTAAAGAAGCGTATAAGAGCTTACACGAAGCCTTAATTCACGGCGGCATTGCCAATGGCGTGCAAGTGGAGCTTCGCTATGTTAATTCCGAAGAAATTACCAAGGACTGCGTAGCTACGGCCTTAAAGGGCTGTCATGGCGTGCTGGTTCCCGGCGGATTTGGGTATCGCGGTGTGGAAGGCAAAATTGCTTCCATTCAATACGCTCGTGAAAAGAAAGTACCTTTCTTTGGTATCTGTCTTGGTATGCAATGCGTGGTTATTGAATATGCTCGCAATGTGGCCGGTATTGAAGATGCTAACTCTGAAGAATTCGCCGCTGATTGCAAAAATAAAGTGGTGTACTGGATGAGCGAGTGGGTCGACCCAAGCACTGGTAAAAAAGAGCGCCGTCACGTAGATAGTGACATGGGCGGCACCATGCGTCTTGGTTCTTATGAGTGTGCTTTAACCGAAGGTACACGCGCCCATGATGCGTATGGTCAAAAGCTCATTGATGAAAGACACAGACATCGCTATGAATTTAACAATGATTACCTTGAAGCCTTGCGCGAAAAAGGCCTTGTATTCAGTGGTATGTCTCCTGACAATACCTTGGTGGAAATTGTGGAAATTGCAGATCATCCTTGGTTTGTGGGTTGTCAATTCCATCCTGAATTTAAGTCTACGCCCATGAAGGCACATCCTTTGTTCCGCGGTTTTATTGCTGCTACGAAGGTGCAGGCTAAAATCTAAATAGCAGGCCGTTGAAAAAGCAGCATATACTGCGTCAGGCTTGTTTAAATAGATGTGTAAAAAACTGTGTAGATTTTGTCTTAATGGCAGATGAATAGATAGACGCAGGTGAGGAATTTTCTTTGCCTGCGTTTTTTTGCGTTCAAAAATTGAGCGCTTTACATTGTATCTTATTGTTATCCTTTTATATAATAAATTGAAGGAGGGCGCTGTAGAAAAAGAACTTTTGTACAGTTGCCTTATGCGCCTTCAACGTTTATGAAGAATAAAATATTTACAGAAGAGGAATATATGAAAAAATATACTGTACTCATGGGCCTATGCTTTGCCTTAACAGGATGCTTAGCTTCTGGGCCGGAAAAACCCTTAGAAGATATGGCTAAGGCCTTAGAAAATCGTGATGCCACGGCTTTTTTAAACCATATGGACATGAAGCGCTTTGCCGCCAATGAAGTGCAAGGGCTTACCAAAAATAATGCGGCCCTTTCTGCCTTAAGTGACATGGGTAAATTTTTAGGCATTGGCGGTATGGAAAGTTTGCTGGGTTCTGTTATGGAAACGCCTCAGCAAATTACAGAGAGCTTCACCAGAGGCGTGAGTACCGGTGAGCTTATCAATGCTTGTACGCGTTCTCAAAAGCCCAACTGCCCTTGGGTTCCGGACTCTTTACGCGGCGCCAAGGTAAAAGAACTTTCTGAGGCCAGCGCCGTGGCCCAAGTTACCACTCCGGCTGGTATGACTTCGTGGTTAGCTTTAACCAAGCAAGGTGATGCATGGAAAGTGGTCGGGCATGCCGTTCTTGAAAATGATGCGGCAGTGGCGACCAAAGCTTTGCCAGAGCCACAAAAGGACTCAGATAAAGCAAAAGCTCCAACGCCGACAAGCAAAGCCCCAAGCCAAGCTCCAAGTAAAGCTCCAAGCCCAGCTCCAAGCCAAGACGAGCCTGCGCCGCCGCCACCATCTCAGCCAGCGCCTACTAAGCCGCCAAAGCTTTCGGATGATGCCTACGCTCCAGCGCCTCCGCCAGCACCTGTAACCAAATTATAATATATGCAGCCTTTATTTATTAATAAGCATGATCTTATCTTGGCCTCTGCTTCGCCGCGCCGTCAGCTTTTTTTGCAAGAGCTTGGAGTGGCTTTTTCTGTGGTACAGCCTCACGGTATTGAACCTTTACCCGAACAGGGAGAAGCGCCTCATGCGTATGCACAGCGCGCCGCCGCGGTAAAGTCACATTTTGTGGCAAAGCATCATAAGGGGGCGGCTGTTATAGCTGCCGATACGGTGGTGGCTCTCTACGGGGCTAATACAGCGCAGGGGGAGATTTTTGGTAAGCCCAAAGATAGTGACCATGCTTTGCAGATGTTACAAGCCTTGGCAGGGCGAGAGCATAGGGTTATAACTGCTGTAAGTCTTATGCTTCCTTGGGGGGATGAGGTTGCTTTTTATGATAGTACCGAAGTGCATTTTCATGCTTGGCCTAAGGCAATTTTGAGAACTTATGCGCAGTGCGGAGAGCCCATGGATAAAGCCGGAGCCTATGCCATTCAAGGGCAGGGGGCTT
>CAYJPR010000043.1:0-10279 GCA_964372075.1 uncultured Desulfovibrionaceae bacterium | reverse complement strand
AAATATGTGGGAAAATTTACGAGCTGTTATACAACCTCTAAGGATTTAGCAAAAAAAAGAGTATTATTCAAGGGATTTTTCGACTGTATAGATGACGCTTGGTCGTGCATTCTGCACGACACAAGCTCTCGCAAAAGTCGCTGGCGCCGAAAATAAATTTCGGCTGGCTTTGTTTTGCTCCCCCGCTCTAGTTAGGGCGACTAGGCCGCGTCTTGCAGGCGAGTGTTACTGCACTTGTTAACGGGCCATTCTTTTTCAAACATTGCGTAAAGTAGGCTGTTCAAAAAGTAGTGGATACAAGAAAGGCGAAGCTTTTTGCGCAAGGCGCGTATAAGACATACGTAACTGGAGCAAAAAGCAAGCTTAACAAAGCAGACAGCCCTTTTTCAACAGCCTGCTATTTCAAAGCATTATGCCATTGCACAAGATGCGCACGCAAAGAATGCACCAAATGGCTAAAGCTTTCTATGTCACCGCCGCGTTCTTGAAAGAGTACTATCCATAAGTAGCTTAAGGCTTTAAGATGGTTACATTTAGCAAGTACTTGATGTATGGTATTGCATGTGCCAAGAATACGTTGCCCTTGGTTGGGCATAGGCACTTTTTGCAATATGAGCAATTGTTCTGTGAGTAGGAGTAAAAGCTCTGTACTGTGATGCAGCACTTGACTCACCTCTTGGCGCAGCTCTAGGGACAGAGCTTGCACATGTTCCTGTGCTAAGGGGGGATAGGTGGAAATTTCGTCAAGAATATGACGATAAAAGTATCTTTGAATAGCTAGCCAGTGACTGCGCTCTTCTTTTTCATGCCCGGAAATGCAGCGTAAGGCGGCAAAACCTGTGGCATCTTCTTCGGTAATCCAAATGCGGGCTTCACTTTGAGGCGGACAATGCCACGTACCATGCTCTAAAAAGTGTAAGGCCAAGTGGCCTACCGTATTGGCGCTGATACTTGTGAGGCAAGGCTGAGGGGTGTCTGTGGTATGGCCTTCAATGTGAGAAGGCATTTGATGTACACAGGGGCTGTGGAAAGCGCAAGGATGACAAGGCAGCGCCGGTTCAAGACAACAGGCATTAGGCACATAAGGGCCGGTGTCAAAGGCCTGCGCTGTGGCCAAAAAGATGGAAAGTACGGGCACATCTAAACCGGCTGCAAGGTGCATGGTGCCTGTATCATTGGTAATGAGTAGGGCACATTCTTGTAAGACAGCGGCTAAGTGCGGAATGTTAGTTTTACCAATGGCATTAATGTGTGGACTTGGTGTGCCATGCGCGTGTGCGGCGGATGTATGGCCCATAAGCTCTACGCTTTTTTCTGCATAACTGAGGCCTAAAGGTTTCTCTGCAGGGCTACCCAAGAGTACAGGGCAGAGGCCTTTTTCTTGCCATAATTTTTCAGCTACAGTAGCAAAGTGTTCCAAGGCCCATTGGCGACGAGATTCACTGGCGCCCAATTGTAAGGCCACATAGCCTTGAAAATGTTCTTTTTGGGCAATGCTTAAGCTTAGCTGTTGAAATTCTTCTTGCAAGAAAGCTTGCGCCGCTTGTTGTAGTTGTGTGGGGACTTTTTGTAAGCCGCGCGGGGTAGGACGCGCAGGTAAGGGCTTAGGGGAGGCTACAGCGCGGAACATATCCACAATATTAAAAGGGCAGTTGAGGCGCTCTGCGCTGGCTCCTTGTAAGAAGGTAGCCCACATATTGCCACTTTGCCCAAAGCCATGATCATCCAAGCCAAAGCCCAAAAAGGGAATATCAATTTGTTCGGCTAGTAAGCCGCTACTGGCCATTTTTTGCCTTTGTGCATCTTGAATAATGCGTCTGGCAAGAATACGTGAGCTAATGGTGGCTGTGGTGTTAAGTACAGAATCTACGGGAAAGTTTTGTGCAATTTGCGAGAAAAGGCTTTCCATTTGGCTTAAGGCTTTATGCCAATCTTGTTCCACATGCCGTAAAATATCACCGCCGCCTAGAGGGGCTACAAAGTCTACCCCGCGTAAAAGCATGGTGGCTTCGGCAAAGTTACCGAGACAAAGCAAACCAATCTTATGGCCCGCCGCCTTAAGTTCTAAAATGAGCGGCTGCATTTGTAAAAGATCACCAAAGCGGGTGAGGTTAATAATAAGCACGTTCATGGGTGGCCTTTGTTTTTTGGGCAGTAAAAAAGGCCTTGGCGTCTTGCGTCAAAGCCTTATTAGAGTTCTTAGGCTTGGGAAGTTTTATTTTCACCTTGTAACATGGCTAATGCCAAACCTTTTTCTTGCTGCATTCTATTGCGCGCTGAGGCTTGCACTGCTGGGGTGGAAGCGCCAAATTGTCCACTGCGTAGCTCATACACATTATCGATGAGCCTTTGGCTAAATTGAGCATCTTCCGCCGAGCCGGATTGCGCTGCAGCATTGCTAAAAATGCGCGCTGCGCCTGTGGGGCCGTGCTGTACGGCTGTGCTAAAGAGCACCTCTTGCATGGCTGGGGAGAAGCTATCGCCATCTAAGCTGGAGCGCTCACGCAAGGCGGCCACAGCTGGTTTATAATGGCTGTCATAAATAAATTTTTCTTGCAAAGCTTCAAAGCGCTCCGGTTCTTGGGCTGCCAATTGGCGCCACACATCGGGCATGGTTCCTTGCTTACTGCCTGTATTGGAAGGTCCGGCGGCGCGTAATTTTTCTGACATGTCCGGAGCATTTTTATCCATGAAATTGAGGAAATTATCCATGCTGCCCACGCGAGAGGCAATTTGATATTTACCATAAGAAGTGCCGCCTACGCGATCATAGCCAATGGCGGCAATACCTTGTGAGCCCGATTCAAATTGCTGAGATAATTTACCAATACCACCAGAGCTGGATTGCAATTTGCTGGCATCAAAGGTTAATTCTTTATCTTGCTGTAAAGTGGGTGCCGACTTTTCAAGGCTAAGCTCTTGTTTTTTGCTTTCTCTGCCGGGCATACTTAGGGGCTGACCTCTATGCTGCATGGCTAAAGCACTGGCTTTAATGGAATCTGCCATGGGAGTCACGGGGGCTCGTAAGTTAAAGCTCCCCATGACCGAGCGTAAATTGCGCATGGTCACATCATTACGAGCCACGTCCAGTAAATTGTCGCTCTTGCCTATGTTTTGGCTTAATTGGTCAAGGGTTTGCATATGTTGCTTATCAAGATTTGCTTGTTGCATGCGTTGATCTTGGGCACGAATGGGCGTGCCGCCTGCAGTATGCGTTTGGGCCTGCGGCATCATAAGCACCTTGGCTTGTGATTTTTCAGCATCATTCATGGCAGAGGCAAAAAGAGAGCTTTGCCCACCTTGGCGCTGTGTGTTTTGATATTGTTCTATACTACCCGAAGTTTGCGCTGCCTTTTGCGCCACACTTTGCGCTACAGAGCGGCGAAGCTGCAAACTTTCATTATTAAGACCTGTATTTTGTGGGGTGATAATAGACATGGCAAAACTCCTTGAAAAACACTACATACAACTCTAGCTTTTTTATAGAAAAGCAAGAATAATGCCAAATGTGTAATTTTAAAGACTTAAGAACATGAGGTCAAAGGGCTGACGTGCTCTTTTTATGAGTAGCAGTAAGAGTAAAGCCCCTATATTTTGCTAGGGGCTTTACTATCTTTTGGTTTTTTATTTTGTTTCAAGGTCTCGTAAGGCCCATGTGTTCACTGTTTCATACAGGATATTAGGAGCAATGGGTTTTGTAATGTGCTCATTCATGCCATGATGTAAGCTAATTTCTCTGTCACCGGTCATGGCATGGGCAGACATGGCTATGACAGGCATATGAGCTAGGCGCGCATCGGCACGAATTTTTGCCACGGTGCTAAGTCCATCCAGCACAGGCATTTGAATATCCATAAGAACAATGTTGTATGTATTTTTCTCTAGTAAATCTAAGCACTCCTGACCATTATTAGCAATATCTACTGTATGGCCGGCATGCTGCAAAAGCTCTTCTGCAATGAGTTGATTTATCTCATTGTCTTCTACCAAGAGAATATGGAAAGAAGGCGTATTTTCTATAAGTGTGGCATCGGGGGCTGCAAGAGCCGCGCTTTCTTCTGGGCTTAACTTCTCTACGCTTTCTATGAGCTCTGCCTGTGGTAAGGATACAGAGTCACAAGTTATAAAGTCTGAAGTGGCTTCAAGAGCTGCCATATCAGAAGCATGAGCATAGTCAAAAATGGCTGTAAAGAAGAAGGTGGAGCCTTGTCCTTCATGGCTTTCTACCCATAAATCTCCGTGCATAAGGCGGGCAATGCGCTGTGCAATAACAAGACCTAAGCCCGTGCCGCCGTATTTTCTGGTGACGGAAGTGTCGGCCTGCATAAAGGCAGAGAAAAGACGCGCGCATTGCTCTTTATTCATACCAATGCCAGAATCTTGCACGGCAAAGAGGCAATGCATTTTTCCGGGACTTTTTTCTTCGCCTGTCATGGTAATGGTAATGCCGCCAGTGTCTGTAAATTTAATGGCATTGCCTATGAGGTTAAAGAAAACTTGCTTAATGCGTAAGGGGTCACCTAGCAGCATGAGCTTGGTGCTGGTGTCATATTTAAAGGTAAGGGCCAATTTTTTGGTGTTAGCTTGAGGCTCAAAGAGTATCTTAAGCTCGCTGGCCACATCTTCCAGTGCAAAAGGAATGTTTTCCATTTCCAATTTACCGGCGTCAATCTTAGAGAAGTCGAGAATATCATTGATGATACGCAACAAATTTTCTGCAGAGAAAGTAGTTTTTGTTACATAGCTTTGTTGGTGCTCGTCTAATTTTGTATTACCAAGTAAATGCAATAGTCCCAAAACACCATTGAGCGGCGTACGAATCTCATGGCTCATATTGGCTAAAAATTCGCTTTTGGCACTGGCAGAGCGCACGGCCACGTCACGGGCAGAGCGTAAATCTTGCTCAACAGCATGAATTTCGGCTAGCATGGCCTTGAGTTTACGTAGGTCATGTAAGTAGCTGATGACCACCTCTTGCTCACTTAAGAGAGTGCGCTTAAGCACAATATCTACAGGAATGTGCGTGCCGTTAACATCGGTGGTAAGAAATTCAAAATGGCTTTGCCCAAGAGCAAAGGTGTTATCTAGTTGATGCTTAATTATAGAGAGGGAATTTGTTCCATCAGGTTGTAATTCCGGTATGATAAGAGCCCTATTGTCCAGATATTCTTCCTTGCTGGAAAAACCAAAGAGGCTCACGATGGCTTTGTTGCACTCTATTATATCATGGTTTTTATCCCACACATTAATGCCAAGAGGGCTTAAGTCTAAAATGGCCTGAATGCGCTGTTCGTGCATTTCCATGGCACCCAAAACACGCAAGATTTCACGCAAGTCACGTAAATAAGCAATAACCATGGTTTCATCACGTAGAATAATACGGATGGTGGTCATTTCCACCGGTAATTCTTTGCCATTGGTATCACGGCAATAGAATTTGGGCATGTGATGTTGGCCTTGCTCAAAAGCTGTGGAAAGAGCTGCTTGCAAGACTTCGGTCGAAGATCTGCCATCGGGTTGTTTTTCAGGTAGCGAAGAATGGAAATCTTGCAGGAAATCATATTTATCCGGATGATTGTACATGCGCAAGGCTTCTAAGTTGGTATCACGCAATTTAAAGTTTTTATCCCACAATAAAATGGCCATGGGCGTTGCGTCCAAAGTGGCTCTGGTGCGCTCTTCCATGTGGATGATGTCTTTAATGCTATCGGTAACGGCAGAAATATCCTTGGTGTAGCCCAAGATAAAGTCTTCACCTTGATAATGCACACGGCGTAAGGTTTCTTCGGTGGGGAAGGTTCTGCCGTTGCTGTCTTGGCGCAGCCATTGATAGGTGTAGGACCCTTCATTAAAGGCTTTTTCTAAATACTCGGGAATAAGATCTTTAGAAAGACCGTCCACTTGATAGGCTGGCGAATAATTTAAATAATTTTTCCTGTATTCTTCTTTATTATCTAATCCAAACATGGATGTGACTTCATCACTACAGTCAATAAGCTGCAAATCCCGCGACCAAATATGCATAATAATGGGAATGGTATTTAAAGTGTTATTGATAAATTCCTTAGTCTTACTTGCTTCCTTGTGGCAATTTTGGCAGGGGCGCTCTAAGTGTATATAGAGAAAGAAATTATCATTGCTATCATCACTGGCAGGGGCAAGGGTTATTTTGCAAATGATGGCTTCCCCATGTAAGGGCAAGAGTGTCCACTGGGTTTGCATATTGCCCTTGGGAGGGATTTCTTGCATATATTTGCGTAGGGTTTTTCCCGTATGTAAGCCCGTGGGTTGAAATTCCGGCATAAAGTCGTGAATGTACACAGGGGTGGTATCAGCTTCATCTTTAGCAATAAACTTGGCAAAGCTGGTATTGAAATAGAGAATATCGAGCTTTTGGCTTATATATGCCACAGGAAAGGGCATGGTAGCCATGAGTGCAGATATTTCAGAAACGGGGAAGGAGTGCCGAGAAGCCGTAACAGCCATAAAAACCTCCGTGGTCATGCGAGGATAAAGAAAAGTCCACAACAAAAAGGGGTTGGGCTTTTGCTATGTTACTGAAGTCCATGTCACCGATAACCACCAGTCGGTGCTATGGTTTGGCGTTGATAAAAGAATGGGTATTGTTGCTTTGGTCTCTGCTTTTAAGGCGCATCATCTCTGGTGTGAGACGATGATACAATTGAGAGATATTGGGAAAAAGATGCAGAGCTCTTAACAGAAGAAATAAGACAATAATGGCTCTTTAGCAAGCTTTTAAAGCATTTTATTTAAAGTTTTTTTATTCACATGTACTTTGGCATGAGAGTAAACTTTTACTTTGCGGTGTAAAAAAAGCCCTGCACACTTTCATAAGCGCGCAGGGCTTTGTGTATTAATAGGCGTGATCGTCGTCTAAGTCTTCAGCGGTAACTTTACCGGAGAAGATAACGTAGATCCATGCTTGATAGGCTAAAACTATGGGTATGCAAACCAAGGTTACGCCCAGCATGATTTTAAGGGTTAAGGGGCTGGAGGCAGCATTGAAAGCTGTCACCGTAAAGGCTGGGTCCATGTTCGAGATAATAATACCTGGGAACATGCCAAGCACACCAAAGAAGGTCACTCCAAGGATATAGAGGCCACTGCTAGCCCATGCCCAAATGATTTTACCGGCATTGAGTAAGACGCGCACGCCAATGAGGCCGGCAAGAGCTATCACTGGTACAACGAATAAGACAGGGTTAGCCAAGTAATTGTCATAGAGCTTGGTGTACATGGCGGTCATACCTAAGAAGGCCACCAATAATACCAGCATAACGGGCCATAAGAAGATGGCTGTGCTTAGAGCGCGCGTTTGTAAATCATCTTCTGACTTAAAGGCCAACCATAAGGAGCCGTGTAAGCAGAACATGACTAAGAAGAAGACGCCGCCAGCAATGCCGTAGGGGCTTAAGAGCTTGAGCAAGTTGCCATGGTAAACGCCGTCGCCGTCAATGGGAATGCCCATGAAGAGGTTAGCAAAGGCCACACCAAAGAGCACAGCAGGAATAAGGTTAGAGATAAAATGCACTTTATCCCAGAAGGCCGACCATAATGGGTGGTCTTCTTTATTGCGGAATTCAAAGGAAACCGCGCGGAAAATAAGCGCAAAAAGAATGATGAGGAGCGGAGCATACAGCGCGCTAAACATAACAGCATAGGCTTTGGGGAAAGCGGCAAAGGTGACACCGCCGGCCGTAATGAGCCATACTTCGTTGCCGTCCCAAAAGGGGCCTGCAGCATTGAGGATAACGCGTTTTTCATGCTCATTTTTGCCTAAAAATGGCAACAGCGTACCCAGGCCAAGGTCAAAACCGTCTAAGATAAAGTAGACAGCCCACAAAAGAGCCCAGAGGACAAACCAGGTTGTTTCTAGCATACTTTTTCTCCTTAGGCTTTCGCAGGTTTAGGGCCTTTACAGGCGTATTTACGAAGTAAGTAAATGTCAATGAGGCCCAGCATGGAGTACACCACAATGAAAGCCACCAAGGATATGGCCACATTGCTACCGGGTATGGGCGATACTGCATCAGAAGTACGCATAAGCCCGTACACAATCCAAGGCTGACGGCCCACTTCAGCCACGGCCCAGCCCAGCATAATGGCTATATAGGGCAGGGGAATGGCCCATACTAAGGCGCGCATGAGTAAAGGATGCGCATCCATGCCTTTATTACGCTGGAAGAAAGCCCAAAGGGCTAAGAGCATGAAGAGGCCGCCGAGGGCTATCATGGTTCTAAAGGAAAGGAAGGTCACTAATAATGGTGGACGATCTTCCTTGGCAAAGGCGCTTAAGCCTTGCACTTCGGCCTTGGTATCTCCAAAGGAAAGCCAAGAAGTTAAGCCGGGAATACTGAGAAATTCCACCACATTCTTTTCTTGCTCTTCGCTAGGCCAAGCAAAAACATGCATGGGGGCCTCGGGGCCACTTTCCCAAAGGGATTCCATGGCGGCTAATTTGGCAGGCTGATACTTGCCCACCATTTGGCCTTGATGGTGACCGGCAATGGAAACAAGAATAACCATAATAAGGGTGAAAGGGGCCACCATGCGGAAAGAGCGGCTGAAAAATTCTACATTGCTTTTGCGCAATAAATGCCATGCAGATACGCCAAGCACAAAGAAGCCGCCTAGCATCCATGTGGAAGTCACAGTATGGAAATACTGCCCAATGGCATAGGGGTTGGTGACAACGGTAAAGAAGTTATCTAGTTCGGCGCGGCCATTACGCAGCACATAGCCCACAGGATTTTGCATCCAGCCATTGGCAACGATAATCCAGAAAGCGGAAATGTTACCGGCTAGGGCTACCATGTAAATGGAGAATAAGTGCACTTTTTTACTTACTTTTTTCCAGCCAAAGACCCATATGGCCAAGAAGCTGGACTCTAAGAAGAAAGCCACGGTGGCTTCTACTGCCAGTAAAGAACCAAAAATATCACCCACATATTCCGAATAACGCGACCAGTTGGTGCCAAATTGGAATTCAAGGGTGATACCGGTTACTACCCCAAGGGTAAAGTTGATGACAAACAGTTTTCCCCAAAATTGGGTTTGACGTTTCCAAAATTCATCGCCGGTGCGCACATAGCGGGTTTCCATCCAAGCCAAAAGGACAGAAAGGCCCAAGGTAAGCGGCACAAAGACGAAGTGAAAAAAAACGGCTACAGCAAATTGTAACCGTGATAATAAAACTACATCCATGCTTCCTCCCAGGTAAGATATAGATATTACAATATGAAACTGGCTTGTTAAGAGCCATTCCTAATTAGTACGCTTTTTATGCATCAAAGACAAGCTTTTTATTGACTCGCAAAGCAAATCTTACTAGCTTGCACAGGCATTACATTTTTGTATATTGTTAAGGTTGCCTTATGTCTTAAGGCTCTATTCATTATTTTGCTTCCTTTTTACAGAAGGAAAAAACATTTTTACGAGGAATTTTTCGTGTCTACTGCAGTGAACTCCCTTTCCAATCCGGCGCCCATTGGCCTTGCAGCCTTTGGTATGACTACCATTTTACTTAATATCCATAATGCTGGTTTCTTTCCGCTGGATGTGATGATTATGGGTATGGGTATTTTTTATGGTGGTATTGCGCAAATTATCGCCGGCTGTATGGAATTTCGCCGTGGCAATACCTTTGGCAGCACAGCTTTTGTGTCTTACGGTTCTTTTTGGCTTACCCTCGTCTTTTTGTGGACTGCCAAAGAAGCTGGCCTGCCCGCCGCTACTCCTTTTGCCATGGGTTGCTACCTTGGCATGTGGGGTCTATTTACCGCTTTACTTACCATTGGCACTTTGAAGGGCGCCCTCATTGGTAAGTTGGTATTTTCTTCTTTGACCTTACTTTTTGCTTTACTTTCTGCAGCAAACTTCACCGCAGCAGATGCCGCATTAAGCCATAGCATTCATACCCTTGCCGGTTATGTGGGCATTGTGTGTGGCTCTTTTGCTTTATATGAAGCTGCCGCTCTTGTTATCAATGACAAGCATGGAAAGATGGTATTGCCCTTATAAGCCATAGGCATACATGAATTTGAAAAGGCGCTCTTCGGGGCGCTTTTTTTGTGGGGAAAGAATCGCTACTTATTTAAAAAATAGATTTTAACATTCGAGGCTGCGGAAAAAATTTACTTTCAAAGATAAGATGTTGCCGCAATGAAAGTTTTTTGGAAAGGCCGACCCAACGGGCGCCCAAGGCGTTTACGTTTGCGAGGAACGAGCAATTACGTAAATCGAGAGCAAAGCGGGTCTG